>CAZLGJ010000025.1:16259-26010 GCA_964559075.1 uncultured Glaciecola sp.
ATCGCCCCAGGCTATCTCGATACCGAAATGTCGAGCAGTTTAAGTGATAAAAAACGCGAGCAGATTATTCGTCGCACGCCGCTCCAGCGTTTAGGCACCACAGCTGATATCACGCCAATGGCGCTGTTTTTACTCTCCGACGAGGCAGCGTTTATCACCGGCCAGACCATCACTATTGATGGCGGCATCACCAACTAAGGACGCGTTATGCCAGCAACATGTGCACTGTGTGGTACCAAGATCAGCAAGGTGATTGGACAGTTTCCGTTTGGCAACTGGTCGACTGCAACAGCAGCAACAGATAGCCAGCAACTAGCGCACATGCAGCGCCGCAGCGAAGATTATGCGCTTGGTAAGTGCACATGTGGCCACGTGCAGATGCTCCATGAATATACTGAGCACACCTTTCACGACCTATATTTTCACTCCGCGCAAGAGGCGGTGATGTGGCATGAACAACTTGTCGGCAGCGACGCTCCCTATCGTAATATGGTGGAGTTTTGTGCCTCTGAACAGGCAACGCCTGACCATATTGCAGATTTTGGCTGTGGCCCGGGCGCACTCTTGCAAGCATTTGCAAAATATTATCCAGAAGCCTCGCTATACGGTGCCGATTTTAACCCGCGTCATTCTTTTGAACGCATTCACTATCAACATGCGGATCTCAACCATCTCCCATCACAGCCGCTATGGGAGGCTCAGATGGATCTGGTATGTGCCTCACACACGCTTGAGCATGTGCTGGATCCGGCAGCGTTTTTGCGTGCACTCGCCAAACAGTTAGGCCCTCAAGGGCATATTTTTATTGAGGTGCCGGATTTTACCGAGAATTTGCCAACCTCCCTGATTGGCCAAGCAAACTTGATCAATTTACAGCATATTCACTATTTTACCCGCGATTCACTGCACGCCTTCGCCGCCCGTGCCGGATTAACAGTAGTCAAAGAAAGGCAGCTGCGCACCGGCTATATACCGCGCTTGCAGGTGTTGTTGAAATCACAGCAAGCACAAACGCTACCCAAGCTACACCACACAGCCGCACCTGCCGTCACCGCCCAGCTTGCCCAGCGAACTACGCTATATCAACAGTTTGCAAAGCAAGTTATCAACTTGTGTCAACACCATCCCAAAATTGGGTTATGGGGCGTAGGTGCAGATCTGTACCAATGTGTTGAGCACAATGCTGCGCTTAAAACATTAATACAAAATGGGCAGGTGGTGTTGTTTGACCGTGACTATGCACAGCATCAGTGGTGTGATGCCGTGATCCAAGACTCTAGCAATTTGGACGCATGGTCACATCCGCTGGTATTGACACCGCTGCTGGCCGAAACGCGCGTTAATATGCACCGAATTGCTCGGGCTGCGAAATGGGACATTATCGATCCGTATTGCGTTGATTTAAGCGCAGTTGATGGCATGGCGCAGCAAAGCTGCCAGATTTGCCAACACGATGACTGGGATAATATTGATACGCTAACTTACGGCGATTGGGAGACTAATAACAATGCACTCACTCGATATGTGGCTCAAGCCCAAATAGCCCAGTGCACCCACTGTCAGCATGTTCAAATCATCACGCCATACTCTGCAGAGACATTTGCACGCATCTACCCTGACAACGGCGGCCCACCGCAGATGTGGCCCGATGCCCTAGCTGAGCAAGCCTATGCGGATATGTTAGCTTTTATGCATGCACCGCTTGTGAATAGTCAGCGTGTGCTCGATGCCGGGTGTGGCGACGGCGCGCTGCTCAAACAGCTCGCGCAGCACCACCCTATGGCTGAATATACGGGCTTGGATTTTTTGCACACAAACAAGCAGCCCGACTATGCGCAGTTAGCATGTGACCTAAATAATGAGAGTGCCGTCAGACAGACGCTAGCAGGAAGGACGTTTAATCTGATCACCTCGAGTCATGTGCTTGAACACGTGATTAATCCCGTGACGTTTTTATCTGTGTTGGCCGAGTTTTTAATTGAAAATGGGACGATTTTTATCGAAGTGCCAGATGCCACGCCGACACCTGATAATCATGCGTTGTACCAAACCAATCTCGTGCACCCGCAGCATATTCATTATTTTACAGCCGACACGCTTGAGGTGGTGGCGCATTTAGCCGGGCTTACGGTGATAAAATCGCGCAAAGTACTTACCGAAACCATCCCCCGGCAACAAATACTGCTGCAAGCTCAGCCCCATCCGGGTGAGTCGCCAATGGCCATTCGCACATCGGCAAGACCAACCGTGACTGCCCGTTTTGCACAATACCGTGATAAACAAGCACAGTGGTGGCAAATGTGCCAAGCGCTTATTTCTTCCCAAGGCTGTGCCCACGTATGGGGCGTTGGCGGGGATTGGCAGCAGTTACTGCTGGCTTATCCTGAGCTTGAGACACTCGTCGCCGCTGGCCAAGTGATACTATACGACCGACAGTTTGCCGACATGGCCTATTGTAATGCGACCATTCAACCGAGTTCGCAGCTCTCAACCCTTGCTGCTAAGGTGCTTATCGCCCCCTTTTATTTACCGACCATCTCGCAAATGAAAGCCGTCGCACACAATTGGTCATGCCAAATTATTCATATTTGAACAATTTATGTATAATCGCAGAAAATAATTTCAATAAATAAAAATAATATAGGTAGTACTATGCGTAAGACGGCAATGGCCACACTTATCACAGCAGCATTTGTTATCGGCGGCTGTCAACCCAACACCCAATTACCACCCGCAACAGAATCTGACTCCCAAACTCAAGCACCTGCAGCACAAGCTGAACTTGGCACTTTTGGGGTTGATTTGACTGCGCGTGATATGAACGTCAAACCGGGCGATAACTTTTTTATGTACGCCAGCGGTGCTTGGTATAACAATTTTGAAATGCCGGCGGACAAAACGCGCTTTGGCGCGTTTGATAATCTCGCGGAGCGTTCCAATGATCAGGTCAAAGCCATCATTGAAGAGTTATCCAGCAAAGCCGAGCTTTCTGGTGACGAACAGCGCGTCGCAGCTTTTTATAATGCCTATATGGATACCAAGCGCTTAGATGAGCTCGGATTAAACCCACTTCAGGCTGATTTGGATAAGATTGCAGCGATTGAGAATGTCGAACAGTTAACGGCTGCATTTGGTGAAGCATGGCTGACCGGCACCAGTGCGCCAATTGGTGGCGGCATGGGTTTTAACCGCACCAACCCGGATGAATACCAGCTACAAATTGGCATCGGCGGCTTGAGCTTACCGGATCGTGATTATTACCTTGTAGATAGCGAGCGCTTTGCCGATATTCGCACTGCTTTTACCGCGCACGTTGCGCAGATGCTGACCTTTACTGGTCTACCTGCGGAAGCTGCTGAAAAACGCGCAGCGCAAATTCTGGCGCTGGAAACTGCCATCGCAGAAATCCAGTGGCCGCGATCTAAGCGCCGTGATCGCTCGTTAACGCTAAACCCAATGACGCGTGATGAGCTAGAAACTACGTATTCAGATTTGAATTGGGATACGTTATTTGCATCATCTGGCTACGTGATCCCGCATGTCAATGTGACTCAGCCCGATGCAGTTGCCTCGATGATTACGCTAATTAATGACACTGACTTATCCGTGTGGCGCGATTATTTGAGCTATCATTTGATTTCGAACAACGCCTCTTATCTGTCGTCTGATATTTATAATGCGAATTTTGCGTTTTACGGCACTAAGCTCAACGGACAAGAAGAGCCGCGCCCGCGTTGGAAACGCGCCATTGCTCAGATGTCGGGCACCAGCAGCTTAGGCTTTGTGATTGGGAATGTGTACACCTCGCGCCACTTCCCGGAAAGTTCAAAAGCACAAATGGCAGAGCTGGTTGAAAACCTGCGCACCGCTTTAGGTGAGCGCATTGAAAACCTTGACTGGATGGGTGAAGAAACCAAAGTCGAAGCGCTGAAAAAGCTCGCAGCGTTTAACCCCAAAATCGGCTACCCGGATTACGAGGTGGATTTTGCAGGATTGGATATTGCGGCAGACGACTTGTTAGGCAACATTCGCAACATCCGTCAATTCTTCCAGGCCAAAGATGTCGCAAAAGAGCTTAAACCTACTGATAAAGATGAATGGTTCATGGTGCCACAGCGCGTGAATGCCTACTACAACCCGGCATTTAACGAGATTGTGTTCCCTGCCGCAATCCTACAGCCGCCGTTCTTTGACCCCAATGCCGATCCAGCCGTGAACTACGGTGCGATTGGTGCAGTTATAGGTCACGAAATGGGCCATGGGTTTGACGATCAAGGCTCAAAGTTTGATGCAGAAGGTGTTCAGCGCAACTGGTGGACGGATGGAGATCGCGCCGCGTTTGACGCCCGAACGCAAATGCTGATTGACCAATACTCAGAGTATGAGCCGATCCCGCGTAACTTTGTTAACGGCAAGAACTCATTGGGCGAAAACATCGGGGATGTCGGCGGGCTTGCGATGGCCTACCACGCCTACAAGCTCAGCCTCAACGGCGAAGAAGCGCCCATTATTGACGGTACTACCGGCGACCAACGCTTCTTCTTGGCTTGGGCACAAGTATGGAAAGAAAAGCGCACCGAAAAGAGCATGCTCAACCAGCTGCGTGGCGGCACCCACTCACCGGGTAAATACCGCGCCCTAGCTCCGCGTAATCACGATGCATGGTACGAAGCCTTTGATGTGCAGCCAGGTGATGCGCTGTACCTAGCGCCTGAAGATCGTGTGCGAATTTGGTAACACTGAGTAATTAAGAAAGAAAAGCCCGATGTATTTCGGGCTTTTTTGTATCTGGTCTTATTATGCAGAAAATGTCATATCTGTAAAAATTTATCAAAAAAATCCACGACTTGATTGTGAAGTACTATTATTAATGATGTTTTAAATTAAACGCACCTGTTGAAGTTGGGAGGTTACAGTGTCAAATACATTTTAAAAAAACATGTTAAGTGGCATAAGTTGTCAATAAAAAGCAGACATCGTTGGCTGATAATAGAAAAAATTGGGTGCAAAATACCAAGAATCTAACAGGTATAAAAACTTTGGTTCTTGCCTTCGGCGTATTGAAATAAACGAGTTTAGAGGTATTGAAGGCATTGTCCTATCACTAGACTTCCCTGTAACAGCTATTTCTGGACTAAACGGTGCGGGTAAAAGCACAGTAGGTCAGCTTGCCATTTGTGGCTACAGAAAACCAACTACAGCATTACAATACAAGCGGCTATATGTTAAGGATTTTTTCCAGTTTCTGTAGCTGATCCCAGTCCATTTCGTAACGATGCAAATGTGATATTTCACTATGAAACTGATGATCATAAAAAAACTCAAGAAGTTACTGTTTCACGAAAAAAATCTGAGTGGTCTGGGTATCAACGACAGCCAGAAAGGCACTGCTATTACATTGGATTTACCGTTTACATTCCTAAGGTTGAAAGACGTGATCTAAGTGTATATGGCGGTAAAGAGTTATCATTCACAGAGCGTCGGGATTTAGAACCTGAAGTTATTGAAAAAATGGCCCGAATTATTGGTCACAAATACGATGACGTAAATTTTCAGGGTATCTCGCACAAGAAGAAAGAATCAGAAATAGGTATAGCATCAAGACTAGGTTATTCATATTCAGAAAATAATATGGGTTTTGGAGAGGGCCGTGTCCTCTATACAGCAGATAAGTTAGAGACTGCACCGGAACAGAGCTTGTTTATTATTGAAGAGCCTGAAACCTCATTGCATGAAAATGCTCAGTTTGAATTCGCCAAGTATCTAATAGACGTTTGTAATCGTCGTCATCATCAAGGTGAATCGCCACTAATTTCCTAGACACCTCTTAGTCCAGGTTCCTCTTATTCGATTCCCTGCAAAAGATGCTTATCAAATAGCAGACATCAAAATGCAAATTCACAATTCGTTGAATGAGACGCCCAACCATTAAGCCGCAAAATCCGCCACTGACTTCGGCCTAGCAACGGCAGAGTGCAGCTCCCAAAAATACTGGTGAGAATCATATTGCGCGGCATCCAAATCAATCGTCGCCAGTTTATTCGGGTCGCTAAACTGCATCTCGCCTGCCGCAAAGCTCACCAATGGCGCTCGCGCTTCTGCTGACTGGTGAAAATACGCGACAAAATCATGCCCCAGCGCCACATGACAAGGGTACGACTGTCCATCGTCTGGCATCGCGTGTTGATTCACCTTGAGCACTGTCTCAAGCGCTGGATTGTCAATGCCGTAGTATTCTTGAATAAAGCTGCCCAACTGCTTATAAAACAGGGCCCACCCCGACGGCATTGATTTGTCTTGGTTAAAGAACCTGAGTGCCCATGCCAGTAGAGGATACGCTTGACTAATCAGCTTATGCTGGTCTAGCAAATCCGCCATAAACTGCCCGGCATGAATACCATGATCCCACTGCAAATAACGCAACACGTAGCGCATCAGGCCATAGCCATCCGCCATCACGTAGATTTCATGCAGTGCTTTCATGCGCGCCAGATCATCTTCGGTATAGCTATAGGTCGAGGTCAAATAGCTATGCTCATCGGCTTTGATTTGATATTTTTTCATGTAGCTTGGCTCAGCCATCGGGCTATTGGGCAACAGCTGGGTCGGGTACGCTTTGACCGACACGTCCATATCAATATAGCGCTGTAAATCCGCGGTAAATGAAGCTACCGTCATCCCCGGTAAGCCAATCATCAAATCCGTTGATAGCGGCAAATTCAAGTCAGTAAAAGCCTGCGCGAGCTCATCATAGCGCTGGGTGCGGATATTTTTGCGATTGATTACATCCAGCGTATTTTCATCCGTGGTTTGAATCGAGATGATCCCCTGCCCGATTATTCCACCTTCCGAGAAAATCTTAATGATTTCAACTAAACGCCACGTGGAGTTTTTGGTGTAGTTCACGACAATTTCTTGTGGATAGCCATATTTGGCTTTGGTATCCACAATAAACTGGGAAATCTCAATATCGCGGTCATACAAACCATAATTAGCATCGGCAATCCACAGCACGCGAATTTCGTTGCGCCCCACCCACTCAATCTCGTCTTTGACGCGCTGCAAATCAAACTTACGGATTTTTTGGTTGGTCGCGCTGCCCCAATCACAAAACGTACAGCCATACGGACAGCCGCGGTTGGTTTCTATAATCGCAGCCTCTACACGACCCTGATACCCATCAAACACGCCGTTAAGATAAGGCGATGGGATCATGTCTGGGTTTTTCATGCGCTCGCGCGCGCTAGTACGAATGACATTTCGGGTCAACGTATCGCGATAAGTAATGCCATCGACGCCGCCTAATGCATGACTGTCAGCCACAATCTTGCCCTGTGCGTTGCGCTGAATTTGCGACATCAAATCGGTGATGGTGATTTCCCCTTCCCCATGCACGGCCACATCCACTGACGGGTTATCCCGCATAAAATCTTCACACGCCTGCACATAGTCGGGCGTTGACGGCCCTCCGTGCACGGTAAAATTCGCAAAATTATGCTGTTTCACCGCTTGAGATATCTGCATGTTGACGTCAATCGACCACATGTAGTTGGAGAACAACCACACCCCGGGCCCGAACTTGCGATACGGCCCGTCAAAAATCTGTTGAGGTTCAAGATAATTCAGTGGCACTAGCACAAAGCGGTCAAGCAGTGCGCCATCTTCAAAATCCGTGATCGCGCTAAATAACACCCCAAGCGCTAGCGGCAGGTGGTTTTCCATGTGCGGGACAAAATATACCGGGATCCGTCCATCAGCAGGCAAGTCTTGCCAACGCGCGGGTAATGGCAGTGCTGTGGGGGTTTGTGTTTTAAATGGGGTTAAGACCGGCTCCGCCGTTTCAATCAGCTCTTTGGCTGGGGCGAGCAAACCGAGATGCAACGCATGCGAGGCAATCTCCACAATAGATACATCCGCAACCAACGGACCTTTTTGCGCCAGTAATTGCGTTTGTGCCTGAGCCACAGTGCGCCCATCTGCAAAAGCCAGTAGGACAACGACGTCACATGCAGATAGCTTAATAAAGGTTTGTGCTTGGGTTGACCACACGCAGAAACCATCTGGCGCCAAACACACGCCAAAGTGCGTGCCCAAGCGCAGTTCTGTCTCTGGAGGCAGTGAGTCAACTGTCCCGTTATCACCGTCAAGCGCCTGAACATTATTATAGGTCGGTGCATTGGTGACGCACTTAACTAAAATATCCGCATCGTGATATTGGGCTAAACGCTGGGAGATTTGTTGTGGTTGCAGGTGACCAAAAAACCGACTAAATGCAGTGTCAGCTTGAATAGCTGCAACCAAATCAATGTCATTCGCCGCTGAATGAGTACCACCAGAGGTGATACTAGACAATACTTCCAACATAAAAAGGTCGGGGTCTCCGACAGGAAAAGAGGGCGTATTGCCCGCCATGTCGGCTAACAGCGGCATTGAATTGCGAAAAAAAATCAGCTTATGGCGATTGAGCTCCACGCGAGACCTGTCATTATTGTTATTCTCACAAGATTATAACAATAATGACACAAAATTACAGGTTTGGTCCCAACCATTGTTCAATTTGACGCTCGCTCCACCCTTTTTTGTCAGCATAGCTCTGCGCTTGGTCGGCTTGGATTTGTGCCACCGCAAAATAGCGCGCTTCAGGATGTGCAAAATACCAACCTGAAACCGCAGCCCCTGGCCACATTGCATAGCTTGAGGTGAGCTGCATACCGATGCGCTCCTCTACCTGCAGCAAGTCCCAAATCAGCTGTTTTTCAGTGTGCTCTGGACATGCGGCATAGCCAGGTGCTGGGCGAATGCCTTGATACTTTTCTCTGATCAGATCATCGTTACTGAGTGTCTCATCTGGCGCATAGCCCCAATACTGGGTGCGCACCTGTTGATGCAGATACTCGGCAAAGGCCTCGGCTAATCGGTCTGCGATAGCTTTGACCATAATTGAGTTGTAGTCATCACCCTGATCTTCATAATGCTTGGCCAGCTCATCTTCACCGATACCACCAGTTACGGCAAACGCGCCAATATAGTCGGTTCGCGCTGAATCGCGCGGAGCAACATAATCAGCTAAACAATAATTAAAACCTTTGGGCTTATGGGTTTGCTGGCGCAAATGATGCGCATGATGTTCTTTACCATCTGCATCCGTAATCGCAATGCTTTCATCTATACTGTTAGCAGCAAACAGGCCAAACACGCCTTTACATTCAAGACCACCATTGGCAATCAAATCATCCAACATGGCATTGGCATCGGCAAATAACTGCGTCGCTTCTTCACCAACTATCTCGTCTTTTAGAATTCGCGGGTACTTTCCGGCCAGCGACCAAGTCATAAAAAACGGCGTCCAATCGATGTAGCCGCGCAGCGTCTTAATATCAGCACTGACTTCAGTTACGCCAAGTTGTTTGGGTGTGACAATCGGTGCAGCTGCCCAATCACATCTAAATTTATTCTCGCGAGCCTGCGCAAATGTCACCGGCGCAGTGCGCGGTTTTTTGCGCGCGTGTTGCAAGCGCACCGTGTCGTATTCTTGCGAGAGTTTTTGTGCAAATACCGCGCGGGTATCTTGATTGAGCAGCTGCTGACACACACCCACCGCTCGCGATGCATTGGATACATACACAGTTGGGTGCTGATAGTGCTCGTCAATTTTGACCGCGGTGTGTGCTTTTGAGGTCGTTGCACCGCCGATTAATAAGGGCAAATCCATATCCAAACGCTGCATTTCTTTGGCCACGTAGACCATTTC
>CAZLGJ010000026.1:0-16615 GCA_964559075.1 uncultured Glaciecola sp.
GATTTCCATTCAATATACTAAAAAATTCTATGCTTATATAAAAAATAGCATTTCTCAACTCATTTGATAAATGCTATTTGGCTATTAGTAAGCTTATTATGATATATAAATCAGAACTATGTTAATAACAAAATGGAATAAATATTTGGTTATCTATGCCTTATGCAGCGTTTGTAACATGGATGTAAACGTGCTTTGCAACGCATTTACACCATGTGGGCGAGCTTTACTCACGACCACGCAAGCGATCATGTTAGCAATAAAGCCCGGTACAATGCCGTAAAGCCAGCTGCCACTCGCTTCATCTGCGATTGTTAAGGGGCCGTAAATCCACACTAAGGTGATTATAGTCCCGCACAGCATCCCGGCAATCGCCCCGTCGCGGCTGAGTTTTGGCCAGTAAAGTGAGAGCAAAATAAGCGGACCAAAGGCCGCACCAAAACCTGCCCAAGCGTTGCTGACTAAGGCCAGAATCGACTGGTTATCGCCAAGCGCCAGCACTACTGCGGCAACCGCGACGCCAAGTACGGCAAGACGTGATGCCAGCACTAGGTGTTGCTCGTTGACCTGTCCCTGTTTGTATAGACCGTACAAGTCAGACACCAAAGAGCTCGAGGTCACCAGCAGTTGCGAGCTGATAGTGCTCATGATAGCTGCCAGAATGGCCGCCAATAAAAATCCCGCAATAAGCGGATGAAACAGTACTTGAGAAAGCACAATAAACACCGTTTCTGGATCGTCAAGTACCATATCATTGGCAGCGACGTACGCCATGCCAAATAACCCGGTGGCAAGCGCGCCAAACAGCGCCATGATCATCCACGCCATACCGACGTGTCGCGCCGTGGGCATCTCAGTAACTGAACGAATGGCCATGAAGCGCACGATAATATGCGGCTGCCCAAAATACCCCAAACCCCATGAGAGCAATGAAATGATCCCAATCAAGGAGAGTGTTTCGCTACTGCCCACTGCTTGGAATAAGGATAGGTAATTAGTATCAATGGTATTAATGGCCTGCATGGTGGCATTGATCCCACCAAGTTCAAAGACAATCACAGTGGGCACTAAGATGAGCGCGATGAACATCAGACAGCCCTGCACAAAGTCGGTTAGTGAGACCGCCATAAAGCCGCCAAATAAGGTATAGGCTACCACCACACCTGTGGTGATCATAATGCCGTACTGATAAGAGAGACCAAACGAGGATTCAAATAACTTACCGCCAGCAACAATGCCGGATGAGGTATAGAGCGTGAAAAAGACGATAATGACTAGCGCTGAGACAATGCGCAAGATATGCGAGTTATCGGCAAAACGCTCGGCAAAAAAATCCGGGATGGTGATCGCGTTATTCGCGATTTGCGTGTACACGCGCAACCGCGGCGCCACGTACAAATAGTTACAATACGCACCAATCACTAAGCCGATAGCAATCCAAGCGGATGACGCCCCTGAGATATACATGGCACCGGGTAAGCCCATCAACATCCAGCCACTCATGTCAGAGGCACCGGCAGATAAGGCAACGACGGCAGGAGAGAGTTTGCGTCCGCCGAGTAAATACCCCTCGACATCTGTGGAGGCGTTGCGATAAGCAAATAAGCCAATGCCTAACATCACCGCAAAATACAGCCCTAAAGAGATAAAAATGCCAGTATCCATAACCACTCAATTCATTGTTATTATTTACTTTGAGTGTATCAAGATGCCGGCATAGATGCTAGGTCAGTTTAGAACTGCAGCTGTTCGCGAAGTTGCTCACTGACACTGAGCACTTGTTCAGTGACGGCCCCTAAAATAAGCACCTGCGTGTCTTCAAACTGCAACACATTGGTGCTGACATCTTGGCCCTTGGTCAGCTCTCCTAAAGGCATGTCTTTGGGCAAAAAGAAAATAGATGTCGGCTGCTCATCATCGCCTACAATCAGGTGTAGTGACTCAGTGTCTTTGAGTTCACAAAAATTCGCCGACAGTACTTTGCCAATATCACTACTTAGGCTTGCACCAAAGCGCGCCATTTTGGCATTCAGCTCTGCTAAGTCAGGACTGCTCGAGGCGAGGATCTCAAATACGTTCTTATGAGTGGTGTGCGCATACGCAGCATCGAGCAAAGTGGCGTGATCGCTCGCCTGAAACATCAAGGTACCGGATAAGCCAAGCACAATAGAAGCAGCAACGGCATAGCGCCAGATACTGGCGCGTTTAGCTGGGGCAAACTCTCGGGTACTAGTTTGTGCCTGTGCTTGCCACAACAATTTATCCGCCAAATTATCAGGTACTGACGCACTGTGTAAGAGTTGGTTGAGCTGAGTTTCTTGCTGTTTGAGCTCTTGCCAAAAGCGCTGTTTGTTGGGGTCTGCTTTGGCCGCAGCGATGACTGTCGGATCTTGGGTATGTGGATCCGCAAGTACCGCACGACGGAAGGCTAATTCATCCATTGGCTTGTCCTCGCGGTGATTGCATCTCGGTTAAAAGAGTTTTGAGCTGGTTGCGCGCTCGAAATAAGCGCGTCATAACCGTGTTTTTGTTCAGATCGAGCATCTGCGCTATTTCTTCCCCTGAATAGCCAAACATGCTTTGTAGCAGCAGCGGCTCTTTATATTCATCAGCAAGTTGATTGAGCGCGCGATGCAGCGCTTGTTTATCCGGCGAACCATCGTTATGCGCGTGGTCATCTACTAATGGCACATCGTCCATATCCACGGTATCGAATTGCTTGCGCTCAAAGCGGCGGGCATTTTCACGACGCAATATGGTAATGAGCCAAGACTTTGCCGCCTTGGGATCTTGCAAACTATCCAACGACTTCCACGCGCGCATAAAGGTCTCTTGCACCACGTCTTCAGCGATGCTGGGATCTTTGATCAACCACACCGCATAGCGATAAATATCGCTGTGGAAGGCGCGAACGAGAGTTTCGTATTGCTGAGTTTTATCATTCATACATCAAAAGACCTAAGCTGATGTGAAAAAATTTCATTGCTTAGGTCTATTTCTTGATAAAAAACGCAATCTTGAGGTTTTTACTGGATTTATTTTTGTTGGGCAATCCAATGATCAATTTTTTGTGCCAGCAAATTTAACGGCACTGGGCCGTCTTTGAGCACTTCATCGTGAAAACCACGAATATCAAAATCATCACCCAATGCCAGTTCAGCACGCTCGCGGAGCGCTTGGATTTCGAGTTTGCCGATCATATAAGCAGTAGCTTGTCCGGGCAGTGCAATGTAGCGTTCGATTGCTTTGACCGCGTCGTATTCGGAATTGGGGGTATTGGCCACCAAGTATTCGATAGCCTCTTCACGTGACCAGCGCTTAGCGTGAATTCCCGTATCGACGACCAAGCGACAGGCGCGCCACAGCTCCATCGCTAGGCGGCCAAAGTCAGAGTAGGGATCTTGATAAAAGCCCATTTCTTTTGGTAACTCTTCGGTGTAGAGTCCCCAACCTTCGGTATAGGCGGTGAAAGAAGCGTATTTTTGAAACTCCGGGATCCCGTCTAGCTCTTGGGTAATAGCACGCTGCATGTGGTGCCCTGGGATCCCTTCATGATAAGCAAGGGCTTCCATTTGATAACTGGGCATGACGCTCATATCGTAGAGATTCGCGTAGTAAATACCGGGGCGTGCGCCATCTTTTGATGGAGACTGATAAAATGCCTTACCTGCGGATTGTTCGCGAAACGCTTCAACGCGCTTTATGGTCATATCAGCTTGTGGGATCAGCCCAAAATATTCGGGAATTTTGGCAGCCATGGCATCGATGTAGGCTCTCGCATCAGCCATATAAGCGGCGCGTCCGGCAAACGAGTCCTCGTAATAAAACTGCGGGTCGGTACGCATGAATACAAAAAACTCGTTCAAATCGCCAGCAAAATTGACCTGTTGCATGATGGTGCGCATTTCATTGTGGATACGTGCAACGTGAAACAGACCCAAATCATGTACTTCTTGGGCAGACAAGGAGGTTGTGGTATACCATGCCAAGCGGTTGTCGTACCATTTGTCGCCATCAGGTAAGCGCCATACACCGTCACCCTCAGGACTTAATAAACGCTGTTTAGTTAGCTCCGCCATCAGCTTTTCATACGCTGGCTCGACACTGTTTAATAAAGCCGCGCGGCCTTGGTTTAACAAGCGCTGTTCGTCCGCGCTGGCAAGCTCTAACCCAGCCACTTTGTTGGTAAAATCAGCCCACAGCGTAGAGTTACGCTCGCTATCATCAAAAGGGGCGCCAGTTATCACGTTACGCGCTGCTTGCAGCATCTGATCATAGGCCCATTTGGGCGGAAATACACCATTTGTTTCACGTAAACGCAGCTGTTCAATCACTTGGTCAAAATACGCCTGCACGCCGTTGAGTCGCGACACATAAGCATCGGCATCAGTGACATCCTTCACGCGATGAATATTGATCAGAAAGCTTGGCACAAAGGTGTGTGCCCCGCGAAACTGCTGCATGATGTAATGCTGGTAACGAAATTCGTCATTGGCGAGCTGTCGCTCAATATCAAGCACATAAATATCTAGGGATAACTGCTCTTGGCGAGAAAGCGTGTCTCGCGAAAAGCCTTTGGCTTGGGCTAAACGCGCTTGTAATCGCTGTATTCTGGCATCCATTGCGCTATCTGAAATATCATCCCAGCGTCCATAGTCATCTTTGATGCCCATGTACGATTGGCGAATGGGCGATAGCGCGAGATCTTCAGCATAGCTGCTGGCAAAAAAATCACTCAACGCTACATTCACAGCTGATGCGGATGCTGCTACTGATGTGGTATTGGAGGAGGTTGGCGAACTCGGCGCATCGCTACAGGCAGTTAATGAAAGCGCGCATAATAGTGCAATAAGTGTTAGGCGAGTGGGTAATTTCATCATAGTATTCTTCTTATTGTGATGGTTATTTAATCGTGGTGATTACTCAGGATAAAGTGGTGGTAAGTGCAACTTATCCTTAGCCGTCAAGTTTTTGCGCGCCTTGGTTAACCAGCGCGTTAAGTCACGATAATCGTCATTTTGCAAAGGATAACCGCTGTAGCGCTTGCTGTAAAATGTATTTACCCAATCAGTAAACTCGGCATCGTTGACCTGCACAGGGTATTTGGCCAACACTGGTTGCGCTGGGAACCAATGGGCTAACCAGTCGCACAGAGCGCCTTCAACGTGGTCAGTTTGCTGCTGTTGTAAGGTGTTTAATAGGGCTTTGAAACTGGCCTTTTCATCAGGTACAGAGCCGGGCTGAACATGGCTGGGCTGATTCGGTGCCGCAGCTGGTCCGCGCTGGGGGCGCAGCAGCACGCTTATGATCAACAAGCCTAATAAAACAGCAGTGCTGATTTGCCACGTGCGCGCCTGTTGGTGCCAAGGCTGCTGAAGCGTTTCTGTAGTTTGTTCGCTGCTAGGGAGGTTGATGTTTTGCGGTAAAATTGGCGCAATGGTGTTAGTAGCAGTGGCGCTGCTGCCTTGCACTGTAATACTGCGAGGCGCAATACGCGCAAACTCTGTATCCCCAGTGAGCGTATTAAACCATGGCACTTGTATTTCTGGCAGGACAAAATTACCGGCTCTGCTTGGCACAACGGCATAGTTTTCGACGCGTTGGGCGATGACATTATCGTCTTTGACAATTGACGTAAGCTGCGCTTGGTCTGGATAGGCTTTGAGATCAGGGGGTAAGCGTAGCTCTAAATCTGGCAACACCGACTGATCCACGCCCAATGCGCTTAAGGTAATGGTACGCGTCATGGGCTCGGCTACAACTAATTCGTTAGGATCGGCTGACCATGCTTCATTGATCTGCACAAACTCGCTGGGTAACCAGGGGTACGGATAATCTGCAGGGATTGGCTGCACAGTCAAATTGATTTCGGGACCGAGTTGATTGACGGCCTTGCTGGGATTAAACAGCCCCCCAAAACTGCCGCGATTGCGGGTGCGCACGCTGCCCTCAAAGATCGGCGATGGAATGGTCAGTGCCCCTGACTGCTGCGGGATCAGGGAGTATTTGCGCTCAACTACGCGATAGCGCTTGCCGTTTTGGATGATATTCGTTTCGGTATCTTCGCCAATTTGTTCCATGACCACATTGTCAATCGCGGGCACTTGAAGGGATCCTCGCTCGAGCTCTACCGCCAAAAATAGCTTCACGGTATAAGTAAACTGCTGCATCACATAGCCTTTTTCGGGCAGTAACGAAGTCGACATAAAGATATCGCGCATATCCTGATTGGCGTTTTGACCAGCAGGCATCACCATTAATTCAATCGGCGCAGACTCAATGTTGTTGATGTTCAGCGGTGCTATGCGGATCAGCCCCTCGCGGCGCGGAAATAACAACGTCGTCCACGTAGTGGATACGGTGCGCGACAGGTTGATAATTTGGGTTTGCGAAGAAACCGAGGTGCGGATCACCTTAAAATCTTGTTCCAGTACAGAGGTATCAAATGCATCTCTTGGCAAACTGGCGTTGGCGACAACGGTTAAGGTAATAGATTCGTCAGCCATGACCGGGTTTTTGTCCACGGTAGCGGTTAAGGTATCAAACGCATAGGCGCGGGCACAGGCAAGCGTGAGTGTGCCAATTATTAACCATCGGATTAAGCTCCAAAACACCTGTTTAGTGTGCTGCATTACTTACCACTCCTTATTGCGTCGATTGGGGACATCAGATTGACGCTGGCGTTGTCGTTTTTGGAATTCAAGCTGCATTTTGCGCTGCAATAAATAGCCCGGATCGTCCGGTACTTTGTTCAATAAACTCTGGATCCGCTCCTGCTGCTCACGTTGTTCTGGGGTCAACTCTCCAACTTGGGACTGACCATTTTGCGGTTCGCTTGGTGTCTCTTCTGGCGATTGTTCCGCAGCTGACTGTTGCTGTGACTCAGATTCAGTCTGTTGGTCGCGCTCTTCAGCGTCTGCTGACTCCTGCTCAGATGTTTGTTGATCCGTAGCTGAGGCATCATCATTGGCTGATTGCTGGGCAGAGTCGGAAGACGATTGCTCCTGTGGTTGCTGCGACTGTCCATCTTGTGATTGACTATCCTGCTCGGAATTGTCTTGCGACTGCTCTTGAGATTGTTCTTGGGATTGCGGCTCTTGCTGTCCGTCCTGAGGCTGCTCTGAAGGCGGCATGTTCTCAAGAAATTGCTCTAATAGGCGCTTAGCATCATGTGCCTGTTGCAAGTCTGGGTCTAAGTTCAACGCCTCAGTATAAGCTGCAAGTGCCTCCTCGTAGCGCTGTAATGATGCCAAAGTATTGCCTTGATTGTAGTGACCTACAGCACTGTCATCGAGCGCAAATAGTGGCAGTGCCTCACTGTACATGCCTTGTTGGTAAAGTGCATTAGCTTGCCATTGCGGATCGTCAAATAGCTCTGCTGCCTTGGCAAACTCTTGTGTTTGGTAGGCAGATAATGCTTGCTGAGCGCGGTTGCGCAAAGCTTGCGGTAAGTTTGCCAGTGGATCCCTTACCGCAATATCTTGAGGATGCTGTGGCGGCGGTACTATGGTCATATTGGGATCCTTGGCCAGTTGCGCTTGGGCAATGGGCGCGTTGGGCAGGAGAAACATCAGCATCAACACCAACAAGTACTGTGGCCGCACGGCCCACAAAATCATCACTATGACAGGGATCAGCAGATAGGGGCCGAGTTCTACCCACTTGTCATTTTGTGTATTTAAGATTGCGTTTACTTCATCAGGGATAGCATCCAGCGTAGCACGAATGGCTTGAATATCGGCATCTGATGGTTGGAGCGGAGTAAACACGCCATCACCGATCCGCGCAAGTTGGGCAAGTGCTGACATATCTACTTTAGGGATGACGATGGCGCCACTATTATCTTTGAGCAGCTGGCCATCGCGTAACATGATAGGGGCACCGTCTTCAGAGCCTACCGCGATAATAGATACTGAATACGGTTGTTCACGCAACAGCCTGGTCAGGGCTGGTTGTTGTTCAATATCAATACCATCGGTAAGCCAAACCACATGACCCTGCTGATAACCCGCTTGAGAGAGCAGGGCAAAGGCTTCGCGCAGTGCTTGCTCGGGCTCACTGCCATAAACGGGCATGAGCTCTGGTCGCAGTGACGGGATTAGCGCTGTCAAATTGCGCCCATCTTGGGTTATCGGGCTGATCACAAACGCATCGCCTGCATAAGCCACTAAGCCAATGTTGGCTTCTGGATTGGCCTGAATATAATCGATAGCCTTGAAGCGTGCCTGTGTTAAGCGATTAGGCGGGCTATCCGTTGCGCGCATCGAAAGCGACATATCCATGACGATGACTTGGCCGATTTGGGCCTGATAAGTAGGTTGCGGCAGTTGCTGTGCCGTTGGTCCTGCAAGGGCGGTAATTGCTAAACACAAGCCCACATAGACCAACCCATGCGGGGTGCGTTGGGAGCGTGTCTGAGCACCATCTTGTTGCTGGGTCAAAAAAGCCAGCATCACAGGATTAAATAGCTGACCGAGCATACTGGCACGTGGCGATAAACGGCTTACCCAATAATACATACCAATGCTAACGGGCAGTGCCCATAGCCACATGGGACGTAAAAAATGAAAGTTTTCTAGCCATAACAACCACTGTTCGTTCATAACGGTAGACTCCATTTAAAACGTCGATTGCTCCACATTAAACACCACCACAGCCACAACACAATTAGGGCAAAAGCCACGCCATAAAAAAATAAGCTGCGCTGCGGGCGAATGGTCTGTGACTCATCAATGACTGGCTCAATTTGATTTAGGACCCGGTAAATTTCGCGGAGCTCCTCGGTATCACGAGCCCGAAAGTAGCGTCCGCCGGTATCTGCAGCTAGCCGATTGAGCAGCGCTTCATCCAGATCCGCTGAGGGATTGACCTGACGCTGACCAAACAGAGAATTAACGACCATGCGTTCAGCGCCCACTCCAATTGGATAAATGGTAATTCCTTGTGCCAAAGCGACCTCTAATGCTTGCTCAGGACTAATATTACCAGCGGTGTTTTGGCCATCTGTTAGTAAAATCAAGACTTTATGCGTTACCTCGCGGTCGGCTAAGCGCTTTGCGGCTAAGCCTATTGCATCACCAATGGCCGTGGATTCACCGACCAACCCCAATACGGTTTGGTCTAGCAGCGTTTGTACCGTATTGCGATCAAAGGTCAAGGGCGCTTGTAAGTAGGCGGTATCGGCAAATAAAATTAGGCCTAGGCGATCACCTACGCGTTCGCGAATAAAATCCTTAAGCACGTGTTTGACCATGACTAAACGGTCGACCTGCTGATCATTGACCAGCATATCTTGGGTTTGCATCGAACCGGATAAATCAACGGCAATAAATAAATCGCGCCCTTCTTGTGGCAGCGCAATAGGCTCACCGTAAAACGTCGGACGCATTAAAGCAAAGACTAGCCCGCTCCAGATGCACAGCAATAAGACCCAGCGCAACCAGCGCGATTGGCCACGCTGCCCACCTCGTGCAGGGAGACTTAACTGGGCGTATGTCGGCATATAAATTGGCATTTGTTGAGCTTGAGATTGCACTTTGCGATAGCGCCAATACAGCAATAGCGGCAGTGGCCACAATAGCCCAGCGTAGGGCCACAAAAAACTGATGTTTTCCCACACGTTAAGCATGCTTAACCTCATATTTGCCGCGACAGCGCCACCAGCTAAACGGCGCCAAAGCACTGCGTATCCACCACGAAATGGCTTCATACTGCGCATCCGATAAGGCGATATCACGGCGATACATATCTGCTTTAAGCGCTTCTGTGAATGGTGTGATACGAGCCTGATGGTTGCTGCTGAGTTGCGCGAGTAAAAACGCTTCCCACGCATCACCATGCAGGGTTTGATAAGCGTTGCCGCGATAAACGATCACAGCGCGCTTGAGAATGGCGTTGGCATCTTGCAGGCTCCCGTGCGCTTGCCAACAGTGGGCAAGCTCGTCCAGTGCGAGTTGTTTATGTTGAACGAAGCGGCGGTAGCGCCAGGTGACAAACGTCAAATACAACAGGGTGCACAGGATGAATAACAGCAATGCTGATAGAGCAAGCGACGGAGGAAACCAGGCAATGTGGTCAGGTGTCAGCGTATTGTGCGGCGGGATAAAAAGCTCTGGCTGCATCACATTGCTCCCGCATATAGTTGAGTTAGCAACGGTTCAGCTGCACTAAATTCGTTAACTGCAGTCACGTACGGGCGCAATCGTTCGCTGTTTGAAACTGTCGCGCCTGCCTGTTGTTGCTCACCAAACGTCCGCTCAGCAATATTAACTCCGTCAGTAACAGTGAGCTGCACCGGGCTGTCAAACAGAGCATGCTCAAAAGGATCGGTCACGACATAGGCACGTAATTCACAATGCCGACGCAGAGTTTGCAACAGGCCAAGACAGGTATCATCGAGTTGCGAAAAATCACTAATGAGGTGCACCAAAGCACCGGGCTTAGCTAAATAGCGCAAGCGTTGTAGCGCCTCGGTAAATGCCTGATGCTGATATTCACAGCGCAGCGGTTGGCTTTGTTGCAAGGCGCAGCATTGCTGCAAAAAATGCAGGAGTGTCGCGGTGCGATTGGCCGGTTTAATTTCGGCGTGCGTGTGACTGTTAAATACCAGCCCGCCGACGCGATCACCAGCCTGCTTAGCTGACCAACTGAGTAACGCGGCCAAGTGCCCTGCAAGCACGGATTTTAATTGAAGCGCAGAACCAAACTGCATGGTGGCGGATACATCGCAACAAATGAACACGGGGCGCTCGCGCTCTTCGCGAAAGACCTTGGTATGTGCTTTACCGGTGCGCGCAGTCACGCGCCAATCAATGGCGCGAATATCGTCACCAGCTTGATAGTGACGGGCTTCATCAAATTCCATACCGCGTCCTTTGTGGACTGACAAGTAGCCACCAGAGAGCGCCGCCGATGCGCGCTTAGTCCGGCGCGTTGGCAGCGAGCCGACAACGTGCTGATAGGCCATCATAAGTGGCATATCGAGTGCGACCACATCTTGCTCAGTCAGGTTGAGTAACGCATCTTGCGCCTGCATGACTAGGGTACCGCTACATTCGCCAAAATGTTATCTAACACGCCATTGACTGAAACACCGTTTGCTTGGGCATCATAGGTCAATGGTAAACGGTGTCTAAGCACGTTGTGAAATACGGCTTGCACATTATCGGGCGCAACAAAATCACGACCCTGCAAATAAGCATGCGCTCTGGCACAGCGCTCTAGTGCGATGGTGGCACGAGGTGAAACGCCCATGGCAATGTACTGCTTCAGCTGCGGGTGGTATTTTTGTGGTTGGCGCGTTGCCATAATGAGCTGCACGATATATTGTTCAAGCTCTGGCTGCATGTGCAGCGCTAGAATATCCTGCCGCGCTTGCATGATCTGTGTTTGTCTGAGCGCCAGTGGCTCTGGGCTGCTGTGGTGCTGATCTTCTGAGCGAGTTAAACGCAAGATAGCGAGCTCTGTGTTGGCGTCGGGGTAGTCGATTTCAACATGCAACAAAAACCGGTCTAACTGTGCTTCCGGCAGCGGATAAGTCCCTTCTTGTTCAAGCGGGTTTTGTGTGGCCATGACCAAAAACAGCTCAGATAACGCATAGGTTTTGTTGCCAACCGTAATTTGTCGCTCCGCCATTGCTTCGAGCAGTGCAGATTGGACTTTTGCTGGCGCGCGATTGATCTCATCGGCAAGCACGAGGTTGTGAAATAGCGGGCCCTGTTGAAAGACAAACTCCCCAGTTTCTGGGCGAAAAATATCGGTGCCGGTTAAATCAGCTGGGAGTAAATCTGGCGTAAATTGCACCCGATGAAAGTCACCTTCGATGCCGTTGGCCAAGGCATTGATCGCCCGGGTCTTAGCCAAGCCAGGGGGGCCCTCTACAAGCATGTGACCATCGGCAAGCAGAGCAATCAGCATGTGCTCGGTGAGTTCTGGTTGCCCAACGACCTGTTCGTTGAGATAGGTTTGTAGTGGTGCAAAATCAGTATGCGCCATACTTTAGCTTCCTCTTATGCATTGTCCAGATATTGTTATGTATATGGATATAGGGATTGTCGGTGAAAAATCAAAGACTTTGCACGCATTAATGGGCTTATTCTATGTCGCGTCGATGAACAAAGCAAAACCGAAAACAAAAATAACACTGGCAAATTCGCTGTGCTTTTGTAAAATACACTGATTGGAGGTCAGACCACTTGGGTGTGACGCATTTTTAAACGACAGGACAAATGATGGCAACTCAAACAAATACAACAGCTCAGGGTGATCGCGTTGCGATTGTCGCCGGTTTACGTACCCCTTTTGTCAAAATGGCCACAGACTTTCACGGCGTACCTGCTGTGGATCTGGGCAAAATGGTCGTCAATGAATTATTGACCAGACATGATGTGAATGCACAAGATATTCAGCAATTAGTATTTGGCCAAGTGGTGCAAATGCCGGCTGCACCAAACATTGCCCGTGAAATCGTATTGGGCACGGGGATGCATACCCATACGGATGCTTATTCAGTCTCGCGTGCATGTGCGACGAGTTTTCAATCGACGGTCAACGTTGCCGAATCGATTTTGTTGGGCAATATAGATATAGGTATTGCCGGTGGCGCCGATTCAACCTCGGTATCGCCGATTGGTGTATCTAAAAACCTCGGCCGTGCGCTAGTGGATCTGCAAAAAGCCAAAACCCTTGCTCAGCGCTGGCAAATTATTCGCCGTTTGGGTTTGAAAGATCTCTTGCCCGTACCGCCTGCAGTGGCCGAGTATTCCACCGGTTTGTCGATGGGCGACACCGCTGATCAAATGGCAAAGTCGCACGGCATCACGCGTGCACAACAAGATGAATTGGCACATCGCTCACACACCTTAGCTGCGGCAAACTGGCAAGCCGGTCACATGGCGAATGAAGTCATGACGGCGTATCCGGAGCCTTTCAAAACCGCAGTGAGCCAAGATAACACTGTACGCATGGCTTCTGAATTGGCTTCTTACAGCAAGCTGCGGCCCACCTTTGACCGCAACTACGGATCAGTGACCGCAGCTAACGCCACGCCGCTTACAGACGGTGCCTCTGCGGTGCTGCTGATGAATGAAAGTAAAGCTAAAGCCCTTGGCTACACGCCATTAGGTTATATTCGTAGTTATGCATTTGCCGCGATTGATGTTTGGACAGATATGTTAATGGGGCCATCCTATGCCACGCCAATTGCGTTGGAACGAGCCGGTATGACCTTATCTGATTTGACGCTTATTGAAATTCACGAGGCCTTTGCGGCCGTGGCGCTGGCTAATATGAAAATGTTTGAAAGCAAGCAGTTTGCGCGTGAAAAACTCGGTCGTGACCAAGCGATTGGGCAAATTGATATGGATAAAGTCAATGTGCAGGGCAGCTCAATTGCCTATGGCCATCCGTTTGCTGCTACCGGCACGCGCATGTTCACCCAAATGCTCAACGAATTACAGCGACGTGGTGGTGGGACCGGCTTGCTAACAGCATGTGCCGCCGGTGGTCTTGGCGCCGCCATGATCGTAGAAACAGAATAACAAAAATTAATAGAGGAGAGCGTCTAATGGCATTACCTGAATCAGCAACAGCAGCAACAGCCAAACCACATAGTGCCTTTGTAGTAGAAAAGCTGGCCACCGGCGTCGCCATTGTTAGCATTGACGTGCCCGGTGAAAGCATGAACGTCTTAAAGGCTGCCTTTGCGCAAGAAATCACTGCCGTTTTAGATGATTTGGAGCAAGATAGCGACATTCAAGGCGTCGTGGTGATCAGCGGCAAAGATAATTCATTTGTCGCGGGCGCCGATGTCACTATGCTTGAAGCCTGTGCTTCTGCAGAAGAAGCAACAGCCATCGCACGTGGCGGGCAAGAAATTTTTGATCGCATTGAACAGTTCCCCAAAACTGTGGTTGCGGCGATCCACGGCCCAGCATTAGGCGGCGGTTTAGAACTTGCTCTAGCGTGTCATGTGCGGATTTGTAGTGACGCTGCTAAAACCGTCATGGGGTTACCTGAGGTGCAGCTTGGATTACTACCCGGCAGTGGTGGGACGCAGCGATTACCTGCGCTTATCAGCGTACAAAAAGCCATGACAATGATGCTCACTGGCAGTCAGCAGCGACCGCAACAAGCGCGTAAAGCCGGCATTGTCGATCATGTGGTACCGCACAGTATTTTGCGTGAAAAAGCGATTGAGCTTGCATTGTTAGGTAAGCCGAAACGTCGACCTGTCAAACTTGGTGCGGTGCAAAAGCTGCTAGAACGTACGGCAATTGGACGAAACATTTTGTTTAATCAAGCGCGTAAGCAAACGCTTGCCAAAACCCACGGCAACTATCCAGCGCCCCTTGCGATCATAGATTGTATTGAAACGGGGTTACGCAAAGGGCGTCAACAAGGTCTGCAGATCGAGTGTGCTGAGTTTGGCCAGCTGGTGATGACCCCAGAGTCAAAAGCGTTACGCAGTCTGTTTTTTGCCACAACCGAGATGAAAAAAGAATCAGGCGTGGCCGATGTGGCACCCGCGACCATTCGCAAAGTGGGCGTGCTCGGTGGTGGCTTGATGGGCGGCGGTATTGCCTATGTCACAGCGAGCAAAGCCAAGCTCCCAGTGCGGCTAAAGGATATCGCGCCAGAGGGGATCAAGAACGCGTTGAAAATGGCGTATGATTTACTCAATAAACGCGTTAAACGCCGCATTATGCGCCACTCACAGTTACAGCAGCAACTGGCTTTGATTACTGGGACGACTGATTATACTGGGTTTAAAGATACCGATGTGGTCATTGAAGCCGTATTTGAAGATGTGGCGTTGAAGCAAGCTATGGTTGCTGACATCGAAAGTCACGCCGCGCCGCATACTATTTTTGCGTCTAATACCTCATCGATTCCGATCAAAGATATTGCAGCCAAGGCACAACGTCCCCAGCAGGTGATTGGTTTGCATTATTTTTCGCCGGTTGACAAGATGCCGTTGGCAGAAGTGATCCCTCATAAAGCGACGTCCGATGCGACCATTTCTACCACAGTTGCGCTGGCAAAAGCCCAAGGCAAAACTCCCATAGTCGTTAAAGACGGCGCGGGTTTTTATGTCAATCGGATCTTGGCGCCTTACATGATTGAAGCAGCAGAAATGATCTTAAGCGGCGAACCGATCGACAAAATAGATAAGGTTTTGGTTAAATTTGGCTTTCCAGTAGGCCCTGTTAAATTGCTTGATGAGGTGGGTATTGATGTGGGCACCAAAATCATTCCGTTCTTGCAGGCAGATTTTGGGGCGCGTTTTACCTCGCCGGATGCGTTTGACAAAGTGTTGGCAGATGATCGCAAGGGTAAGAAAAACGGCAAAGGCTTCTATGATTACAGCGCGTCAAGCAAAGGCAAAAACGTCGATGCCTCGGTATACCAGTTGCTCGGTCTGACCCCAAAAGAGCACCTTGCCAGTGAAGATATCATTCAGCGCAGCGTCTATCGCTTATTAAACGAAGCGGCGCTGTGTTTGGATGAAGGCGTGATCCGTAGCGCACGTGATGGTGATATCGGTGCGATTTTTGGGATTGGCTTCCCACCGTTTACCGGCGGGCCATTTAGGTATATGGACAGCATTGGCATCGATGTGCTGGTGGAGCGCTTAGAAGCCTTAGCCCGAGTGCACGGTGACAAGTTTGCACCTGCTGAAATTTTGCGCACTATGGCTGCTGAAAAGCGAACCTTTTATTAAGTAATTGTTAACAGGATATTAAAAATCGAGCTTTGGCTCGATTTTTTTTGTTAATGTCTTATAAATTGGAGATATCTTACAATTATTAGACCTATATCTGATTGAAAAATGCACTGTTAAAGATATAATATCCTTTATAAATAAGGGGTCTGTGGCTATGTTGTTAATTTTTATCAGCTTTGTGTGTTTTTCAGTATATTTTTACGTAGAAGCATATCGTAGTGCGCTTTGTGCGAAGCGTTGGTGCCTTGCTGGTATGCTCTTAGGCCCAATGGCATTTCCCATGTTCAGTATCGCGCAGCACGTTGCACTGCGCAAAGCGACAGGTTTTAACAATCTTATTTTTCGTGCCTAGCGATATGCCTGTAAACTAGGAAATTCAATGTTTCCTGCTAGATTTCTCCTGCTCCTGTGACATTCACCCAGATATGTTCCTGATGTTGGGGATCCAGCTTGTCGATCAATTGCGTTAGCCCATCAGGGCTAGCTAGACGTTGCAAGGCATGCTCCACTTGACTCAAAAAATCGATGCCGCCCGGCTTTCCCATAAGCATCCAATAGTAATTGGCTCGCAGTGAAAACCCTTCTTGCGGCGGTTGTAAGCTACTCAATAAGTGGGGAATGGCTTTGTTGACGTCTGTTAAATCGAGTCTTGAACGTACATAAGCCAAATATTCGCAGATGTGCTGCTCTATGCTTGTAGATGGGTGCTCATGTACTAGGTAGAGCAGCATGCCCGGCTGTTGCTGGTGGGTAATATACGCCGCGCCACAGTCATAGGTAAGCTGTGCTTGTTGACGCGTAATGTGAAAAAAAGGCCCCTGGTTGAGTAAACCGAGCAACATCCACAAGGCGCAACATTCAGCATCACAAGCTTGATCAAAGAGCAGTAGT
>CAZLGJ010000026.1:16625-25452 GCA_964559075.1 uncultured Glaciecola sp.
CGTGTAATTGAGTGCGCCTTGTGCCGTGCCTGATACAGCACTAGGATAGGGCGTGCGAATTGGCTTATCTCCCGTTTTAGGGGAATGTGGTGTAGGTGTCGGGAAATAATAACCCACTGTCGCTTCCCATTGGGCACGTGCGGCCTCAGTATAATCGCCATAAACTAAACATTCTGTGCATGCGTGTTGCAGAAAATCGTCAATGCGTTGCTGCGCTTCACTCGGTGATAAATCAAAAATACTGTTGGCATCAGGAGTCAGTAAATCTTGTCGACTGCGCGGATGGGGATCAGGACGAATTTTGTTGACGCTTGCAAAGACCTCGGCCAACAGTTCAAGCCCACAATGATCCACTTGTGTAGAAGCGGCGCGGCGTTGTTGCGGCACGCTTTGCTCAGCGATGAGTTGGGACCAATGCTGCTCATCGCAACTGTTTACCAGATTGGCAGTGATCTGCCTGAGGGTTTGTGTGAGCAGTTTGGTCAACATCGAACTAGGCACGCGAAAGTGCAGAGTGAGACCAGTCTGCGTGACATATACACGGCTTTGCCCACCGATACAGCTAGCACAGTAATGAATATATTGGTTAGCTTCCCGGTACAAAACGAGCATCGCTTTGAGCATACGCTTTTGTTCAATAGTCAGAGGATAAGCTTGATTAATGCCGATGTAACACTCAACTAAGTGTGCAGGGTGTTTTTGATACACCCCATGAAAGGGGATATGCACACCTGTATTGGTGTGCTGGACTGGCAGGTCTTCAGGCTGCATATGGTTGTGGTGACTTATTTCCCCTGATTGCACTAATTCCGATGATTCTGTTGACAATAGAGGGTTTAAAAAATAGAAGACAAGGTGCTCATTGCGCAGTAGTGGCTCCTGGGTGACTACATGAGACACTGCTGAGCTGATTGATAACGGTGAAATTTGATAGGGGGTTTGATAATACTTAGTGCGTTCCAGCGGCCCCGGTAAAAAGGGAATGTCGCATGGATCACAGATAAACAGTACGCGGCAATTGGCACTTGTCATTTGCCCCACAAGCGCTTGGCACTGCTCAATGAGTGCTGGAGCAATGGTTGAGCTACCGATGTCCTCTAATTCGTTAATCTGAGCAAACAAGCTGCGCGTCTGTGCAACTTGCTGCCAGTAAATATCGGGTGCTGTTTGCAGTTTTAGCTTGGCCAGCCCATACAGCACAATATGCAGCACGCGAGATTTTTGCAGGATCCCTTTGGCGGTAAGTAAAAAATGAAAGTTACAGGCGGTGCCAGAGGGATCGGTTAGCCCGATATCAACGTGATATTGTTCGATAAAGCCCTGCTGTTGCAGCTGTTTCAAAAAAAAATGCGGAGGGGCATAGTTGAGGATCCATAAACATAGCTCAAGTGCTTCAGTCATCCCTGATTGCAATTGAAAATGCATGATTAACTTTGGTTTGGGTGTTGCTAACCCAACTTGAATAAACCGCTTTAACTCTGTTGCTCGGTAGACAGCCTCGGTTCTGGTTGGCGCGACTATATTCTTGGTATAGTTAGCCATTATGCGGGCAAGTGTTTTGTTCACAAGAGTGCGTTGCTGAGACGGCACGGTGACACTGAGCAGATCGTTTGCTAACGCCAGCCAAGCCATGCATAATTGCTGGTGCTCCGCAGAAGATAAGCGTGCAAATGTCGCTGCATTTCCCGTTGGGAACTGAGCATAAGGGTGGTCTGGGTTGCAGGTGTGTTTGTCTACTTCTTGTAAGGCGCGCACGGGATCCTGTATAGCGCGACTAAATTCTTGATTGATCGTGTTGATTTCAGCTTCGATAGTCTCGATTGAGGGGCAAAATTGCGCAATAAACGACAGCACTTGTTGCAATAAGACATGAGCGCTATTGATGGGGGCATTAAAGCTAAATATTGTGTGCTCTGCATCGGTAAATGCATGAATATTGGCATCATGTTGCTGTGCCAGCTGGTCAATACCTGGCTCATTCGCATTGCCGCGCATCAGTACATGCTCAACTAAATGCGCAAGACCTGGGCACTGCAACGGATCGTGGTAGTAACCTCGAGCAATTGCCACATCGAGTTGAATGTGCGTTGACGCCAGTGTGGCGGTGTTTGTCTGTGGTGCAATGTCGTTCAATACCCTGCCTACAGTTTATTTATCGTGGTCAATGCAACTTGGTATGGCAATCAAATATGACACTAATATGAATTATATCTTAATACTTGCGTATGTAGGTATAAAGTATCAATAACATCAAGCCGTTGCAGTTGTTATAATGAGTGTGGGTTAATAAGACAGGTTTGTCCATGAATATTTTTGTGATGCGCCATGGTGATGCGCATCTTTCCGCTCCTACTGATATGCAGCGTCCTTTAACAGAAAAAGGACTGCAAGAAGTGCACAGCGCAACTACTTGGTTGCGTGAGTACTATTTTGCGCAGCATACACAGATAGATTTTGCCTTGGTGTCTCCATATTTGCGGACTAAGCAGACATTTGCCAAAATCACGGAGTCGCTCTCAGTTTCCCGAACCGAATATAGCAAGGATGTGATCCCCAGCGCGAGTGCGTATTTGACCCATGACTACATCGATACCTTGTTATCCATTCACCAAAACCTGCAGTCCATGTTGATTGTGTCGCACATGCCTTTAGTGTCTTATTTGTTGGATGAACTGACACAAACTAAACAGACGCCGCTATTTGCCACTGCCTCAATTGCCGTAGTGAACTACGACAGAGACTCCTGCAAAGGTGAGTTAGTCACGCATCAACAACAATATTTTGCTTAAGATTTTGCGTTTTTAACCGATAAATACACATCAATTTATAACTTAAGACGGCCAAGGATGGGCATCAAAAAGTCTCTGCCAACGCAGATAAAAGAAGTGCTGCGTTATCACGCAAAGCGCAATGATTTTGCCCGTGATAACGAGTATATCGCGTTAATGAACGACTTAACCCTACTCGATGAGAAGGTGGCTGACGTGAAGGCGCAAATCATGGATAACCGCAAGGCAAGAATGCAGGCTGCGGCTTATGCTAAACAACTCACCGCAACGCACTCTGAATAGTGATTCTAGTCTGATTTGGGTGGGGTATAATATTGCGGAATAATCCGTACCGTTTGGATCATGTTATCCGACCAATCGACGATTTCGATCGGGTAGCCATCAATCCGCAATGACATGGCGTGCTCCGGCATACCTTCCAATATTTCCAAAATCAAACCATTCATAGTTTTGGGGCCATCGGTCGGCAAATGCCAATTCATCTCTTTATTTAAATCTCGTAAATTGGTGCTGCCATCAATCAGGATCGAACCATCTTGTTGTTTGTTCGTTTGTTTATGGTGTTCCGGCACCATGTTGGTGGTAAAGTCCCCAATAATTTCCTCAAGAATATCCTCTAGCGTCACCAAGCCCTGAATATCACCATATTCGTCAACCACTAGACCGATGCGTTCGCGCTCCGATTGAAAGCGATACATGAGCGTGTGTAGCGGCGTCGAGTCGGGCGTATAGTAAATTTCTTTAACCGCACGCAGTAAGGTCGCTTTACTGAACTGGTCTTTCGCTAGTAGACGCAAGGCATCGCGGACATGAATGAACCCTACTGCATCATCAATTGAATCGCGATATAGCAACACACGCGTGTGATTTGCGTAAGTGAGCTGTTTGGCAATGTTCTTCCACTCATCATTTATATCAATACCAAAAATATCATTGCGCGGCACCATGATATCTTCGGCGGTCACATGCTCTAATTCCAAAATACTCAGTAGCATATCTTGGTGTTTTTGCGGAATCAGATTACCTGCTTCATACACGACTGTGCGCAATTCTTCCGGGCTTAATTCGTCGCCGGAAGCATCGGTGGGGTTGATTTTGAACAAGGCAAGAATGCCGTTAGTAATGCCGTTGACCACCATGACAAAGGGAAACAGTATATACAGCAACGGCTTAAGCAAAAACGACGAAGGAAAGGCTATTTTTTCTGGATAAAGTGCCGCCATGGTTTTTGGCGTGACTTCCGCAAACACCAAAATTACCAAGGTCAATGCAAAGGTAGCAATAGCGATACCCACATCGCCAAAGAGGCGTAAGCCAATTACGGTGGCGACTGCCGATGCTGCAATGTTAACCAGGTTATTGCCAATTAGAATCAAACCAATCAGGCGGTCAGGCCGATCCAGCAGTGCTTGAACCCGTTTTGCCGTGCGATTGCCTTCATTGGTCATGTGTTTAAGGCGATAGCGGTTGAGTGACATCATCCCCGTTTCTGAGCTAGAAAAATAAGCAGAACACAGAATTAGTACACCCAGTATGATGAATAATGTACTGGTAGCAATAGTATCCAAGTAATTAACCCTTTATGTATTACAATGATGAAGAGAGGATGATCTCGCGAACAATGCGAGAGCCGAAATAACCAAGCGTTAATAGCGCGACACCGATACTGATCAGAATCAAATAGGCGCGATTCGCTAAGCCCCAGCGATGATGTACAAATAAGATGGCAAAAAGAACGGCCAAAGCAATCATACTGAGTACGGTTTTGTGCGCGTGTTGGGCATCAAACATCGCATCTGACGTCGCAAAACCGGTGAACAAACCGAATGCGAGCAAAACCGCGCCGATCCCAATCAGCCTAAGCACCCATGCTTCTACTTCCATGAGTGGAGGTAGTGCCGGCAGACGCAAATTCATCGATTTGCTTTTGAGTTGAGCGTGTATTAGGCGCATTTGAATTGCGTATAAAAGTGCAATAACCACGCAGCCATAAGCACTAAGTGACAGTATAATGTGGGCTAAAGCAGCCGGCGTTAATGAGCCGACGATAGTGTAAGAAAGGGGATTGATGAGCATCAAGACACTACACAGTGCCGCAAAAGCAAAAATCACCGGTAATAAAGTAAAATGTCCAAGTAGGGCACTGGCAATTAGCAACACAACTACCATTACCCAAGCCAATAAACTAGCGATATTGACCATGCTAAAATCAGGTGCTAATGGTATAAATAATGTGTTACTTAGCGCCCAACCATGCGTAAATAACGCGATGATAATGGCCCCAAGTGCCACAGGATAATGATGCAAATAACGTATCGTCGCGTGGGTCATCCGTTTGGCGAGTAGTCCTGCGCTAATTAAATAGCAAGCAGTTGCTACAAGCAATAACGCTGCTGTCATGGTTTCCTCGATAAGGCATGTAAAATGTAGGACAAAAGTCTATAATCGTTCAATGATTGCTGCTTAATATAAAGGGGTAGAATTGTTAACATTCCCCCGTATATCTATGTTATTCGAGTAATATAACCCTAACCACCGCCTTGATACAACTAGATACCAACAAAACTGAATCAAAAGGCAGGTAAACCTGCAGGCAAAACTAGGGTATACTACCAGCAATGAAGAAATACAATCAAAGTAACGAATTTAGCGAATCAGGTGTGATGTATGTTTGAAAGTTTAAGCGATCGCTTATCCACAACGCTCAAAAATATCAGCGGTAAAGGCCGACTGACCGAAGACAATATCAAAGACACGCTGCGCGAGGTGCGCATGGCGCTGTTAGAGGCGGATGTTGCCTTGCCCGTTGTGCGTGACTTTATCAAACAAGTCAAAGAGCGAGCCGTAGGCGTTGAGGTAAGCAAATCCCTGCAGCCCGGTCAGCAGTTCATTAAGATCGTACAAGCTGAGCTCGAAGCGGTGATGGGGTCAACCAACGAAGGTTTGAACCTTGCCTGCCAGCCGCCTGCCGTTGTTCTTATGGCGGGTCTGCAAGGTGCGGGTAAAACCACTACGGTAGGTAAACTCGCCAAGCTGCTCAAAGAACGCGAAAAGAAAAAGGTCATGGTCGTCAGTGCTGACGTGTACCGACCTGCTGCGATTGAACAGTTAAAAACATTGGCAACTGATGTGGATGTCGCGTTTTTCCCATCCAATATCATGCAAAAGCCAATTGATATTGTGGAAAGCGCCATTAATCAAGCCAAAACGCAATTCATCGATGTATTGCTTGTGGATACCGCCGGTCGTCTTGCGGTAGACGAAGCCATGATGGCTGAAATTCAAGCGCTGCACAAAGCCGTTAATCCGATTGAAACCTTATTCGTGGTAGATGCCATGACGGGTCAAGATGCAGCCAACACAGCTAAAGCATTTAATGAAGCACTGCCCTTGACCGGCGTGGTGCTCACCAAAGCCGACGGTGATGCGCGTGGCGGTGCGGCGCTATCGGTACGTCATATTACGGGCAAGCCGATTAAATTTATCGGTATGGGCGAAAAGCTCGATGCGTTAGAGCCGTTCCATCCTGAGCGATTGGCGTCGCGGATCTTGGGTATGGGCGATGTGCTTTCACTGATTGAGGAAGTCGAGCGCAAAGTTGATAAAACCAAAGCGGCTAAACTGGCGCAAAAAGTCCAGAAGGGCAAGGGCTTTGACCTGCAAGACTTTAAAGAGCAGCTTGAACAAATGCGCAACATGGGCGGCATGATGGGCTTGCTCGATAAGATGCCGGGTATGGGCAACATGTCGGCGCAAATTAAAGATCAGGCTAACGATAAACAGTTCAATCAGTTTGAAGCCATTATCAACTCGATGACGCCGGGCGAGAGAGCGCGTCCTGAGATCATCAAAGGCTCACGCAAAAAACGTATTGCCGCAGGCTCTGGCACGCAGGTGCAGGATATCAATCGCTTGTTGAAGCAGTTTACGCAGATGCAAAAGATGATGAAAAAAATGTCTGGTGGCGGCATGTCCAAAATGATGAAAAAGATGAAGGGCATGATGCCCCCAGGCGGCATGGGCGGACCGGGCGGCCCAGGTGGGTTTGGCGGTATGGGCGGCCCTGGCGGGATGTTCCCACCGAAACGCTAGCCACAGCGGTCAGTTTGAAATAAACCAAGTAATGGGTAATACTGGTATTACCCATCGTTGTTTCTGGCATCAATAATACACAAAATACGCTGAAAAATATCCTAGCCCTTCATTGACTTAAACTTTCCCTTTCTTTTTATCCTCGATGCGCGTACAATACGCCGTCCTGCAAATTGGGTGTGATTACATCTTTATTTCAGGATATTTGTTAACAGTAACGCGACAACGAGTTTGAGGCATTTATGGTTACTATTCGTTTACAGCGTGGTGGCGCGAAAAAGCGTCCATTTTATCAAGTAGTTGTGGCTGATTCACGTCGCGCCCGCAACGGCAAGTTCATTGAAAATGTTGGTTTTTTCAACCCAACAGCAACCGGTCAGTCTGAGCGTTTACGCCTAGACATCGAGCGTGTTGAATACTGGACTGGCGTTGGCGCATCTTTATCAGAACGCGTCGCTAGCTTGGTAAAAGAAGCTAAAAAAACAGCGGCTTAATCACAGATTAGCAACTGAATAATGAGGGTATAGATGAGTTTAGCATCTGAAACAGTGATTATTGGCAAAATCGGCGCACCTTACGGGGTCAAAGGTTGGGTCAAGATCAACACCTATACTCAAGAAGCACAGGGTATTTTTGCGTATTCACCTTGGTTGTTGAATGACCAAACTTATCTTGTTAGCCAATGGCGCACACACAATAAAGTGCTGATAGCCAAACTCGACGGCATAGATTCTCGAGATGATGCAGAACGCATCAAAAATCTCGATATCGCGATTGCCAGCGAACAGCTACCAGCTTTGTCTGAGGACGAGTTTTATTGGCGTGAGTTGATTGGGATGACGGTAGTCACTGACCAAGGGTACAACCTTGGTACAGTAAAAGACATTTTCGCCACAGGCGCAAATGACGTGCTACAGGTCAAAGCCAATATCAATGATGCGTTTGGGCAGAAAGAAAGATTGTTACCAGTTTTATTCGATCAGGTCATTATGGCCGTTGATCGCAGCTCTGGCAGCATTACAGTCGATTGGGATCCTGCGTTTTAATGTCGGGACCGGACATGAGTGGTCTTGCTCAAGAGCAAGTACAACGCATCAGCATTGTAACACTCTTTCCAGAGATGTTTTCTGGATATCTGAGTCTTGGCGTCGTAGGTCGCGCAATACGTTCTGGGTTATTACAAGTAGATTTCTATAATCCTAGAGATTTCACCCACGATCGCCATCGCACTGTAGATGACCGTCCTTACGGGGGCGGGCCGGGCATGCTAATGATGGTACAACCTTTGGCAGATGCAATCACTGCGGCCAAAGCGGCAGCAGCTGAGCAACATACTGTGGTCTACTTATCACCACAGGGAAGCACTCTTAATCACGCGAGCGTGGTTGAGTTTAGCCAACAAGGTCATTTGATTTTGGTGGCGGGCCGGTACGAAGGCATTGATGAGCGCATTATTGAGCGCTACATCGATGTAGAGGTGTCTATTGGCGACTATGTATTAAGCGGTGGTGAACTACCAGCCTTGGTCATGGTGGATGCGATAGCACGATTAGTACCTGGTGTATTGGGGCATGCCGATTCGGCGACTGAAGATTCATTCAGCGACGGATTGCTAGATTGTCCCCATTACACGCGTCCTGAAATATTGGACGGTGCTGCAGTCCCTGCTGTGTTGTTAAGTGGCAATCACGAAAAAATTAGGCAGTGGCGCCTCGCGCAATCGTTATTGAGAACGAAACAGCGACGCCCTGATTTATTAAACAAGCTAGCTCTGACTGAGGAGCAACGCAAGATCCTCGCGCGCATTGAGCGCGATGCGTTGCAGCAAGATGACAGTTAACTAGATAACGAGGTATATGATGAGTAAAGTCAGTCAAGATATCATCAAGAAAATTGAGCAAGCACAGCTCAAGACAGACGTCCCGGCATTTGGCCCAGGCGACACT
>CAZLGJ010000027.1:0-25271 GCA_964559075.1 uncultured Glaciecola sp.
GTTAAACGTGCGGTACATTTCATGAGTGGTGACGTTACCTTGTGTTTGTAACCAGTTAAAGATGGCCGGCCACTGCCATGATTGCGTGTCGATATTGGCTTGCATGGTGTCAGGCAAGACGCGAGGAATGTTTTCCCAAAAACCGCCACCAGTAATGTGTGATATCGCATTTACCTGGACTTTGTCTAGCAGGGCAAGTGTCGATTTGACATAGATGCGCGTCGGCTCTAATAACTGTTGCGAAATACTGAGATCGCCTAACGGCTGTTGAATATCAGCACCTGATACCTCAATGATCTTGCGGATCAATGAAAAACCGTTTGAGTGTGGGCCTGATGATCCTAAAGCAATCAAAGCATCTCCAGGCGCAACACGTGAGCCATCAATAACGTCGTCTGCTTCGACAACGCCGACACAAAAGCCCGCCACATCGTAATCTGAACCGTGATACATGCCAGGCATTTCTGCGGTTTCACCACCAATAAGCGCACATCCTGAAAGTTCGCAGCCCGCGCCGATACCTGAAACTACCTCAACTGCGACGTCTACATCGAGTTTACCAGTGGCATAATAATCCAAGAAGAATAGCGGCTCAGCACCTTGTACAATTAAATCGTTGACGCACATTGCCACCAAATCGATACCAATTCCGCCGTGTTGGCCACAGTCCATCGCTAGACGAAGCTTGGTACCAACACCGTCGGTGCCCGATACTAATAATGGGTTTTTGTACTTGGTTGGCAGTGAACACAGCGCGCCGAATCCGCCCAGGCCACCGCGCACTTCTGGTCGGTGGGTTTTTTTGGTGACTGATTTGATACGTTCTACTAATTCGTTACCGGCGTCGATATCTACACCAGAATCTTTGTAACTAAGGGATGGGGTGGCTTTGCTCACGGTGCGCTCTCATTGATTGTTCAAAAAATATCGGATGCATTCCACTGCGAATAAAATTTCCTTATAAGTGCGTGCATTATACGTTGAAATACATAACAATATCACTATAAACCTGCTTAAAATTTGTGTGGAGAAACAATTTGTTCGGGCAACGCTGCTTTTGGGCGCTAGAATGGAATCGCAATCAGACTCAACAACCGTTGCAAAAACCAACACTTTTTTGGCTGCTTGGTTTTTCATTGCTGGTCCTGTCGATGTGGCAGGGGCCGGTGTACGCACATACCCCACCAGCACTTAACGTTGGCGCCGCCCCTTTACAATCACAATCAATTCAAGCACGTCAGCAAGCGACCAAGATTGCTTTGCAACAAGTAATGATTAAGTTATCTGGCTCGTCCAATGTACTTGCGCATACTGGTCTTAACTCGTTATTAAACGATGCGCAGCGCTACGTCGATGCGTCGCGATTTATTGATACGCCATTTACTGGTTTAGAGGTCGAGTTTAACCAAGTACAGTTAGAAAATTGGTTAAAACAACAGCAACTGCCACTTTGGGGAGCACAGCGGCCAACAGCAACACTTTGGATGGTAACGCGTAACCCTGTGTCGCAACAGCTCGCTTTTGTTGAGCCAGATGCTCATCAATCGATGTTTGATGCTGTCACAACCGCCGCTGATGCAAGAGGTATCCAAATTATCTCACCTCTGTATGATTTGACCGACGTTAAGCAAGTAGGACTCATTGATGCGTGGGGCCAATTTGTTGATACGCTGCACCGGGCTAGTGAACGATATGAGACAGATTATACTTTGAGCGGTCGCCTCTATGTTAATGCCGATCTGATGTGGCAGTTTGACGGGTTTATCAAAAGCGATACAACCTTGCGCACTTATAGTTATAGCGGGTTGGATACTGAGGTATTAATTCAGTATTTCATCGATGATTACGCCGAGTTACTAGCCAGTACCTTTGCCATTGATACTGGCTTATTTAGTCGTGACAATCCAATCTCAAACACAATTGCTGTTGCTGGCATCAGTGGACTCAAGGAGTTATTTCAACTGGACGGCTTTTTACGCAGCCTGAGCATCGTTGATAGTTTTGCTCATATTGGGCAGCAGGGTAACGTGGCAATTTTTGAACTCTCGCTTCTGGCAGAAGTTGATAAGTTATTAAAAATTATCAGTGCCAGCAAACGTTTTGAGCTCATGGAAAGTGTTCCTGTTATTGACGTAATTCAGCCTGAAGCTGCTGAACAAGTTCACTCATCACTCGCTACAAACGCCTTTGCGCCTGTTATACATCTGCGCTGGATACCTTAGTTTATGCAATTGCCCTTATCACTTACGCTACAACCAGAATTAGATTTTGCTAACTTTGTCGTGGGGCAAAATGCGTTAGCAGTCAATGAGTTGATGCATTTGTATCAAAAAGTGAGTAACGAAAACGCGCAAAGCGCTGTAAACATTGTTGCATCGCAACGACTGATCACCTTGTGGGGGAGTTCAGGTACGGGAAAAACCCACTTGTTGCATGCTTTAGCCAATGTGGCTGAAAGCCATAATGTGGGGGTGTTTGTACTCGACTGTGCACAGCTCTCGACTATGTTGAGTGCAGCGCAGGTGCCAGTGTCAGAGCTACTGATGGGACTGGAGTTTTACGATATAGTATGTGTGGATAATGTTGATGTGTTACTTGACTCAGCGTCTGGGCAAGTTGCGCTGTTTGACTTGATCAATCGCGTTATCGAAGCTGAGCACGCGCTCGTGATTGCCGGTCACGCCAGCCCACAAGATCCGCTAATTACCCTGCCAGATTTACGCTCTAGGTTGTGTTGGGGGCAGGTTTTTCAGCTGCTTCCGCTAGATGATGATGGCATCATTGAAGTATGCACCCGCAGCGTGCAACAACGCGGAATTCGGCTGCAGGCGCACGCAGTGGAGTACTTGCTCAATCACGCACCACGCGATATGCATTCGTTACAAGCATTAATTGCGCAGCTCGATGAGTTGTCGTTGATCGAGCAAAGGGGGATCACCATCCCCCTCATCAAACAGTGTTTAGAGCAGTCTTGATTATCAATCTGGTGTTGATGCCTGTGTAAGACTCGGTATATTTAAAGGCAGAGTTTGGTGATGCTGTTGGGTGTCTTTCAACCAACGTGCTTCGCGGTTTTCAATTAACACCGGTGTTTGGCCTTTAGCTGCACTCAAAACCAAATTGTCAAACCAACTCTGACCGCTAATCATCGGGATTGGCGGAGCTAACGTTGTCTGAATGTTTTGCACGTCTAACTCAGGATAAATACGCGCAACGGTAAACGCGACTCGAGGCTGTATATCCGGTGCGTTGAAGCGGTTGCGTTCACCCCAAATAACCGTCAAATCCGGATCGATGTCACGAGATTGCAAAATGGCAATGTCTGAGTCAGCGTTCAGGCGATACTTCATCATAAATTTTTCAAACAGGGAAGCATAGTCTTCTCGGACTGTGTAATAGTTATAGAACCCGGTTGCGCCATCATTGGTAAATTCGTCTGCAATCTCCTGTGCAGTAGTTGCACGTTGGGACGCAGTGGCTGTTTCGCCGCCAAAATTGACTTGCGCAAATGCTTTCATTTGGGATGAACGTAGCGGTAACTCTTGGTCAAGCACATCTGAGTCTGCATCGCGATCAGCGTTAATGAAGCCAAGCGGCGATTGTGAAGGCAATAATTGTGACCAAACGGCAGGTGCAAAAAAGTCATTGGCGTGTCCGAGTTCGTGATACATTAACCAGGCAATATCTGCTTCTAAATCGGCAAAACTTCGCGATGAGCGATCCGTAATCGGGTAACTTCCGGAAGGATAGTAATCGTTATTTTTGACATAGCGCCACGGCATAATAAACGCTAATTCTGCGCCAAAGCCTGAGCGATAATCAGGTGCTTCGTTTAGCGTATCGCGTTCCTCTGGCGTTAACCAGAAGTTATCGGCATCAAGATAAATGGCACCAGTAACCGCCCAATAAAAAGATGGCCGGATTTCATTGGAGATGACAATGGCTGTTACACCTCGTAACAGTTGCAACATATCGGGTCCCACCACTGAATCCCGCAAATATTGCTCAAAACGCTCGCCCATCCATGCATGTGATACCAGTAATCTATCCATGATCACATCGATATCTGGTGTATTGTGATCCATGCCAATCAAGGGAAGTGTGCTAAATTGGCAAGATGCTGCTACCGTATTGTTGTAGACACACTGTTCTAATGCAGATGCATAGTCCGAGTTCGCGCGGTAAGCAAACATATTGTTAGACACAATATTCTCCGCATAGCGGGGGAAATAGCCGTCATCGAGATCGATTTCGGTGTTGCGAACTGCAATGTAAGCTTCATCGCTGCCGCTTTCCCCATTGCTATAAGATACGTTGGCGCGGATGCGCAAAGGCGTATCGCGCGTAACGCGTGGTGCATCAAAAAATATTCGCTGGGTTTGGCGCTCTACATTGTCAGGAGTGACGACACCTTCAACTTCCCAAGCAACGCTGCTGATGGTATTTGAGCCTTTTGGATCGACGCGCAAAGACACCCGGCCGCCTTCAACGGCTGCGTGATCTAAGCGAATGTTTGCCCCTGACGGAGTCGCCGTCGTTGCAAAGCTAACGCTTGCTGAGATTGGTTGCTCGGCACAGCTATTATTGCGTTGATCACTACATAATCGAGCACTGACGGTAAACTCATAACTGCCGTCGGCAGGCACTTCAAAGGCCAAGGTAGGTGTATGCATTGCCATGCTTTGAATCGCGGGACCTGCATTTTGTTGCCAGCGAATATCGACTAGTTTCGCCGCTGATGCCGGGATCGCAACAATACCAACATTATCTCCAACGGCGCCAGATGCATCTCCAAAAAATAGAATTTGGTCGGTTCCGGCAAATGAAGTAAATGTCGAAGATTGATTAGGACTTTGTGAGGGGTCAGGCAGGATAGGTTGATTGCCACCGCCGCCTCCACCGCATGCTGTGAAGACTAAAACACTGCTAATTGCTAGAATCTTTCTCATGTTTGACACCTTCAAAACGCTCTTTTTCTGCGTCCATCACGGTTTTTAGTTTAGGTAACGTTTGGCCTAATTCTTTACCGCGTAAGCGAGCGAAATAACTGCATCCTGCAAACATTAATAGGGATAACACAATCTCAATACAGGCGTATAACCACAGGTTTGGCGTTGCATACCAAACGGTAATACCGTGCATTAAATATAACAAAACTATAAAACTGGCCCAAGCATGTGTGTAGGGCTTGCCTTTAATAATCCCGATTGCAGGGAGCATCAAAGGTAATAAATAGATTAAAACAATGAACGCAATGCTGTAGGTGCGCGGCTCAGTTAAGGCGATATGCCAAACGGCAACCCACACAAAAAGACCGATAAAACCAACGAGTGCGACTTTTCGCGCTAGTTGTGTTTGTGATGACATGGTTACGGTGGTATCACTCATGTAGTTTCCTTATTAAGTCGCGTTAGGTTAGCGAACACAATTAGCACTTAAGGTGCCTGTTGTATTCCAGCGAGTGCACAAGCCATGCGTGCAAGTCTTTTGCCTTGTGCTAATGCCAACGCGTGTTCAGCTGCACTCAAGGCTGTTGAATCATTAGCGGCAACATGCGTAACGCCGTATGGTGTGCCTCCACTCATCGTCGTATGCAATTCGGGCTCGCTGTAGGGCAAACCACAAATAACCATACCGTGATGCAGGAGCGGGATCTGCATCGACAGTAACGTACTTTCTTGCCCACCATGCATGGAACTGCTAGAAGTAAATACCGATGCGGGTTTATCAATTAGCTCGCCTTTTAGCCATAAATCGGCCGTAGTATCGAGAAAGTATTTAACCGGCGCAGCCATATTGCCAAAACGTGTTGGCGAGCCAAGTGCAAGCCCGCTGCAGGTACACAAATCTGCTTTACTCACATATGGCGGTCCATCACTTGGTAGGGGAGCCACTGATTCTGAGAGGTTGTCAGATACCCGTGGAATCTGTCTCACCATTGCTTCGACACCAGTAGATTCGACACCATCGGCAATGGCCTTGGCTAAATTCGCAGTGCTGCCGTGTACCGAATAATAGGCCACTAAAATTGGATTCATTGTGTTTGGCTCATGTTATCGTTATTTGAATAGCGCTAGCACGTCTTCTGGCGGTCTACCGATTGCAGCACTGCCGTTATGTACGACGATAGGACGCTCAAGGAGTTTCGGGCACTGCACAATTGCATCGAGCAGAGTGTCAGCATTTGTTTCCTTAGTCAGTCCTAAGGACTTAAATTCGGCTTCTTTGGGACGCATCATAGCCAGTGGTGAAGCAAGCTTGAGCTGTGCTTGTAATGAAGTTAACTCATCTACATTAAGACCTTCTTTGAGATACTCTTTGACTCGATACTCAACATTTTGTGCATCGAGCAAGGCAAGTGTCTGGCGAGATTTTGAACAACGAGGGTTGTGATAAATAACGGTGTTGGACATACTGAATCGTTTTTTTTATAGTGTCTACAAATGATATCGCTAGCATAACAATTTCATCAAAATACTCAACCAGTGATACTGATAATGAATAAAAACAACCTATTACTCTGCATATTCGGATTCGCGGCAATGACTGTTGGGGTACTTGCTTATCTTGGGCAACAACACGATTTTGAGGACGTTGAGGGAAACACCTTTCGCTATACTGACCTGTCAGAACAGGTGGTTATCGTTAATTATTTTGCTGAGTGGTGTGCACCATGTATCAAAGAGATACCCGCGCTAAATGCACTTGATCAGTGGGTGGATGCTCAAACTAATATGGTATTTTTTGCGGTCAGTTATGATGCGCTTTCGCCACAGGAACTTAGTGCTGTAGGAGAGAAGTACAATATGTCATTTGCGCTAGTGGCGGATGTTGGTCCGGATTTTCCCATTGCAAAACCACCATACCTGCCTGCTACATTCGTTCTTGACCACGGAGAGGTCAAAGGTCCAATTTTAGGTGAGCAAACCTACGATTCACTAAAAGTGGCCATTGAGACACTGCTCACAGTACCTTAAACAGTGAGTGCATGCCATTATCACAACACTAAATGCTGTTCACCAGACTTTTCATGCGCTCTTCACTCTCTCTAAACTGTGCCATTCGCGCGCGCATGCGCTGCTTGAGAAGGTGCCCTTCCGCATAGTTTAAAGCGAACTGTAGTTCATCAATCGCGCGGCGATACCCGCCTAGTAAATTAAATAACTCAGCATTAGCTTGATGCATCTCCATGGGTCGTTGCTCACTGGCATAAGCGTGTGAAAGCAATTGCCAGCCTAGAGTGTTTTGCGGGTGTACCATTACAAAATCCTTAAGCACATCAATCGCTTTGTCGGATTTGTTTGCCTCGATATATTGATTGGCATAGTTTAACAATATTACCGGGTTGTTGGGCATGCTCTGATTGAGTGGCGCTAACAACTGTTGGGCTTGGTCAAATTCTCCAAGGCCAATATAAATATCGGTCATGGCGTCAATATAAGCGTAATTTTCAGCGTCATTCGCCAATAGTGAAGTTAAGTGCCGATAGGCTGTTTGGTAATCTTCTTTGCGCATCAGTGCAATAGCTAACCCATACAGGTTAGCTTCGCGTTCATACGGTGTGCTGTTGGCATCTTGCAAACGATTTTCGAATAGCGTGATGTTGTATTGTGGGGTATTAAAATAGCGCGCTTGAATACGCGCCTTTGCCAGATAAAACTCCTTGCTTGAATTGCGTTTACCTGAGGGAAGGTTGAGGGCGCGATTGCGCGCCTCTGCCGAGCGCGTGCTCGAGACTGGGTGGGTCAGTAACATCGGAGGTGGCTTTGAACCCCAACGCGATTTTTCGGTTAATTTATCAAAAAAGCGTGCCGCAGCAACTGGGGCAAACCCACTGTCGGCCAAAATTTGCATCCCAATGCGATCTGCTTCTTTTTCATTATCGCGGGTGTAATTAATGGACATCTGCGCAGCACCTGCCTGTCCAGCCATTACTGCGGCCATGCCTGCTTGCGGTGCGGCCATCATTAAGATAGCGCCGCCTATTACTGAAGCATAGGTTAGGGGGGAGGCTTTTTCTTGAGCAGCTATCCGACGCACAATATGGCGTTGGGTAACGTGAGCAATTTCGTGTGCAATAACAGACGCTAGTTCGGCTTCGTCATCTGCATGAATGATAAGCCCTGTATGCATCCCTACGTGCCCACCAAAAAACGCAAAGGCGTTAATATCGGGGTTATTGATCACAAAAAAAGTAAATGGGAACTTGGTGTTTTCCGCATGGATGACCATTTCATTGCCCAAGTTTTGGATGTACTGTTGCAATACAGGGTCTTGTAAGACTGCGTTTTGGCCGCGTAGTTGAGCAAAAAATACATTGCCAATCGCCAACTCATCTTGCAGCGACATCGTGCTTGCAGCGACGACGCCAATTTCAGGCAGCAGATTGCGGTTTTGTTGTTGTGCGGCGGCAACACTACTTAAGATGATGTAGATGATCACGGCGCTTTTTATGAACCATGTGCATACTTTTGTGTGCAATCGGCTTCTCCTCGGCTTTACTGCATTTACAGACGCCATAAACAGTGTTAAGTTCCCGATGTTAATAATTTAATCACTGCGCTAGTGGCTGTCACAAATCCACTTTACACTATTGTTGAGTAAGGGAAAAGGAATCACATAATTATGCTCACTCTCATTGGCAAATGGTATGAAAAGACGTTTTCTGATCCAGATGCACTCATGTTGTTGCTGTTAATTATCATCGTTAGTGCGCTGTTGCTGGTACTCGGTGGGTATTTGTTGCCAGTCTTGGTCGCTATTGCCTTAGCTTATTTGTTAGAAGGGGCGGTACAAAAAATCGAAGCGGTTGGGGCGAGTCGTTCCTGGTCTGCGACCATAGTGATGCTGGCCTTTTTGGGAGCAATGCTGTTGACCTTGGTCACCTTGCTGCCCACCATCAGTCAACAAACTATCAATTTTGTGGAAGAAATCCCCAGCTTTTGGCAACAGCTACAAAAATGGATGTTAACTCTGCCGCAAACCTACCCTGAAGTGGTGCAAGAAGACCAGATCCGTTCGTTTATGAGTGAAATTAACCAAAAGGTTGTGCAGGCATCAGAGCAGCTCATCAGCGTATCATTTGCGTCGTTAATTGGGATTGGCGCTTTATTGATTTATTGCATTTTAGTGCCGCTAATGATGTTCTTTATGCTCAAAGATAAACATCTTCTGATGACGAATATCGCTGAACTACTGCCCAAAGAGCGCCGTTTAATTAGCCAAGTAAGCAATGAAATGAATACGCAAATAGGCAATTATATTCGCGGCAAAGTCATTGAAATAATCATTGTTGGCGCAGTCTCATGCGTAACATTTGCGCTGATGGATTTACGCTATGCGCTTTTGCTCGGAGTATTGGTGGGGTTTTCTGTCCTCATCCCGTTTATTGGGGCGGCGATTGTCACTATCCCTGTTGGGCTTGTGGCTTACTTGCAATGGGGTATTTCCGCGGAATTTGGCTACCTGATGCTGGCCTACGCGATTATTCAAGCGCTTGATGGAAATTTGTTAGTGCCCATTTTGTTTTCTGAAGCTGTCAGCTTACATCCGCTATATATCATCGTTGCTGTGTTGTTTTTTGGTGGCATGTGGGGGCTATGGGGGGTGTTTTTTGCCATTCCGTTAGCCACACTTGTCAAAGCTGTGTTTAACGCTTGGTCTCAACCGCACCTCAACATTACCGACCTACCGCCGCAACAACAGACTGAAGAATCAATGTAATCAGGTAATGAGTTCTCCCCCTCAGTATTGCATCATCTATTGCATAACCCGTGCGCGGGGGAAGTCACAAAAATAGTTTAAAGGTCTTAGCTATTGAGGTAATCCAACACAACTTCGTGATGGTTACTGGTTTTGAATTTGTCAAACACATGTTCAACGTTGCCGGCTTCATCAATTAAAAAGCTGGTTCTGACCACACCCATGTTTTCTTTACCCATAAATTTTTTGAGTTGCCAGACACCATACTTCTCGCATACCTCATGGGCTTCATCAGCAAGGAGAGTAAAATTTAACTCTTTTTTGTTGATAAAGTTACTCAGCTTTTTGGGAGTATCGGGGCTTAAGCCAAGCACAACGACATTGTGTGCATCTAACTCAGCCTTGGTGTCGCGTAAGCCTTCAGCCTGAACGGTGCAGCCAGGTGTTGAAGCACGTGGATAGAAATATAGCAGCACTTTTTTGCCTTTGAGTTCAGACAATGTCACAGGATTGTTGTCTTGGTCATTGAGGGTAAAGTCTGGTGCCGTTTGGCCAACTTCAATTGTCATTTGCGGATTCCTTATTTTTCGTTGATTTTATAAATTACACAAAGCGCAGTATATCAGATCAGAACTATTTTGACCTTTGTACTATTGCGCCTTGGTGTGCATATCGGTAAACTCGGGCGCTTGATTTTGAGGAGCGTGAGAAATATGTTTAAAGGTAGTTTTGTCGCCATAGTCACACCGATGTTAGAAAACGGAGATGTGGACTTTGACAGTTTAGAGGCATTGGTAGAGTGGCACATTGAGCAAGGTACGCACGGCATTGTCTCGGTTGGCACCACTGGTGAATCAGCTACTTTGTCATTTGCGCAACACATCGCTGTAATCAAAGCCACGGTCAAGGCCATTGCTGGCCGCTGTATGTGTCTTGCTGGCAGTGGTGCCAACTCCACTGAAGAAGCAATCTATCTGCAAGACCAAATCAGCAACCTCGGTGTTGATGGATTTTTGAGCGTTGTGCCGTATTATAACAAACCTCAACAAGCCGGATTGTTGGCCCATTTTACCGCCCTTGCGGATGCCGCAAAATTACCCATTATCCTGTATAATGTTCCTAGCAGAACTGTTGTGGATATGTCGGATGAGGTGGTTGCAAAACTGGCTGAGCACCCGATGATTGTGGGGATCAAAGACGCGACGGGTGATTTATCGCGACTGACAAATTTGCAGGCACTTTGCCCGGATGACTTTTTGATCTTGAGCGGTGATGACAGTACCGGTGCGCAATTTATGGCACAAGGTGGTCATGGTGTGATTTCGGTTACGGCGAATATCGTACCAAATAAAATGAAATTAATGTGCGAAGCAGCATTATCAGGTAATATAAATGATGCATTAGCGTTAGATGCTTCAATTGCTAAATTGCATACTGAATTATTTTTGGAAGCCAACCCAGTGTTAGCGAAATGGTGTCTATACAAAATGGGCAAAATTACAACGCCAACACTGCGTTTACCACTGGTATTGCCGGAACTTATCAGTCAATCGACAATCGAAGCAACGTTAAAAGAGTATCAACTAATAAAATAATAAAGGGTCAGCATGCGTTACCCCATTCAATATTCGATTGTTTGTCTATCCTTAGCTTCAATACTGAGCGGTTGTTCAACGGTTTCAGAGCGTCGCACTGCTTCGGGCAATTTTGACTATTTAGAGGTCACTGCTCAAGCGCCTGTGGCCGTACCCGAGTCACTCTCTGCGCCTACCGCTTATCGCGACTTCGTCATTCCACCTGCTGCTAGCCAAAATGGGCTAGTTGGCAAAGATTTACCCGTTGTGTCTCCAGCCTTGGTACTTACTACGGCCCAAGGGACGTATTTGGAAGAGGCACAAATCTCTACCAGTGCTGTGTTTGACAAACTCGACAATGAGGCAGATATTCGCACTCTGGTTATGCAACGTCTAGCGACCTATTTTGAGCGCGAAAGCATCGGTTTTACCATTCCTGATCAGCAGGGCAACGTCGTTTTGACTGATTGGATTTTGACCTCGGAATCCGGCGAGTCGCCGTGGTATAGTCTGAGCGACGACAGTCAGGAAGTGGGTAAGCGTTTCCAATTAACTATCGAGCCTGCTTCACATGAGCGCAGTGCCCGTCTGAGTGTTGAGTTAACTGACTTAGTGGTTGCGCAAGGTGCTGATTTGGTTGACACATTAGAGCCGTTTGCCAAACGCGAGCTGGAAGCAGAGTTACTCAACGGCATTATTCGTCAATATTCACTTGAACAAAAGATTGCAAGTCAACAACGACTTGCTCAGATTCGGTCGGGGATCCCGTCCGAGCTAGGCTTTGATGCTGCTGGGAATGGGGCACTCGTGCTTGGTGCACAATACGACATTGCATGGCCTAAGCTTCAGTTAGTCCTGCGTAAACTTGGTTTCAATGTCAAAGATTTAGACAAGTCAAATGGTCTGATATTTGTGAATTATCAAGGTCAAGAGGATGGTTGGTTTGGTAGTTGGTTTGGCAGTGGTGACAAATTGGCGCTTGCACAAGACGATTACCGCTTGCAAGTAACGCGCTTATCAGCAAACAAAACAGCAATTACTTTCATGGATGAACAAAATGAGCCGTTTACTGCGGCAAAAGTTGCAGAACTGTTTCCGGTGTTTGCCGATACGTTCCAACGAGACAATTTAGATATTTAATTGGGTTTCATCATGCAAAACATGCAAAAGTTAGACGAATTATACCGCGGTAAAGCCAAAACCGTGTTTCATACAGATAGTCCAGAGCACCTCATTCTCGAGTTCCGCAATGACACTTCAGCGTTTGATGGCGAAAAAATTGAACAGCTTGATCGCAAGGGCGAGGTGAACAACAAGTTCAATCACTTTATCATGCAAAAGCTCGAAGCGGCAGGCGTACCTACCCAAGTCGAGGCATTGCTATCAGATACAGAATGCGTGGTCAAAAAGCTCGACATGATCCCCGTTGAGTGCGTAGTGCGCAACTATGCAGCCGGTTCCATTTGTCGTCGCTTAGGCGTAGAAGAGGGCTTAGCGCTCACACCGCCAACGTTTGAGTTTTTCCTCAAAAACGATGCATTGCACGATCCGATGATCAACGATTATCACATCCAGTCATTTGGCTGGGCCACTGAAGACCAAATTGCGCAAATGAAAACCCTCACGTTTAAGGTCAATGATGTGCTTTCAAGTCTATTTGCTGATGGCGGCATGTTATTAGTGGATTATAAGCTTGAGTTTGGTGTTGATGCACAAGGTAACATTGTGTTGGGCGATGAATTTAGCCCAGACGGCTGCCGTTTGTGGGACAAAGAAACCCGCAACAAAATGGATAAAGATCGTTTCCGTCAAGGCTTAGGGAGTGTAGTCGAAACCTACATTGAAGTCGCAGCTCGCCTAGGTTTGCAACTTTAATTCTAACGTAACTCTACAAATAGCGCGGCACGGATGCAATGTACATCTTGTATTCGTCCGCGTACATATCTAACAAAAACTGTTCTTCCAAGTGTATTTGGATACGCAACGCAATCACTCCCACGACCAAGCAAATGAGTGAAAATACACTCGGCCATGCAAAGAAAAATCCAAACTGTGATATTGCTACACCGATGTAGGATGGATTGCGTGAACGTGCATAGATAAGGTGCGTCACCAAACCCGGTTTTGACGCTGCATCAACCCCAGAACGCCATGAGTTATCGAGCACTACATTGCAATAAATAGCTAGCGCAAAGCCCAACATCATCATGATGGCACCGACGATTTGGATTGGCGGATGAATCAAGTCGCGTAGGACATAAACATATTGGTCAACCTGCGGGTCAAATACATGCCAGACACAGACTGCCCAAATAGCCACACGAAAAAAACGAAATGTCAGATGGTTCCACCAATGCATCGAGTGCAATGACCCCATGTTCACCAAAGTAGCGTTGCACCTCGCCGAGTTGCGCAATTTGATTAGTACTGTATAGAAAAGAGCAACGACGGTATAAAATACCGCAAGAAAGATCGTGAGATAAGAAGAGGTGAGGGTTTCCGAAGAAATGTCCATATGACCATCAAATTTTTGAATTCATATTTAATTATAGATGAAATTCGATTTTATATAGGTGGTTATCTATGCGACTTTGGTCGTGTTTTGGTGTTGGTGGCGTCTTTGTTGATGCACAAAGCGCAGGCGTACAAAGTAAGCCAGCGCAGCTACACTTAAACCAACAATGATCGCCAGCCAAAAGCCTTGCACGCCCATTGCAGGGATAATGATGTCGGTAAGCGTCAGTATATAGCCTAAGGGCAAAGAAATGATCCAATACGAAGTGAAAGAAATCCCAAATAGCCAGTTGGTGTCTTTGTAGCCACGTAATGCGTTGCCGGAACAAACTTGGACGGCATCGGATATTTGAAAAAGGGCACCTAACCATAAAATTTGCACAGCTAAGGGCCAAATACTGGCATCTGAAGTGTAGATTTTAACGAGCTGTTGCGAGCCCATTACTGTCATTACTGCAGTCATGATTGCCAGCAACGAGGTTAGCAGTACCGCGGCATAATAAGTTGCGCGACAGCCATGTGTATCGCGTTTACCATCGAGTCTGCCGATGCGAATCGCTGTGGCCATGCCGACACTCAAAGGCAACATGAATACTAGTGACGAAAAATTAATTGCAATCTGATGGGCTGCAACTTGCAATGTACCTAGCGGCGCAATTAGTAAGGCAACGGCCGCAAATAGCGTGACTTCGGCCAAAAGCGTCAGTGAAATAGGGATCCCAAGTTTAAGTAAGTGTACAAACTCTGCTATCTGCCAACGTGGTTTTTGCCATAGCGTTAGGCTTTTTAAAAGCGCGTTGCGGCGTGCATAGCCAAGCGTTGCGACGGCCATCGCACAATACACGATCAGGCTGGATATCCCGCAACCAGCCCCGCCAAACTCTGGAATAGGCCCCAGACCATAGATAAAAATTGCGTTAAGAGGAATATTGAGGGAAAGACCAAACACCATGATGAGCATGGTGGGTTTGGTCATGCTCAAACCCTCACAGGTCTGTCTAATGACTTGATAGATGGCAAACCCTGGCAAGCCCCACAGCATATAAGTTGTATATTGTTTGCAGATCGCGAGCATCTCGTCAGGCACTGCAAAAAACGCCAAAATTTCGTCCAGCCACACACTCACCCCCATACAGGCAATGCTAAACAGCACGACTATCACTAGCATGTGTTGAAAATGATTGGCGATTTTTGCCGGTTTAGCTTCACCGATGGCATTCGCCACGAGCGGGATGAGCGCTAGCGCGACCCCTTGCAAAAAAAACTGGATAGGGTTGATGAGTGACACTCCCACTGCAATGGCCGCCATGTCTGTACTGCTGTAATGGCCAGCCATGATAGTGTCTGCCACGCCCATAAAAACTTGCGTCACTAACGCAATAAACAACGGCCATGCCAAATGCACCAAAGTTTTGCTTTGGTGAAGGATATCTTGAAAGCGAACGGGGGAGATTGTGTGATTCATTCTTTTTCTTGTGTCAATTTAGGAAAAATATCCTAATTATGCAGCGAATCATCTTGTATTTAAGAATAAAAAATTAACGCAAATTAGCTATATTATTAACACTATTCTTACAATGGAGTGAGTCATGGCTGAAACAGTCGTTGATCGCGATCATATTGCGAAAGTGGCAGTAACACAAGCGTTAAACTTGCAAGCCTCAAGTGGTAGTCAGATTCCGATGCTGCAATTACTCAATGCAGAAGGAGAGGTGTTAAATGGTGCCTACGCTGATATTTGGCAGCCGCAAACGGCACTGAATATTTTTTATGCGATGCAGTTTACGCGTATATTGGACGAGCGCATGATAGCCGCCCAGCGTCAAGGGCGGATCAGTTTTTATCTGGCCTGTACCGGAGAAGAGGCTGCTATTGTTGCTGGCACAGCTGGGCTTGAGCCACAAGACATGATCATGACCCAGTATCGCGAGCAGGGCGCATTGGCGTATCGCGGCTATACTGCTGAGCAGTTCATGAATCAGATGTTTAGCAATCGTCTCGACCCCAATAAAGGTCGACAGATGCCGATCCACTATGGCGATAAAACCTTGAATTTCATGACTGTTTCTTCACCACTGGCGACCCAAATTCCCCAGGCAGCTGGGTATGCATACGGTCAAAAAATGGCAGGCTTAGATGCGTTAACGGCGTGTTTTTTTGGTGAAGGTGCCGCATCGGAGGGGGATTTTCACGCAGGCTTGAATATGGCTGCTGTGCTTAATTGTCCGTGTATCTTTATTTGTCGCAACAATGGTTATGCGATATCAACACCAGTGGAAGAACAATTTCGTGGTGATGGTATTGCTTCTCGCGGGATTGGCTACGGGGTCCATACCATTCGCGTCGATGGGAATGATGCCATGGCGATGTATGCCGCGACACATAAGGCAAGAGAACATGCCATACAGAATCAGTGTCCCGTTCTGATTGAGGCGATGACCTATAGACTAGCTGCGCATTCTACCTCGGATGATCCTTCTAGTTATCGCAGTCGCGATGAAGAGTCGATTTGGCAAGCCAAAGATCCTATTATGCGCATGCATCGTTACTTACAAGAGCAAGGTTGGTTAACCCAAGCCGAGCTTGACGAATACATCACACAAGTACGTGCCGATGTGCTGGCAGCGGTCAAAAAAGCAGAAAAAGCGCCAAAAGCTCCTTTAGACGACATTGTTACTGATGTCTATGCCAACGTTGAGTCGCATTTACAGGTGCAGCTAGATGAGCTGCGTCAGCATATCAAACAGTACCCTGATGCTTATCCCCACACCGGTAAGGAGGTTTAATCATGCAAATGAATATGCTTCAAGCAGTCAATAATGCACTGATTACTGCCATGGAAACAGATGAGCGCGTGATGGTGATGGGCGAAGATGTCGGGCATTTTGGCGGTGTGTTTCGCGCCACCTCAAACCTACAGCAAACATTTGGTAAAGCGCGCTGCTTTAACACCCCACTCGTCGAACAAGGCATTATAGGCTTTGCCAACGGTTTAGCGGCACAAGGTGCAAAGCCTGTCGCGGAAATTCAATTCGCCGATTACATTTATCCGGCGTTTGACCAAATCGTTAATGAAACGGCTAAGTTCCGCTATCGTTCCGGCTCTCAGTTTGATGTGGGTGGACTGACGATCCGCACCCCCTATGGCGGTGGTATTGCGGGTGGGCATTACCATTCACAGTCGCCAGAAGCGTTTTTTGCGCATGTCCCGGGAATCAAAGTCGTCATACCGCGCAACCCCAAGCAAGCCAAAGGGTTATTGCTGGCCAGTATTCGCGAGCCTAACCCCGTCTTGTTTATGGAGCCCAAACGGCTGTATCGCGCTGCGGTAGGTGAAGTACCGGAAGGAGACTTTGAATTGCCGCTGGGGCAAGCAGAGTGTATCCAAACCGGTACTGATATTACCTTAATCGCCTGGGGCGCACAGGTTGAAATTGTACAAGCTGCCGCGGATCGTGCTGCAGATCAAGGGGTATCGTGCGAAATTATTGATTTGCAGTCGATTTTGCCTTGGGATCGCGACACCGTAACTGCTTCAGTGTGCAAAACGGGGCGCTGTTTAATTAACCATGAAGCTCCATTGACGGGTGGTTTTGCGAGCGAAATCGCAGCCTCTGTGCAGCAAGACTGCTTCTTAAATTTAGAAGCGCCCATTGCTCGGGTGTGCGGCTTAGATACGCCATATCCCTTGGTACACGAAAAAGAGTACATGCCTGATGCGCTAAAAACATATGAAGCCATTATGCGTACCGTACACTTTTGAACACTGATTGCGCTTATTAGGAATACTAACATGCAAGAATTTATTTTACCGGATATTGGCGAAGGCATCGTTGAATGTGAGTTATTAGAGTGGCTAGTGGCTGAAGGACAATCCATTGAAGAAGACCAGCCGGTTGCTGAGGTCATGACGGATAAAGCCACGGTACAAATACCCGCGATGCATAGCGGCAGGGTCACTAAACTATATTACCGTGCAGGCGACATTGCGAAGGTACATCAACCCTTGTTTGCTATGGAAGTGCAGGATAGTTCGGCTGAGTCTGTTTCAAGCACAAGTACAACTAAGGAATCTAGGGACGTTTCCAGCAAAGCGGAATTATCCGAACCTACACGCAGTCAAGCAAATGCTTCGTTGCAGCAATCCAATAATAAGATAATTAATGAAAAAGCACTTGCAAGCCCTGCGGTTCGTCGAGTGGCCAAAGAACTAGGCATCGATATCAACCTTGTTACAGGCAGCGGCCAAAAAGGTCGTGTCATGAAAGAGGATGTGCTGGCGTTTGTAGAGCGCGGTAAGCAGACACCATCACCCTCGTCACTTGATAGTCGAGATAGCCAAGCGGTTCAGTTTGATAAAGCGGGTTTACAAAAAGACATCACGGTGAAGCCGCTGCGCGGTATTCAAGCGATGATGTGTCAACAAATGAATCGGTCTGTGCGTACAGCAGTGCACTTTAGTGTGTCAGATGAATGCGTGATGGATAATCTGCTAGCAATCAAAGACACCTTAACTCCGTTGTTTGAGGAGCAAGCGTGTCGCTGGTCATTGCTGCCATTTATGCTCAAAGCCTTGTCGCTAAGCCTCGCCAAGTATCCCGTTTTGAATGCGCAGGTCAGTCAAGATGAGCAAGAAATTCACTATTATGCCGACCACAATATAGGCTTTGCCGTCGCCACCGACCACGGGTTAGTCGTGCCTAATATCAAGCAGGTACAGCGCAAATCGATCATAGAGATTGCTCAAGAAAGCCAAACGCTGATCCAACAAGCTCGGGCTAATTCACTTCCGCCACACGCGCTTCAAGGGGGCACGATTACCGTGTCGAATATTGGACCCATTGGTGGGATCAGCGCTACGCCGGTGATTAACTATCCTGAAGTAGCCATTGTTGCGACGGGTAAAATTCAAGCTTTACCCCGGTTTGATGAAGATGGCAACGTGCGCAAAACACACATTATGATGGTCAATTGGTCAGGTGATCATCGTATAATTGATGGTGCGACTATGGTATCATTCAACAATGATTGGATGGCCTATTTGCAGCATCCGGTACAGATGTTAACGGCGTTGCGCTAGTATCATCGGTGCTGAGGCTTGCAGTTTATAGGCGCTTATAAAGACGGAAACAGGCCGCTACATGCTCAGCTATCAGCATATTTACCACGCGGGGAATCACGCCGATGTGCTCAAACACATCAGTGTACTTGCCGTGCTTAACTTTTTGGCGCAAAAAAGCAAACCAGCAACCCTGATTGACAGCCATGCGGGGGCAGGGATGTACGCAATCGCTGCTCCACAAAGCAAACAGACAGCTGAATATCACGCTGGTGTGGCCTCGTTAGCGCGTCACCTGCCGGATGCTGAATCTGCCTTGTTACAACAGTACCTCACCGTTCATCAACACTATGCGCAATCTCAGCAATATGCTGGTTCGGTGATGTTGATGCATGACTGGCTGCGTGAGCAAGACCAGTTACATGGCGGGGAGTTGCATCCTCAGGCATATGCAGAACTTGCATCTCATATCAATAAACGCAACGCTCACGTCTACCAGCGTGATAGTTTTAAACTGCTTGACGCACTGCTGCCACCCATTCACCGTCGCGGCTGTGTTTTAATTGACCCGCCTTATGAAGACTTTGCCGAATATCAATGGGTATTTGATGCGGTAGCCAACGGTGTTTCGCGCTGGGCAACAGCCTGTTATGCCATTTGGTACCCTAAGCTCAGTACACGTGCTGGTGATAAAACTGGGCAAAGCCAACAGCTCCGCGACCGGTTAGGGGCGCTTTCAGGCATCAAAAATGCCTGGTATATCGAAATGGATATGCAACCCTTTGCTGCCGATAGCGGCATGTATGGTAGCGGCATGCTCTTGCTCAACTGTCCCTATCAAGTCGATGTGAATATTACAGGGGCAATTGCAGAAATATGTCGTGTGTGGAAGGCTGACTACCCAGAGATATCCTTTCATAGCCAGTGGCTTGTTGAGCCAACCTAGCAGGTATTGACGCATGTCGATAGCGCAATCTGAGATCCAACACTTTTATATACCAGATGACCAATCGATGTATTTATTGGCGTCTCAGGATGCGCAAAAAATCAAAAATTGGCTGCAGCTGTGTGAACAAGAATTGCTGCGACTGGGTTATAGTCACGTTGAGTTGATTGGCAAAGGTGCCTATGGGTTTGCGTTTGCGGGTTTGACCAGTACTCAACAAGCACTCGTGTTTAAGTTCACGCGCATCGATCTGCCTCAGAGTATTCACGATAGGCTTGCTGATGAGGCGTATATGCTGCGGCAAGTCAGTCACCCCAATGTGCCTCGCTGTGTGGCCTTTGAACAGATCAACAAACAATCGATACTCGTCATGGAGCGCGCGCCAGGCATTGACTTGGAACAATACTCCATTGCACATGGCAAAATCAGCGTGGCGATGACGGTGTCTATCATCCTGCAATTAAGTACCATACTGCGTTATTTGCATGCTGATTTGCCCGACAAACCCATGCTGATCCACGGCGATATTAAGCCATCCAACTTAATGTGGGATGAAGGTTCACAACAACTCAGTTTGATTGATTGGGGCAGCAGTGTGTTTGCGCAAGTCAATCTAGAGGGAGAGCCATCGGTGCGCAGTGCTACTGATTACATGGGGCAAGCCTTGCAAACGACCAATGCGCGCTTAGGGGATGTCTACTTTATTGGTGATGCTCAGCTCAAAGGTGCACTTTCTAATCCAGGTTTTGACTATCAGGGACTAGCGAGTACGGTATATGCGCTGCGCTCAGCGCAAGGCGCACGCTTTGGGAAAAAGGCGATACCGCCTGATTCACTTGGCTTACCGCAGCTGATTGCACAGTTGCTCAATGCCTTACTTGATGATAATGAGCAAACTCAGCACCGCGCCATTTATTACCTCAATAATAATCAGTATTATTTGCAGCAACTGGTGCTTGTACCTGTTGCAAAAACACCAAATCAGCCGCTAGTACCCTGTTATGTAGAACCGGAGTTGGCACACCATGACAGCGACATAGAAACGGTAGTGTACAGCTCAAGAAAGTCTTTTTTGCGTTCTGAAAATAGCCCAAACCTAGCTCAGCAAACACCTGCACCGCTCAAAGACGCACAAGTCGCGAGGTATTATAAGGAATACATGCAGGGCATGGGGGAAACTGAAAAAGGTTTCTTGGCTGCTGTCAGCCGCCTCGCCAAGTATCCGGTGGTTGGTGGCTTGGCAATCCGTTGGCAAGCCGATGGGGTAGCGATTGACTCTCATTTGACGCTGTACGATAACGACTTGTATGACGCTTTTACCCAGGCATTGGATAACGTAGTGATCTTGTCTCGCGCGATTCAGCGCAAGGGCGTGTTTAAGGCGTGCTTGTTTGATGCTAAACAAACCTTGCAGTTGGACAGAGCGGCGGACGGTTGTTTTTATGCGACCGAGCAGACCTGTTTAGCTTTTGTGCAAAAAACGATTTCTGCTGAGCCAGTCAATACCCAAGCACATTCATATTTTGAAGATGGCGACGACCCCGATGAGTTACTCACACTCCCCGAACCTATGTTGCACATTTTGCAGCAAATGAACGATATCCATCATTCTGGGTGTATTATTTTTGAAGTGTATCCAACGTACCTCAAAATTCACCACAATCTGACCTTGTTTGACCCACAAAAAGCCCTATTATTTAGGCAATACTTGGATGACTTGCTCACGTATTTACCGCTAATTAAAGGGGAAGGGATGTCTGGTTTTATGAAACTGGCGCATAAAGACACGCGCTTTTTTGGCTATCAAGATCATGCGCCTGAACATTTTTATCCTCGCAATATCAATGCATTACGAACTAAAAAATAAGCACAGACCACACCGACAGGAGACACAATGGCGACACAAGATGGGCTGATTGATGCCGTGGCATTAACCGAATTATTTGAACTTGAATCACTGGATTGCCAGTTGTTTCGCGGCAAAAGTTGGGACTTGGGTTTCCCTGCCGTGTTTGGTGGGCAAGTGTTGGGACAAGCGCTACTAGCTGCTTATCAGACCGTTGCAGCAGGGCAAATAGCGCACTCCTTTCACTCCTACTTTTTATTACCGGGCGATGTTAAACATCCGATATTGTACGATGTGGAAAATGTGCGCGATGGGCGCAGCTTTGCTACTCGACGCATTAAAGCCATGCAGCACGGCAAAAATATCTTTTATATGACGGCATCTTTCCAGTACGCCCAGCCGCATATTAGCCATCAGGATGCAGAACTACCGCGTGATTTACCCGAACCAGACACCCTGCCTAATGACGTGGATGAGTTCGCCAAAAAAATCGAACCGTTAACCGATGAAATGCGTCGGATGTTAAGCTATCACAAGCCCATCGATGTGCGCACGGTGAATGTATCAAAAGCATTTGGTCAAGCTGTCACTAAACCCCAGCGCTATATATGGATGCGTGCGCAGCATGCGCTTGCTAATGAAATCGCCCTGCATCAAGCGGCCATGGCGTATGCTTCGGATTACCACTTTTTGAGTACGGCATTGCAAGCTCATGATATTAAAGCCAATGATAAACGTTTGCGCATGGCAACCATAGATCATGCAATGTGGTTTCATCAACCTGTAGATTTTAATGCTTGGCATACCTACGCTACACACAGTCCATTTTCAGGCAACGCGCGCGCTTTAGTGAACGGACAATTTATCGATCGCGATGCCCAGTTAATTGCCAGCACAGCACAAGAGGGCATGATCCGCTTGCGTGATTAATGTGCATTGCGGCTTTTATGAAACTGGTACTAATGGGGCATATCATCGCGTTTGATACTGAGTTAAAATCCGGCATATTTTGTCAATTAAGAGAATGTTATGACGCAATTTTCCACATTTTTACCGGCCAACCGCACATTGATGGGCCCAGGTCCATCAGATGTTTCACCACAAGTCTTAAACGCGCAAGCGCGGCCGACGATTGGTCATTTGGACCCGCAGTTTGTGACCTTAATGGACGAAACCAAACAGTTATTGCAATATGCCTTTGCGACTGAAAACGCATTAACTATGCCGATTTCTGCGCCGGGTTCTGCCGGAATGGAAGCGTGTTTTGTTAACTTGGTTGAGCCAGGCGAAACGGTAATTGTCTGTCAAAACGGCGTGTTTGGTGGGCGTATGCAACAAAATGTTGAGCGCATCGGAGCCAAAGCAGTTATGGTGCAAGCGCCGTGGGGCGAAGCGAACACGCTTGAGAGCATTGAGGCAGCGCTTCAAGCTCATCCTGAAGCATCTGTGGTGGCGTTTGTACATGCAGAGACATCAACTGGCGTGCGCAATGACGCTAAAGCGATTTGCGCCTTGGCTAAGCAATATGATTGTCTGACGATTGTCGATGCAGTGACTTCACTTGCCGGCATCGAATTGCGCGTGGACGAGTGGGGCATTGACGCTATTTATTCAGGTTCGCAAAAATGTTTGTCGTGTGTGCCGGGGATTTCGCCAGTGTCGTTTTCTGACCGTGCAGTGCACAAAATTCAAAACCGCAAAACGCCGGTGCAGAGCTGGTTTTTGGATATGAATTTGATCGTTGGCTACTGGGGAGCTGGGGCTAAACGTGCTTACCACCACACTGCGCCAGTTAACAGTATTTATGCGCTGCATGAATCACTGCGCTTACTGCATGAAGAAGGTCTTGAGCAGTCTTGGGCTCGTCATGCAGCCATGCACGACAAACTAAAGGCGGGCTTAACGTCATTAGGTTTGGAGTTGTTGGTTGATGAAAAAGTGCGTCTGCCACAGCTTAATGCTGTTGTGATCCCCGATGGAGTAGACGATGCACATGTACGCTCTCGTTTATTGCAAGAGTTTAATTTGGAAATCGGTGCTGGACTAGGCGACTTGGCCGGCAAAGTCTGGCGCATTGGTCTGATGGGCTATGCCGCCACCGACAAAAACATTGATTTTTGTATTGGCAGCCTTGCCAGAGTACTTCGCTAAATTTCATTAGCACGCTTATCTGCTGTTGCGCTAGTATCGGCAGATAAGCCTCCTGACTATCTGCAAAACGCCTTTTATTAAACTATAAATACTATAAATTATCATTCACGTGTGATTTACGTTATCTGGTATACACTTAAATAACGATGCCGGTCGTACATGAAAAATTGCAGGTATAAGTAGGTATAATATGCAGAAAAATTGGTTATTTGTCGCAATAGCAAGCTCAGTATTGCTCTCCACTTCCATGCCAACCTGGGCTGATTATGCACCTAGTCATTCGCATAAAACGCATAATTCGCATAAAACCATTCAAGTTATGGGGACTGCAGCGGTTACCGCTTCGCCAGATGAACTCGCGTTTAGTATTCACATTGAACGACGTGGCGCAGAACCTAGTTAACTTGAAACACAAGTATCAAGTATCGCTGCCAATGTGGTACAAATATAAAAAAGCGCCGGGGTCAAAGCAGATAACATCGAGTCGATGCAGCTGACACTTTATCCCCAGCATCGCTATGATAAAGGTGAACGTGTCGCTACAGAATTTGTTTTAGGTCGCTCAATTGAGGTTACGCATAACGATTTTAACGTTTACGCAACCTTACTTACTGAGATCATTGAAGCTGGTGCCACTAACGTCTCACAAGCACACCTGCAGGTCAGTGATGCGGGAAGTGATTATCAAAAGGCACTGCAATTAGCCATGCAGAATGCACAATCTAAAGCACAAAGCATGCTATCTGTGATGGGCCAAAAAGTAGGCGATGTGCTGAGCGTTACAGAAGTATCTCAGCCTCACTATTCACCACAGCCGCGTTTAGAGATGCTCCGTGCTGACAAAGCGGGGCTTAACCATCCAGGTCAAGCGCACACGTCCGCTCGCGTGAATGTGACCTTTGCCATTGCAAATTAGGCGGTTTCACGTATATTGCCCACTCTAACTTACAACAATAACTGCTGATATACGACAGACCATGACCGATTATGCTTTACTAGAACAACAGTGTGCCGCACTTGTTGCTGATGAACCCGACATGATTGCCAATCTTTCTAATCTTGCCGCCTTGCTGAATATGCATCTTGCCGACATCAACTGGGTGGGGTTTTATTTGTTACAAGAAGAAGAGTTGGTGTTAGGACCTTTTCAAGGGTTGCCCGCCTGTGTGCGCATCCCAGTAGGTAAAGGGGTATGTGGTACAGCCGTGGCAACTGGCACAACTCAACGCGTTGCCGATGTGCATGACTTTTCCGGCCATATTGCTTGTGATGCTGCATCCAATTCTGAAATAGTTGTTCCCATCTACAAAAATAAACAAGTCATCGGTGTATTAGACATTGACTCTCCGTTACATGGTCGCTTTGATGAGCATGATCAAGTAGGGTTGGAGTCGATTGTGTGTTTGATTTCTGAGCATGTCGTATAAAAATGAAAGAATTCGTTGATATTCATGTGATTTTAGCCACGTATGAAGATAT
>CAZLGJ010000028.1:0-24942 GCA_964559075.1 uncultured Glaciecola sp.
ACACATAGAAAGGTTAATACACTGGTCTGAATTGCATGGTTTTTTCCCAATTAGTCGGCTTTTTCGATTGCACTTGTTAGCCTGCTAAGCGAAAATGTGAGGCTATATAAAGACGCGATAAAAACGCGACAATTTTTCGTACTACCTCAGGAGTGACCTCATGTCTTCACCACAACAACTCGCCAATGCCGTTCGCGCGCTAAGTATGGACGCTGTCCAACAAGCTAACTCTGGACACCCAGGTGCGCCGATGGGCATGGCCGACATCGCCCAAGTATTGTGGTGTGACTTTTTATCACACAACCCAGCGGACCCCGCGTGGTCAAATCGCGACCGCTTTGTGTTATCTAACGGTCACGGCTCGATGTTGTTGTATTCACTCTTACATTTGACGGGCTATGCACTGCCTATCGAAGAGCTCAAAAACTTCCGCCAGCTGCACTCAAAAACCCCAGGTCACCCAGAGTATGGTTATGCACCAGGTGTTGAAACCACTACCGGTCCTCTTGGGCAAGGTATCACCAATGCGGTTGGTATGGCGATAGCTGAAAAAGCACTTGCAGCGCAGTTTAACCGTCCGCAGTACAGCGTAGTTGATCACCACACTTATGCGTTCTTAGGCGACGGCTGTTTGATGGAAGGTATCTCTCATGAAGCATGCTCTCTGGCCGGCACGTTGGGCTTGGGCAAATTAATCGCGTTTTGGGATGACAACGGTATCTCTATCGATGGTGAAGTCGAAGGTTGGTTCTCGGATGATACGGTTAAGCGCTTTGAAGCTTACGGCTGGCAAGTGATTGCGGATGTCGATGGTCACGATCCGGCTCAAATCGCCAGCGCTATTCGCACTGCACAAGCCGAATCTGATAAGCCGACCTTGATTTGTTGTAAGACGGTCATTGGTTTTGGTGCCCCGAACAAAGAAGGCACGGAATCTTGTCATGGCGCGCCTTTGGGTGCCGAAGAAATCGCGGCAGCTCGCGCTAAATTAGGCTGGGAACACGATGCATTTGTGATCCCAGATGATATCTATGCCGGTTGGGATGGCAAATCTAAAGGTGTCAGAGCTCAGCAGGCGTGGGAAGAATTATTTGCTGCTTATGCGGATGAATATCCAGCGCTTGCCACCGAATACAATCGTCGCATTCAGAATGTATTGCCTGACAACTGGGCCAAAGCTAGTCAGCAGTACATTGAAGAACTGCAAGCTAACCCAGCCAATATTGCCACGCGTAAAGCGTCACAAAACGCCTTAAATGCATTTGGTCCATTACTGCCAGAGTTACTTGGTGGTTCTGCCGATTTAGCGGGTTCTAACTTGACCATTTGGTCTGGCTCAAAAGGCATTGCGGCAGATGATGCATCAGGTAACTATATTTATTACGGTGTGCGTGAGTTTGGTATGTCTGCCATGATGAACGGTATCGCTCTGCACGGCGGCTTTAAGGCCTATGGCGCAACGTTCTTGATGTTTATGGAATATGCGCGCAACGCCGTGCGTATGGCTGCGTTAATGAAGCAGCCGGTGATTTTTGTTTATACACATGACTCCATTGGTTTGGGCGAAGACGGCCCAACTCACCAGCCTGTTGAGCAGCTAGTGGCATTGCGTGCAACGCCAAATCTTGACAACTGGCGCCCGTGTGACCAAGTCGAAAGCGCGGTTGCCTGGCAAGCTGCGCTTGAGCGCACTGACGGACCAACGTCCTTGATCTTCACCCGTCAGGGCTGTGCACAGCAAGCGCGCACAGCTGAGCAAGTCAGTGCAATCCGCAAAGGCGGTTATGTACTGCAAGATTGCGCTGGTACACCTGAAATTATTTTAATTGCAACCGGTTCTGAAGTGGAGCTTGCAGTGACAGCAGCGGCGACATTGACTGAGCAGGGCAAAGCAGTACGCGTTGTATCCATGCCATCGACGGATGTGTTTGATGCACAATCTGCCGAGTATAAAGCATCTGTCTTACCAGCAGAGGTGACTAAGCGAGTCGCAGTTGAAGCACTGGCCAAAGACACCTGGTACAAATACGTCGGTCTTAACGGTGCGATTGTTGGCATGGATACCTTTGGTGAATCTGCGCCAGCGGGCGACTTATTTAAGCACTTTAATATCACTGCCGAAGCAGTGGTTGCTGCAGCTAACAGTTTATAAGCGGTATCGATGTTAAAAGTCGCGATTAATGGTTTTGGTCGAATCGGGCGCAACGTCTTAAGGGCATTGTATGAGTCTGGGCGCGACCAAGCCATTAAAGTGGTTGCCATCAATGATGTTGCCGATCCTGTGGGCATGGCGCATCTGTTGCAATACGATACTGCGCATGGACGCTTTGGATTTCCGGTGCGGCTTGAACAGGGCGAGATGCCGCAACTGCACGTAGGCAGCGACGCCATAGCTTTGCTACAAGAAGCGCAAATATCAGCATGCCCATGGGGTGAGCTCGGGGTCGATGTCGTGCTTGAGTGTACCGGACGCTTTGGTGATGCCAAGCACGCCAAGATGCATATTCATCAAGGTGCTAAGCGAGTATTGCTGTCTGAGCCAGGTTCGCCTGATGTCGATAACACTATTATTTATGGGATCAACCACGAGTCGCTTAGTGCCAGTGACATTGTCGTTTCTAACGGCTCTTGTACCACTAACTGCATCGTGCCGGTGATCCAAGCCTTAGATGATGCCTTTGGCGTTGAAAGTGGCACAGTGACCACTATTCACTCCTCGATGCATGATCAACAGGTGATCGACGCGTATCACAGTGACCTGCGTCGTACTCGCGCCGCGAGTCAATCCATCATTCCCGTTGATACTCGCCTAGCACAAGGCATCGAACGTATTTTACCTAAGTTTGCGGGTAAGTTTGAGGCCATCGCTGTGCGTGTCCCGACCATTAATGTAACGGCAATGGATCTGAGTGTCACGGTAGGCAAAGACGTGACTATCCAACAAATCAACGATGTATTTAAGACGGCGAAAGTCGGCAAACTCGCTGGGATTTTGGATTATACTGAAGCGCCGTTAGTGTCAGTGGATTTTAATCACGACCCGCATTCCTGCATTGTCGATGGCTCACAAACGCGTGTCAGTCATGGCAAGCTCATCAAAACCTTGGTGTGGTGTGACAATGAATGGGGATTTGCCAATCGCATGTTGGATACCGCTTTTTCACTTTATCAATATACCAAACAGTAACTATTTTTTTTAAGGAAGCAAGATGACAATCAAAGCAATGTCAGAATTGGACTTAAGCAACAAACGCGTTCTCATTCGTCAAGACCTCAATGTCCCGGTCAAAGATGGCCAAATCACCTCAGATGCACGCATACGCGCTTCGCTCCCCACATTGCAACAAGCCATCGCAGCAGGAGCTGCTGTGATCGTGATGTCTCATCTTGGACGACCTACTGAAGGTGAGTTTGCTGCAGAGTTTTCAATGCAGCCGGTCGCCGATTATCTCAGTAAAGCGCTCGGTCAGGATGTGACGTTATTAGCAGATTTAGACTCTGCTGAAGTAGCACCGGGCCAGGTAGCGCTATTGGAAAATGTGCGTTTTAATGTCGGTGAGAAAAAAGACGCTGATGATCTTGCGAAGCGGTACGCAGCACTGTGTGACGTTTTTGTCATGGATGCGTTTGGTACTGCACACCGCGCCCAAGCCTCTACGCATGGCGTCGCAAAATTTGCAGCAGAGGTATGCGCAGGCCCGCTATTGAAAGCTGAATTAGACGCACTTGGCAAAGCGCTCGATAACCCCAAGCGCCCCATGGTTGCGATTGTCGGTGGCTCTAAAGTTTCTACAAAGTTAACGGTATTAGATAGTTTGGCCGGCAAAGTCGATCAGTTGATCGTGGGTGGCGGTATTGCCAATACCTTTATCGCCGCCGAAGGCCATGCCGTAGGCAAATCGCTCTATGAAGCAGACCTAGTTGACGAAGCCAAGCGTTTACAGGCACAAGCTCAGGCCGCTGGCGGCAGCATTCCGGTACCGACAGATGTGGTGACCGGTCAAGCATTTAGTGCCGATACCGAGGTGGCGACTAAATCTGCTGCTGAGGTTGGCGATACAGATATGATCTTTGATATTGGCCCAGATACGGCTGATGCATTATGTGAGATCTTAAAAAACGCAGGTACCATTGTTTGGAATGGACCGGTAGGCGTGTTTGAGCTTGCGCCATTTGCGGCGGGCACGAAAGCGATTGCTGAAGCGATTGCACAAAGCGATGCATTTAGCATTGCCGGCGGTGGAGATACACTAGCCGCAGTGGATATGTTTGGCATTGCCGATAAAGTGTCCTATATTTCTACAGGGGGTGGCGCGTTTTTAGAGTTCCTAGAAGGCAAAACATTACCTGCAGTCGCGATTTTGGATCGCTAACTATTTAGATACCTTGAATTAAACAAACTGCGACCCTCACACAACAATAATAACAACAGTGAAATGGAAGCAAATCTGTAACCCTATGCCTCACGTGCTCAATCACCACTGAGGCCAAAATTGGAGGAGAGACACGATGTCTTCAACCCAAACCGCCATGTTAGAAAAAGTACGCTCTGGCAATGGTTTTATCGCAGCTTTGGATCAAAGCGGCGGCAGTACGCCTAAAGCGCTTGCACTCTACGGTGTTGGCAGTGATGCCTACAGCAACGATGCAGAGATGTTCGCACAAGTGCATGCCATGCGTACTCGTATCATCACTAACGATACATTTAACGGTGAACGCGTGCTTGGCGCTATCTTGTTTGAAGATACGCTGGACCGCGAAATCAACGCCAAGAGTTCGGCGCAGTTCTTGTGGGAAGAAAAGCAAGTTGTGCCTTTCTTGAAAGTCGACAAAGGCTTAGCTGATGAAGCTAACGGCGTACAGTTGATGAAGCCAATCCCTAATTTGAGCGCGTTATTAGAAAAAGCCAATGCACAAAACGTGTTTGGCACCAAGATGCGTTCAGTCATTAAGCTAGCTAATGAAGCGGGTATTAATGAGGTTGTCGCGCAGCAGTTTAGCATCGGCAAAGAAATTATTGCCGCGGGTTTAGTGCCGATTATCGAGCCTGAAGTGGACATCAATAGTCCGGAGAAAGCCGCAGCTGAAGCACTACTCAAAGCCGCGATTCTCAAGGAGCTTGACGCCCTTGGCCCCGATCAGCTGGTGATGCTCAAACTGACGCTACCAGAGACCAACGACTTTTATGCAGCATGTGTTGCACACCCTAACGTGGTGAAGGTCGTGGCATTGTCTGGTGGTTATGCACGCGATGAGGCAAATGCCCGTTTGGCGCAAAACCCAGGCATGATTGCTTCGTTTTCACGGGCGTTGACACAAGGCTTGTCGGCGCAACAAAGCGATGCTGAATTTACCCAAACGCTGGATGAGGCTATTGCTGCAATTTATGCAGCGTCAGTGGCCTAACTAGTCGCAATTAAAACATCGATTTGGGCGTGTTAGCACACATCCAAATCGATGTTGATCATCTTGAGCAGTGCCTGCTCACGAGTCAACTCTGCATTAAAAACCGGTTTCTTTTTGAGCCAGCGCGGGGCAAACTTGATGCTCAGATGCTGGTCAGCAACCTTTACTTGATACTCGGGCAGAATATCCTGCTGACGTTTTTGGTTGAGTAAGATTGCGAGGCGTAACAGCGTCAACATTCGAGTCACTTCTTCAGCGCTAAATTGATCAAAGGCTGGAAACAGCTCCAGTTTAATTTTCTTGCGACACATGCGCATTAATAATGCCAACAGTCCCTGTTCTTCCAGGTTGAACCCCGGTAAGTCACTGTTTTCAATGATATACGCCGAATGGCGGTGATATCCACGAGAATTTATGGCAATACCAACTTCATGTAGTAGACACGCAAATCCCAGTATGTTTTTTATGGCGATACGGTCAGATAACCAGGTTACGGGTACCTGTTCGTATAGATAAAGGCAGGTGTGCATCACCCGTTTGGCTTGATCAACATCAATCGAATAGCGCTCAGTTAAGCCTTGTACAGTGCGGTCACGGGTTTTGGTTTGCCACAAATCGGCCTGCATTTCGTACATCACGCCTTCGCGTAACGCGGCAGGTGAGAAACGCATTGAGTCAATCTCAAAACTTTTAAAAATGCCAAGCAAAATGGCTAAACCAGCAGCATAGACCGACGCTCGTTCGGTGTTTGCTTCCACTAATGCCAGAGCGTCAGAGCTCCCCGCGGTGATTGCTTCATCGCGTAAGCGCATCAGTTCAGCTAGGGTAATAGCTGCAAACTCGGCATCGGGGGCAGACGTGATTTGGGCAAGAATAGCCTTGATGGTGCCAGATGTGCCAATACAGCAATCCCAGTTGTAGTAACGGTAGCGATCAACAATCAGCTGCACCGTTTGCTGGGCAGCAGTAACGGCCTGTCTGAAACGTTGTTTCGTAATTTGGCCATCGGCAAAAAAACGCTGCGTAAAACTCACACAGCCCATTTGTAGACTACGGCAAAGTAAAGGTTGAAAGCCATCACCGATGATAAATTCGGTTGAACCCCCGCCAATGTCGACCACAAAGCGACGCCCTTCATCGTGCTGAGTGTGCGCGACCCCAGAATAAATCAAGCGCGCTTCTTCAATGCCTGATATGACCTCGATGGGATAAGGTAAGATGCGTTTAGCACGACTAATAAACTCATGCGCATTGAGCGCTTTGCGCAAGGTATATGTCGCCACGATACGGACTTGGTCGGGTTGGAACCCTTGCAAGCTTTCCTGCATCATTTTTAGACCTGCCAAGCCGCGCTCGATAGCCTCTTGGGATAAAAAGCCGTCTTCATCCAATCCGTCAGCCAAATGCACGCGCTCTTTGATGCGATGGACTATTTGCAGTGAGCCAGAAACTACGCGCGTGACGACCAGGTGGAAGCTGTTAGAGCCTAAATCCAGCGCAGCCATGTGAGGATAGCTGGCGCTGGTCAGGTCTTGAATGATTTCTTCAGGTTGTGTCACGATAAAGGTCTACTCATATCAAACTAATCGTTTTTTTCAGCATAGGGCAAGGTTTCTAACACTTGCAAGTATTTATAGGTTTCAATTTGTGAGCGCAACAGCTTGCGATTACCGCGTTTGACGTATTGATTGGTCTGTTTTTCATCAATGATGCGCGCTTTGAGCGTATCTCTAAACTGTAACTCAAGCATATCGATAATTTGTTGTACCAGGCGCGGTGAGTAAATTGGACAGCCAACCTCGATACGTCTATCCAAGTTGCGCGTCATCCAATCGGCAGAGGAAATAAATACTTTTTTGTCACCGCCGTTGTTGAACACCATCACCCGCGGGTGCTCCAAGAAGCGATCCACAATACTGATGACCGAGATGTTTTCACTTAAGCCCTTTTGACCGGGGATCAGTGCGCACATCCCGCGCAGGATAATGCGGATTTTGACCCCTGCTTGGCTGGCGCGATACAAATCATCAATCAGCTCGTTATCGACCAAATTATTCACTTTTAGCGTAATGCCAGCGTCCAGACCTTGTTTGAGATTCTGGATCTCTTGACGGATCAGCGATTGAATTTTGGTGCGTGAATTGATTGGCGATACTTGCAGGTGCTGGAATTTGACGTTGCGATAAGGGTTAATGATAAACTCAAATACCCGAATCGCCTCTTCGGCAAGCTCTTGGTTTTTGGTAAACAGCGCATAATCAGTGTAGATTTTGGCGGTCTTTTCGTTGAAGTTACCGGTGCCAAAGTGCGCATAGTGCTGCGTTTGACCACGCTCTTCACGCGTCACGACACACAGTTTACTGTGGATCTTGATATTGGGGTTACCAAATACAACTTTAATACCCGCATCCTTCATGCGCTTGGACCACTCAATGTTCGCCTCTTCGTCAAAGCGCGCGCGAAGCTCCACCACCACAGTCACACTTTTGCCGTTGTCGACTGCGTCGATCAGCGAGTTGATAACACGGGAGTTGGACGCCAAGCGATATACGTTGATGTAAATGCTACGCACGTTACGGTCAAATGCTGCCTGGCGCAAAAACTCGGTAAAATGCAAAAAGCGATGGTACGGGTAATATAACAATACGTCTTGAAAACTGATTGCATCAAATACGGTATCAAAATCGACAAATTGTTTGGTACTGATAGCGGGCAGTTTGTCGTTTTCAAGATACGCACGCCCGACGTTGGGGAAGCCGATAAAATCTCGGAAATTACGGTAATAACCCGCTTCTTGCAACGTATCAGAGGATTTGATTTTAAGGCGTTTAGACAAGTCAGCAATCATGTACTGCGGCATGTTGTAATCGTGAATAACGCGCACTGGTTCAGCAATCAAACGCTGTTTCATACTCTCAGACATTTTCTCAACGTAACTTTCGTCGATTTCGTCGTTAATTGAGTATTCGGCATCGCGCATCAGCTTAAATGAGTATGCTTCAATATCATCAAAGCGCATAAAACCACGAAAAATCGTCGGCATGGACATTTTGACAATGTCATCAAGCAAGATAATGCGTTTTTCTTTTTTGCTTTTTTCTGGCGGTAATTGAATAAATCGCGGTGACTCGTCAGTGGGTACCTGTACTACGGCGTATTTCGGATTGCGACCTTCGGTCTTAAGCGAAACATAGAAATACAGCGCACTGCCGTTGAGTCGCTGTGACAAGTCTATTTTGCTGTGCACTAAAATAGGGGCGACATGACGCAATATCTTATTGAAAAACAACGCATTAATCCACTCACGGTGAAAATCAGACAAGTCATGTGGCTTGCAAATATGAATATTGTAGCGTTTGAGCGTTTGGATAATGTCTTTGTGGATGCGGTCAAAATCTTTTGAAAGCAGCACCACGCGCTCTTGCACTTCTGCTAGTAACGCTTTTAACGCCTCACTTTCCGTATCGGGTTCACGCGACTGGGCAATGGAAATTTGACGTTTTAATTCTGCCACTCTAACGCGAAAAAACTCATCTAAGTTGTTGGAATAAATACCTAAAAAGCGGAGTCTTTCTACGACGGGGTTGTTGGTATCAGCAGCTTCTTGTAAAACGCGTTCGTTAAATGCTAACCAGCTGAGTTCTTTGGGAAAATACAATTGAGAGTCCATGACGAGTATATAATCAAATATTCCTATAATACGCTGATTATATGACACTTTTGCGAACATTCACTAGCATCTTTTTGCATGACTTGTGCAGCCTGTTACCCTGAGGTAGACTTATGCAAAAAAATTACCTGTGCTTATGCAGCTTCTCGGTGACAAACACAATCTATTCCGCTTCCAAAAAGCACATGCTTTCTATTATCTAGCGGCATTCAGCGCGTTAATGGTCGTGGGCGCATTTTTGTTGTTGATCGGCACGCTTTTTTACCGGGCAATGCCAATTCTCCTCTCACCTGCTTATGAGCAACATCAGATCGCTCTGGATGACATCGGGCAAGTCGTCGGCATTACGCAAGAGGGTTCAGGCCAGCTTACAGTGTTGGGATACCGAGCTGCACAACCGCTAATATCCGCTGCTGGGCCTTCGAGGCAGTGTGAATTACAGGAACTGATAGTCACATTACCTGATCAACCACGCACAGAGCCATCATCTCAGGCCCCACAAAAAAAATCTATGGTTCCTTGTGGTATGACTCTGCACTGGCTAACTACCCCTACCGGCACCAAGCAGATTGGGTATTATCAACGACAGCTGTATTTGTTTAGTGACCACAATCCGCCCACGCGCTTTGAGCTGCCGTTGGACTTTATCTTACAAGGCCTGTCGTATTTGCATGGTCGGGGGATTTTATTAGAAGGTCGCTCACAGAGTTCAGGGGTGTCTCAGCGCTATATTTACCAAGCCAGTCAGGGGAGCTTGAGAGAGGTTGATATCGCAACACCACTATTGGTACTGCACCCAACACAGCCCATGGCGCTTGGTTATGATGGTGAATATTTAGAGCTGTTTCTAGAGCAAGTGATGATTCAGCGCAAGGCGCTTGAAAATGTTGAGGCCATTTACGCTAGCCAGATCCCCGCAACCTTTTATATCGTGACTCGAACCTCTTTAGAGCGAACGTTATCTCGAGTGAGTTGGCAACAACAAAAGCCAATTCAGATCACCCCCATGATGACGCTCGATGATTATGAAGAAGTCATTGCAATTCTTGAATCTGACATCCATAACATCGTTCAAGTTGCTACGTACAGTCAGGGACAAACGCATTTGCAGATGTTGAACTCGGTCACTTTTCAACAGCTTGCTGCGCACACGCTTAATGCTGAATTGTTGTTAGCCGATGTACAGCGAGACAATCTTACCTGGGTAGACGGGCAACAGCTGATATGGGTAAAGCTCACTCATCTCAATGCCAGTGTAACGCTGCAGGAGCTGTTTGAACCTCACCGATACCCCGGTTACGATACCCCTAGTCACACCTGGCAAACTAATCCTGCTCAAGATTATGTACCCAAAAAATACAACGTTGTACCATTGTTAATCGGCAGTATGAAGGCCTCATTGCTGGCCTTAACTATCGCAATGCCGCTGGCGCTTGGCAGTGCTATTTATGTAGGTTTTTTTGCTCAAGCAAGAGTGAGGGCTTGGGTAAAACCCATCATCGAAACACTGGAGTCTATTCCTTCGGTTATCATTGGTCTGATTGCGGCCACTATATTACTCGCCATGGCGGATCAGTTGGTTCTTTCGATTGCCGCGATTATTGTGTTAATGCCGCTATTTTTGCTGTGCTGTGCCTATACATATCGGGCCCTACAACACTATGGTTGGCAACTTAGCTTTGTGCGTTTTGAAGTATGGATAATGTCGTTTGCACTGGGATTGTTTATCTGGCTGTGTGTCAGTTTTGTTGGACCTTGGTTAGCAGGTCTGGTGTGGTTGAGCGAGTTTCAAAACACCAATAAAGTCACCTTTATCGTGGCTATCGCGTTGGGGATCGGGGTTGCACCAACGGTATTTTCACTGGCGGAGGATGCGATTCATGGTGTCCCTAAAACCATGGTCAAAGCCGCTTATGCACTTGGTGCTTCACGGGTACAAACGCTAAAAGGCATTGTGCTGTCTGCCGCGTTTCCAGGTATTATGGCGGCAATGATGTTGGGCTTTGGCCGCGCCTTTGGTGAAACCATGATCGTGTTGATGGTGACCGGCAACTCGCCGGTGAGTGACTGGAGTTTGTTTACTGGCTTGCGCGCATTAACGGCAAATCTGGTGATTGAAATCCCCGAAATGAACAGTGAAAACAGTCACATGGTGGTGCTTTTTTTCACCGCGTTTTTATTGTTTTTATTCACCTTTGTGCTGAATTCATTCGCCGAGTTTTTGCGACACCTCAATCGCAAAGTGCGAGGGGAGCTATACGATGAATAAATCCTCTGAATGGCAGTGGCTTAGCCGGTTTGCGATTGTCAACATGCCGATTGTGGCGACGGCCATGCTCAGCCTTGCTCTATTTGGCATTTTATTGTTAGTCGTGGTAAAGGGGATGTTTCATTTTACCGTAAAACCGGTACAACATATTACTTTTGCCCAGACGGGGCAGTCAGCTTATGGCTATATAGGACCGATGCGCAGCGATGGACGTATTGAAGCCAGTGTGTTTGTGCCAGTTGAACGCGAAATGAGTCCGATATTCTTATTACCAGATGATATTGTAAGTCGGCCAAGTGAAGATGTTTATGTCATTAAGACCTTTTCAGGTAAGACGCTGCTCGCTCCACAACTGCGCCTGCAGTCAGCCCCATTCAGTGAAGCGATGTGGCAGCAAAGTCAGGCGCGCATTAACGAGATCAATGCGCAAATTCAGGCGATTAATGAACAAAGTTACCCGCTAGAAATGCGCTATGCACAATACATGGCTCAACAAATTCCAGCGGATGCACCCGTGTTTGTGCGTGTGCAAACGACTTTGCAAGCGCTTCAGGTACAGCGCAATAAACTGCAGCTGGCACTGCAAGAATATCAAGTCGATATTCAGTTTGATGCTGAGGTGGCTGATTTATCCTTACCGCTAGCGGATATTGCCCTTGTATGGCAGCCAAATAAGATGAGTAGCTGGGACAAACTTGCGTTTAGCGCTGGTGAAATCGCGCGCTTTATCGTCAGCGATCACACGGCCAAAACGGGTAGTGCGGGCGTGTTTCCAGCCCTTTTTGGTACAGTTTTGATGGTCTTTTTAATGACGGTGGTCGTCATGCCAATTGGCGTGTTAACCGCATTGTATCTGCATGAGTACGCACCGGACAACATGGTGGTGACACTTGTGCGCGTGATTATCATCAACCTCGCTGGCGTACCTTCGATCGTCTATGGTGTGTTTGGTTTAGGCTTATTTGTGCTGGGTTTAGGGGTCAGTATTGATGAGCTGTTTTACGCCGATTCACTGCCGAGCCCAACCTTTGGTGCGCCCGGTTTGTTGTGGGCAGCATTGACTATGGCGCTGTTGACCTTGCCAACGGTCGTGGTGGCGACTGAAGAAGGCTTATCACAAGTGCCCGATAACCTGCGCGAAGGAGCAATGGCACTAGGTGCCACCAAATACGAAGCGATTCGCTACAACGTGTTGCCAATTGCGTCACCCAATATTTTAACCGGCGCCATTTTGGCAATTGCGCGAGCTGCCAGTGAGGTCGCGCCGTTGCTATTAGTTGGCGCCGTGATTTACGCGCCGACGCTACCGGTTGACGATATTTTTCCCTTTGTGCATTTGGAACGTCAATTTATGCATTTGGGAGTGATGATTTTTGACAGCGTGTTCCACAACCAAAATAATGTAGAAGACGGTGCAATGATGTATGCCATTTGTTTGTTATTAATTGTGGTAGTATTGTCACTCAATGCATTAGCATCCATGCTTAGAGCACGTTTGAGAGCTCGCTATGAGAGGTTTAGTTAAGGTGAAATTGTTCAAACGTGCCCGTCCAGCACTCAAAAAGCTTTCAGCTGAAGAAACCGCAGTTAAAATAAACCAATTGTCAGTTAATTTTGGCAAAAAAAACGTGCTGAACGACATCACCATGTCCTTTCCCAAACACCGGATTACGTGTTTGATCGGCCAAAGCGGCTGTGGTAAAACGACCTTAATGAGCAGCATGAACCGCATGAATGACTTGGTCAAAAATCACCGCTGTCAGGGTAGCGTGCTGATCGACAACAAAGACATTAATTCGCCTCGAGTTAATGTCGCCAAATTGCGCACGCAGGTTGGGATGGTGTTTCAAACACCCAATCCATTTCCCATGACTATTTATGATAATGTGGCATTTGGTCTGCGTTTACAAAAAAACATGCCGCGTCGTATGCTCGATGAAGCCGTTGAAAAAGCCCTCAAAAATGCGGCGCTGTGGGAAGAGGTAAAACAACAGCTATTTGCATCAGCGTCAATTTTATCGGGTGGGCAACAACAGCGTTTGATGATCGCACGTGCTTTGGCACTGAAACCGAAGATATTATTGCTTGATGAGCCGACTTCAGCACTTGACCCTCTAGCTACGCTGCATATCGAAGAATTGATGCAAACACTTAAACAAACGACTACCATCATTATGGTAACACATAACATGCAGCAAGCTGCACGGCTGTCTGATTACACAGCGTTTTTGCACCAGGGTGAGCTGATTGAGTACAGCGACTCGGACAAGTTGTTTACCCAGCCCAAACACAAACAAACTGAAGATTATATTACAGGTCGCTATGGCTAACTTTAACGATATCAACACCCACATATCGCGAACGTTCAACCGCGAGTTAGAGGATTTGCGCAATGCCTTACTCGTCATGGGCGGTGAGATTGAGGTGCAGTTACAAAATGCCTTAGAAGCTCTGCGCAATAACGATCGCAAACACGCCGAAAAAGTGATCCTCAATGACGTCAAAATCAACGCAATGGAGCTTGAAATTGATCAGGAGTGTTTGCGTATTCTAGCAACCCGCAATCCTACTGCGAGTGATTTGAGGCTGGTAATGAGCGTGTCAAAGATGGTTGTCGAGCTCGAGAGTATGGGCGACGAAATCGAACAGCTAGCAGGGTTTATTACCAGCACCGATACTATTTTGGATGATGCGTTAAAATTGGCCATACTGCGACTCGGAGAAGATGTCTTGAGCATGATGCGCGATACGTTTGATGCGTTTGCCCGGCAAGACTTACAAACGGCCTATGATATTTTTGAACAGGAAAAAATGATCGACGAAAAGTACGCCGCTCTGAACAAAAAGCTAGCATCCTTGCTGGAACAACAACCAGCGCATTTGCATCACTGGTTAGCTATTTTAGATTTACCTAGGGGCTTTGAGCGCATTGCCGATCATTGTATTAAAATCTGTGAGTACCTAGTTTACCTAGCAGGGGGCAAAGATTTGCGCCATCACAGCAACAAAAAAATACAGAAGAAGATCCAATCTCTGTTAAACACCTAGCTTTTTTGCGGAATTTTTTGGAATTAAACTACACTCAATATCCTATTTTGTGTATTATCCGCAAATTGAAACAGGCACTCTCCTTTACAAAGGTTTACTTTTGACAATTTTAGAAACATACGGATTACTGCTAATCTTATTAGCTGCAGGCGTAGGCTTCTTAATGGCATGGGGCATCGGCGCAAACGATGTTGCAAACGCCATGGGCACTTCCGTTGGTTCCAAAGCACTTACGCTGAAGCAAGCGGTGCTTATAGCTATGGTATTTGAATTTGCCGGGGCATATTTGGCGGGTGGGGAAGTGACCTCGACTATCCGCAAAGGGATTATAGATACTGCATATTTTATTGATATACCTCACTACTTAGTGCTGGGCATGATTGCCGCCTTGCTCTCGGCGGGGATCTGGCTTGCCGTTGCTTCCTATTATGGCTGGCCGGTATCCACCACTCACTCGATTATTGGCGCGATCATCGGCTTTACTGCAGTAGGCGTGTCCGCCGACGCTGTAGCATGGGGTAAAGTGGGCGGCATTGTGGGGAGTTGGGTAATTACTCCTGCGATTTCGGGTTTAATCGCCTACTTATTGTATATCAGTGCAAAAAGAATCATTTTTGATGCGCCTAACCCGATTGATAACGCTAAGCGATTTGTGCCGATTTATATGGCTTTGGCCGGTTTTATGATGTCACTGGTGACGATCAAAAAAGGCCTGAAGCACGTTGGACTTGGCCTTGACACAAATACCGGTTATTTACTAGCAATAGGGATTGCTATTGGTGTGGGATTGATCGGTAAATACGCAATTGCGCGCTTGCAATTCAACTCCAACGCCAGTGCTGAAGAACAAACCCAGTCGGTCGAAAAAATCTTTGCGATTCTAATGATTTTGACCGCGTGTTGTATGGCGTTTGCACATGGCTCTAACGACGTAGCAAATGCCATCGGCCCGCTGGCGGCAGTTATCAGCGTGGTGAATTCAGGTGGTCAGATTAATGCCAGTGCGCCCTTAGAATGGTGGGTGTTACCACTTGGCGGGATCGGTATCGTAGCGGGATTGGCACTATTCGGCCATCGCGTCATCAAAACTATCGGCACGAATATTACGCATCTAACCCCGTCTAAAGGCTTTGCTGCTGAGTTAGCGGCAGCGACCACTGTAGTAGTGGCCTCAGGTACTGGGCTGCCAATCTCAACCACGCAAACTCTGGTCGGGGCGGTCATTGGTGTGGGGCTTGCTAGAGGCATCGCTGCGCTTGACTTGGGTACCTTCAAAAAAATCGCAATTTCTTGGGTGGTTACCTTGCCAACCGGCGCGGTGTTATCCATCATCTTCTTTTATATGCTCAAATTCGCCTTTGGTGTGTAATAAACCGCGAGGTAGTTGTGATGAAATGGCCCAACCTAAAGCATCTCCACTATCTCGTTGTATTATCTGAAGAGCAACATTTTCACCGCGCTGCCAAGCGCTGTTTTATCGGTCAATCGACACTTTCCGCCGCAGTGCAAAGCATAGAACAACAGTGCGGTGAGCAAATTCTTGAGCGGGATAATAAAAACTTTGTCTTTACCCCTTTTGGCAACGCCTTAGTAGAACAGGCGCGAGGGCTGTTGGCGCATGCGGATGAAGTTTCGCAGTTTGCCAACACCGGCGGAGACTGGCGCAAAGCCAGGGTGAATATTGGTGTGATCCCTACTATAGCACCGTTTATTTTTAGTGATTTAATCGCACTGACAGGATCACACTACCCCGATATGCAGCTTGCGTTGAGTGAAGATACCTCTGCCAATGTGATGCAGCAACTGCACGACGGAAAGTTAGACTGTGCGATTTTGGCCTTGCCCTATGCGACGCCAAACTGTCGGCACAGGCTATTAGGGCGCGACCCTTTTTATTTGGTTGGCTTACCTGAACGCGTCGCGCAGCTGCCCACCCCAATAGACTTTTCTACGTTACCCAAAAACAGCGTGTTTTTGTTGCATGCTGAGCACTGTATGACGGAGCATGCAGTATCTGCTTGTCAGCTGGCGTTTCAAGAACAAGTCAGTGATCTCGCCGCCAGCCATATTTTAACTCTGTTACAACTGGCCCAGCATCAAGGCGGATTTACGTTCATCCCCGAGCTGGCTAAGAATAAAGGTATTCTCAATAATACCCAGTTGAGCGCAATTGCTGGGGATGACGATGCCTATCGCGAAATCGCTTTAGTCTGGCGTAGCGCTTCCCAAAGACATGAGTTATTTCAAACGCTTGCCACATTATTTGCGACATTGATGCCTATTCCTGAAGTATCAAAAGCACACTGACATTGCGTCAAACTAGAAATAATTTTTATACTTTTGCCTAATAATTTTCTATACCAAATGCCCCTATAATTAGAAGGGAGACTATAGGTATGCAGATATGAATATATTGACCAATAAGCCGCACGATGTACTCACTAATCATGCGACCCCTAATGCCGCAATCGATGCTGACATGCAAAGCGAACTCAATCGCATTGTCAGCGATACATTTAATTTGCTCCGTGTCACGGGGGCGGGTATCGTCTTGTACGATGAACATAAACTCAGCATGGCGGCAGTGTCTAGTGATTGGTTAGCCTCTCTTGATCCGACTCACTTTTATACCTTCCAAACCATCATGTTTGACCGTGAAACCGAAATGATGCTGCCTTATGGCGTGCTTGAAAAACACAAGCAGCAAAGTGTCGAAGGCATGATTTATTACTATTTTGGGATCCCGTTGCGGCGCAAAAATGGGCGCTGCATTGGTTGTTTATTCTTGATAAACGATAAGCGTTGCGCCCTTGCTGAAATGGACAAAAAAATTGTTCGTCAGCAAGCCATCCAGCTTCAGTATTTTTTAGAGCTGCAGCACGAGCACAGCACCTACACCACTCAAGCTGAAAATTTTCAGTTTATGCTTGATGCGCTGGAGGACAAGGTGTTTATCAAAAACTTTGATGGCACTGTTATTTACGCCAATCGTGCATTTTTACAAGCGTTGCCAGAGCCCGTTGGTGACCTCGTGATACAACATCCGTTCATTGCCGAGTTATTTGCGACGCTTGATACTGGCGTGCGCAGCCTGTTGCAGCGAGTCACTATGGACACTCGCAATTTATTTGCCAAAGAGCAGCATGAATTTATCGACAAGTTACCCGATACGCTTGGCAACCCTCAATTCATAAAAACCACTTTTTTGCGCACCTTATTTGCCGGTCAACAGGTGTTGCTGGGGATTATTCGCGTTCATTGTGTTGCTGCATCATAGCTTGGTAGGCACAAAGTGCCTGATTGCAGTGGCGGATTTGGTGTTTTCACGTTAAGCTTTGCTTAATCATAACGACACAAATACGACAGAATAATAAGATCATGAGTGCATCAGTAGTTATCAGTGGGTCAGGGTTGTTGACCCCAGAACATTCGATTACCAACGAAGAGTTAGTAGCCAGTTACAACGCCTATGCAGAGCAGTTTAATCGCGAGCATGCAGAACAGATTAGTACAGGTGAAGCAACCGCTTTACCGTTGTCTAGTGCAGATTTTATTGCCAAAGCCAGCGGTATTCGGTCGCGCTACATCTATCAAAAAGAAGGTGCTCTCGATATTGAGAGGATGCGACCTGCGATATCTCCGCGCAGCGACGATGAGCTCTCCCACCAAGCTGAGATGGGAGTGGCAGCAGCCCGTGAGGCCTTAAATAACGCTGGCAAGACTGCCGACGATATCGATTGTGTTATCGTATCATGTGCCTACACACAGCGAGCATACCCGGCTGTGGCCATCGAAATTCAAGAAGCGCTAGGGGTCACGGGATTTGCCTTTGACATGTTGGTAGCATGCTCAGCAGCGACGTTTGGCATTCACCGCGCGTATGAAATGGTGAAAGCCGGCACGGCGCGGGCCGTTTTGGTGATCAATCCAGAGCTAGTGTCGCCACAGGTCAATTATAAAGACCGCGATAGTCATTTTATATTTGGTGATGTCGCCACAGCCTTGGTGATTGAAAGCAAAGACTGCGCAACATCCTCTCACCAGCAGCAGATTTTGAGTACCAAAGCGGTGACCCAGTACTCCAATAACATCCGTTCTAACTTTGGCTACATGACCCATGCAACAGATGAGGCGCCATACGCCCCTGATATGCTGTTTCATCAGGAGGGGCGGAAGGTCTTTAAAGAAGTGTGTCCGATGGCGGCAGAGCATATTGCACAGCACCTGAATGCGCATCAGTTGACTCCTAGTGATGTCAAAAAATGGTTTTTGCATCAAGCCAATATCAATATGAATACCTTAATTACCAAAAAATTACTCGGCAGAGTGGCCGATCCAGAGGAAGCGCCGATAGTATTAGATACCTATGGGAATACGGCCTCGGCAGGATCGATTATTGCCTTCCATCTGCATCGCGAATCGCTACAAGCAGGAGAGGTCAGTTTGCTATGCTCATTTGGTGCGGGCTACTCGATAGGAAGCCTAGTGCTACAGCGATTATAGTGTTACAGCGGATATAGAGCACAAAGTAAGTACACAACAGAACGCAAGGAAGCGCGATGATAGCAGATATTGGATTTGGAATTTTGACCGCCGGTTTGTTGGTCTTAGTGTTACTGTTGCTAACTGTTAAATCACATACCCGAATAAAATACTGTTTGGCGTTTGCCTTGGTTTGCTCAGGGGCTTGGTCACTGCATTCAATTAGCGTGGTAAACCCTACACCGGGCTTTCATCAATCCTTGTCCTTTGATCTTCTTAAACAATTTGCATGGATTATTTTTCTCAGTGCTGCACTGCATCAGCAAAGCAGCAGTTTACGATCATTGTTGATGCAAAAGTCGACACTCATGCCCCTAGCAATCCCGTGTTTACTCATGGTGAGCTTATTGACAGTCCCACTACCGAGTTCTTGGCTTTATCTAGGTTATACCGTCGTCGCGCTCACGATTTTGTTACAACTCGAGTTGCTATACCGTCAGGCCGGCGATAAACGCTGGGCATTTAAGCCGCTGGTCATTTATCTTGGTACGGTTAACGTGTTGGAGTTTGTGACTTATGCCAATGCCAGCATGGTCAACTATTTAGACATCCACTTTATCGCCGCCAAGGGTTACGTATATGCATTGTTTTTGCCTTTGATGCTGGTCGCAATGCGGCGGATGGAGCACTGGGGGATCAAAATCTTCATCTCTCGTGAAATAGTCCTGCACTCGACACTGCTGATTGTGGCAGGCGCTTACCTATTTTTAATGGCGATTGCCGGTTATGTCATCAAATATGTCGGGGGAGAGTGGGGGGCAACGGTGCAAATTGTCTTAGTGGTGATTGCGCTATTTTTGCTCGTCACGATTTTGGCCTCGACCCATATTCGACAACAAATCAAAGTGTTCATCACCAAAAACTTTTTTGCCAATCAATTTGATTACCGGGAGCAGTGGATTGCGTTGACCAATACCCTTGAAGTAGGTGAAAAAGCGCTGCCAGATGTTTATCGTACCGCACTGAAGGGGTTATTGAATTCAATTGAATACCAACAAGGGGTACTATGTCGGATCCCCAAAAGTAATCACGACGATATGCGCATTGTTGCTCAGACTGAGGCTGTTAATCTGCAGGCGCTGGATTGGGCGGTAATCAAAGCAGCTCAAGTTTATTGTCGCGAGAAACCGTGGATCATTGATCTTAATGAACTCACCGTGCGGCCAGAAATGTACCCGAATTTACCCATCTCGCCCGAACACGCCAAGCAAACGCAAATTCAATTTATTTTGCCTATCTATCATGAAAACACGCTATGGGGATTGGCGTGTTTGTATCAACAAACCGGCATTGTGCGTGAGCTAAACTGGGAGCTGAGGGACTATTTAAATGCGATTTTGGCGCAGGTTGCTAATTTTATCCTGCATCACGAAGCTTCTCATTTGGTTGCTGAAAATGCCCAGTTCGCAGCATTTAGTCGCATGTCCGCGTTTGTTGTGCACGATTTAAAAAATGTCCTTGCGCAAATCGATCTGATTTTGTGCAATGCGCAACAGCACAAAAATAACCCCGAGTTTATCGATGATACCTTCGAAACACTTGAGCATACCCAGGCGCGTATGCAGAAGATGCTCAAGCAATTGACAGAAAAGCACACAGAAAAAAACACAGAAACGGCATCACATACCCATAAATGTGATTTGTCATCTATACTTAGTCACGTTGTAGAAAAACAGTGCGCGACCCAGCTACCCAAGCCGGCTGTTGTCATCGACACCGAATGTTATCCCGCATGCGAGAGTGATAAGTTGCAGAATGTGCTCTATCACCTGATTAGTAATGCCCAGCAAGCGACCGCAGAGGATGGCTCAGTCACCGTGGAAGTGTTTGCAGCGCCTGATGCACAAGTTGGCATCGCTATCAGCGACACCGGCAGCGGTATGACAGCCGAGTTCATTGCAACTCGACTATTCAAACCGTTTGATACCACAAAGGGCAACGCAGGAATGGGGATTGGCGCTTATGATGCCAGGCATTATATTGAAGAGGTCGGAGGGCGCCTAGACGTGGTGAGTCAAGTTGGGCAGGGAAGTACATTTACGATTTATCTTCCCCCTTACCGTGCCGATATGGAAGTAAACCAGCAGAACAAGGAAGTCACAATATGAGCAAGGTACTGGTCGTTGATGACGATCTCGGGATCCAAAAACAACTCAAATGGAGTTTGACTGATTTTGATATCGTCTTTGCTGATGATCGCACAAGCGCGATTGCGCAATTACGCCGTTTTGAACCAGGGGTTGTCACGCTCGATTTAGGCTTACCCCCTGATCCCACTAATGCCTCTGAAGGTCTGCGTACCTTAGAAGAAATTATTGCGCTTGCGCCACATACCAAAGTGATCGTGGTGACGGGGAACAATGACAAAACCAATGCGCTCAAAGCGATCGAACTAGGTGCGTACGATTTTTATCAAAAACCGATTGATTCTGACACGATGAAAGTACTGGTCTCACGTGCCCTACAGCTCTCTGTGTTAGAAGCAGAAAATCGCCGTCTTCAACTTGCAAAACCTGCTATGGGACGTATTGTTGGGGCAAGCGAAAGTATCCAGGCGGTGTGTCGTCGCGCCGAAAAAATTGCCAAAACCGACATTACGACTCTGCTACTCGGCGAATCAGGAACGGGCAAAGAAGTCTTTGCTCGGTCAATTCATGAAGCCTCACCGCGCGCGGAACAGCCATTTGTCGCCATCAACTGCGCATCAATTCCCGAAAACCTGCTGGAGAGTGAGCTGTTTGGTTATGAAAAAGGTGCATTTACCGGCGCCAACAAGACCACGTTAGGCAAAATTGAAACAGCGCAAGGCGGCACCTTGTTCCTCGATGAGATTGGTGATATGCCAATTGGTTTGCAGGCTAAGATGCTGCGTTTTTTGCAAGAGCGAGTGATTGAACGCGTCGGTGGTCGCAGCGAAATCCCCGTGGATATTCGGGTCGTATGTGCCACGCACCGAGATTTACAATCCATGGTCAGTGAAGAGACATTCCGTGAGGATTTATTTTATCGCGTTGGTGAAATGGTCATCAACATTCCGCCGTTGCGCGAGCGCGAGCGCGACGTGCTGTTACTGGCAAAAACCTTTTTGGCGCAATATGCGGAAGATTTTGCGTCTAAAGTTAAAGGGTTCAGCGATACCGCGCAGCACGCCATGATCGCCTATCAGTGGCCGGGTAATATTCGCGAGTTGCAGAACAAACTCAAGTCCGCGGTGATCTTGGCAGAGGGACAGATGGTTCAGGCAGATGACTTATCGCTGCCATGGGATGGTGCGGTAGATGACATGCCAGTGCTGAACTTGCGTGCGGTTCGCGAGGAGGCGGAAAGCAAAGCCATTCGTCGCGCTTACAGTCAGTCCAAGCAAAATATTTCTAAAACAGCTGAATTATTAGGGATCACTCGGCCAACTTTGTATTCACTGATTGAAAAATACAATTTGGACGACTTGAAAATAGGTGCCTAGGCTACCGCGTCAATGATATACTCAAATCTTTTGCACGAGGCTTTGCGATGTTGTTGATTCGGTTGATGTTCGGTGTATTGATTGGCATTGTCTTGAATGTGGTTTGGAGCGGTAGCGCACGTGCAAACCAACCAGAGGTTGCGGAGTTTATGGCGTTGCACAGTCAAACGCTAACCGCGCAACCCTGTCGTTCCTCCAGCTTGTTACCGCCTCATGCGGTAGTGTTTTGTGCCCAAGAGCTGCGCAATGACGGCAATGCACCTTTTGTTTTGCGCCAGCCAGTCGCACTTCAACCAGCAGCACAGCCTACATCCGCAGTGGTGGTGTTGCTGCATGGTTTGAGTGATTCACCCTTTTATTTGCACAGTATTGCCCAAGCTATTCATGCACAAGGATTGAATGTGGTAGTGGGGCTATTGCCCGGACATGGTCTGCGTACTGGCGCAGAACAGATTTTGCACGATAATGAATTACGGGCGATTTGGCGCGGGTATGTTGATGCACTCATCAAGGCGTCGCGGCCACTGGGTCAGCAAGTGATTGTCGGTGGATTTTCTACCGGTGGTGCGTTGGCAGTGGACTATGTTTTGCGCCACCCCGGTGAGATTGCTGGGTTAACGCTATTTTCTGGGGCGCTACAGTTAGCCGATAATGCCGAAAGCTTGAGCAAAATTCCCTTTGCTAAATGGCTGGCCAAATGGATGGATGGTGACTATCCCGAGCAAGGTGAAAACCCTTATAAGTATCCGGACATATCCAGTCATGCAGCGCTAATTCTAATGGACATCATTCGCAATATCCGCACTGGCCTGCACGACTCAACGGGGCTAAAAATGCCGATATTTGTGGCACACTCTCAGGCCGATACCGTTACGCCCATAGAGGGAGTGCGTGGCTTGTTAAGTTTTTCTGTGGCAGAGCATACGGTGGTCGAAATTGCTGAGAGTATGGCAGTGTGTCATGCGGCAGTTCCCTTAAACGCTGCTCAAGTGGCGCAAATTGGCGAGGCAGATCCCAATCCGCTGGTGCCTTGTGACAGCCCGGAGGCTAACCCAATTCATCCACAAATGATCGCTTTTCTCAATTCTTACTTATTATCTATAATAAATAAGGAGAAGTAAGATGCGTTCTTTTTTTTGGATAATTATCTTTATCTATGTCCTGTTGTACTTTTATGCGGTATACCTCTACGACGAATTTAACCTCATTGTTGCTGGCGGTATTTTCATTGCGATAGCGGCGCAATTTGTCTACGCACGTAAAAAAATGTCGCAACACGAAGCCGACCTTGCGGCAGGCAAGCTCAAAACCACCGCAGTAGAGAGTAAACCCTTGTCATTTTGGTCATCGCCGTTTCCCTACGTGGGACTGATTTTTCTGACCTATCTCGGCGTGTTGGTCATTTTGTAATAAAGGTTGTTATGGCGCTGATGCGTCGGAGGCTGCATGATTTCTAACCAGTTTTCTGCGGCGGGATTTTCGTTGCCGTTGGCCAAAGCGCGATAAAACAACATATTTTTAACAATATCCGCATTTCTCGTCTGAAACAGTAGTGGTCAAGGTACAGAATTGATAACATACCACCATATCATTACACCACGACTATTGAGATTATTCTAATGACAATGAACTATGTTCCACTCGATAAAAATATCCATAAAGACATCAAAATCTTAACTGGTAAAGATTACTCATTTACAGAAAATGCACACATCAGTGCTGCATCTATTCGCGAGTTTCCGCAATTGGCGGCCTGTGTACCAATCGTTTTCATCAAAGATAACGGCAACGACACGACTCATGCAGTTGCTATGCTAGGCATCGAACAAGGTAAAAATTTGTATGTCGTTGATGGCAAGTGGCAGGCCCCACATGTACCAATGAATATTCAGCGTTACCCGTTTGACATTCGTCCTGACGGAGAGCAGCTCGGTTTATTTATCGACGAAAATTCATCGTTGATCAGCGATGAAGGTGCGCCGTTGTTCACAGAAAACGGCGAGTCTTCACCTGTATTACAACAATCATTACAGTTTATGGACTTTTTAGCTAACAGTGAAAAACTGACAGCGGAATTTGTGCAGAAGCTGACAGAACTGAACCTATTGAGCGAGTTAGAGCTGCGCATCGTGACCAGTACCGGTGAGCGTAAAGCGGTTAAAGGAATGATGGGCATCAACGAAGCGAAGTTGTTCGATTTGGCCGACGAGACGGTGTTGGAATTGCACAAAAAAGGCTTCATGGGTGCGATTTATGCAGTGATGTTATCTCTAGGTCAGATTAATAAAGTGGTTGAATTGACTAATAACACTGACACACCAGTGCGCTCTATCCAAATCGTAAACTTGGAACAAGAAGCGGCGGCAAAAGCCAAAGCTGAGGCCGAGCAAGCTGCTCAATCTTAATTTAATTTAGGTCGTTTTTTTGCGACAAAATTAACGCAAAAAATTCTAATTTTAAAAAAGCCCATAACACAATGTGTTGTGGGCTTTTTGTTTATATTTCGTACAAAAAAATAAGAACATGTCTTGACGTGGATCCGAT
>CAZLGJ010000029.1:0-24829 GCA_964559075.1 uncultured Glaciecola sp.
CTTTAACTCCAAAGCGGTCATCACCGGCGATATCACCCAAGTCGATTTGCCCCGCGGAGTGCGTTCAGGTTTGCGCCACGCGATCGACGTGCTCAATGATGTGGATGATATTTCGTTTAACTTCTTTAATGCGCATGATGTGGTTCGCCACCCTGTGGTTGCGCGCATTGTGCAAGCCTATGAAGCGCATGACGCTGAAATAGCCAAACAAAAAGCCGCCGAAAAAGCCGCAAAGTTAGCAGCACAAGAGCAAAAAACCGATGCCAACTAATCTGGATATTGACTATCAGTGTCTGGTAGCAACGAAAGATACCCCTTCTCAAGCCGATCTTAAGCAATGGGTAAGTCTGGTTTGCCAAGCCCATCACCCTGTGGCAACGGAACTGACGGTGCGCATCGTCGATAGGAATGAATCACAACTGCTCAATCACACCTATCGCGGCAAAGATAAGCCCACCAATGTGTTGTCATTTCCTTCTGAGCTACCCGATTTTATCCCCTCTGATCTGATTGGTGATTTGGTCGTGTGTCATGACGTGGTTGTTGATGAGGCACTGGCACAACAAAAAAATATTGGCGATCATTACGCCCATCTAATTATCCACGGCACCTTGCATTTATTGGGCTTTGACCATATTGATGATGAGGATGCTCAGGTGATGGAAGGTCATGAAATTGCCCTATTAGCGCAATTAGGTATTGACGATCCTTATCAGTGCGATTAATTTATAGCCATTCACATTATTTTTTATTAACTTTACGGTATTAATATTTACAGTCATGAACGACGATAATCCCCACTCTACCAACGGTTCTGCGCCGTCGAAAAGCTTCTTTGAAAAAATCAAAGACACCTTCAGCCCAGAGCCGCAAAACACAGACGAACTTGTTGAGGTCATCTCAGAAGCTCAACAAAATGACGTCATCGACCCGCAAACACGGGAAATGATCGAGGGCGTTATCAGCGTCGGCAATATCAAAGTGCGTGATATCATGATCCCCAGAGCACAAATGGTTACGATCAACATCGACGATACCGTATCGGACTTTCTCCCCCAAGTCATCGAATCAGCCCACAGTCGTTTCCCCGTTATTAGCGAAGACAAAGACCACATCGAAGGCATTTTGTTGGCGAAAGATTTGTTAGCGTATGGTTTTAACGCCGAGAGTACCTTTGAACTAAAAGACATCTTGCGTGACGCAGTAATTGTGCCCGAATCAAAGCGAGTCGACATTCTCCTGAAAGAGTTTCGTCAACAGCGCTATCACATGGCTATCGTGGTGGATGAATACGGTGGTGTCTCGGGCCTTGTCACTATCGAAGATATCCTTGAACTCATCGTAGGCGAGATTGAAGACGAACACGATGATGACGAAACCAGCATCGATGGGATCCGGCCGCTCAACAAGCATACCTATTCAGTTAAGGCGTTAACACCACTTGATGATTTTAATGCGTTTTTTGAAACCCAGTTCAATGAAGATGCTGCCGATACGATCGGTGGTATTGTACTAAAAGGCTTTGGTCATATGCCTGATAGTGGCGAAAAAATAAAAATCGACAACATCGAATTTAAAGTCACTCATGCCGATAAGCGTCGCATTTTACAACTCAAAGTGACCCTACCAGAAGACGCCGCCGCCTGATGTCAGACACGATGCCACAGTGGTTAACGCCGCTTTGGCGTCAGTGTGCCCTTGCGCTTATCGTGGGCGCATTTATGACGCTCTCCTATGCCCCTTACCAAGTTAGCTACCTGCCTTATTTTTTGATCCCTGTTTGGCTGTATTTGGTCTTGCGCAGTGCTGCGCCATTTAAAGTAGGGCTGGCCTTTGGACTAGGCTGGTTCGGTGCGGGGATCAGCTGGGTGCACGTCAGTATTGCCGACTATGGCGGCGTTCCCCTAGCCGTTTCTTTGCTCATGATGCTGGTGCTATGCGCGTATCTGGCGCTTTATCCAGCGCTGTTTGCCTATTTATTGGCTAAGGTAAACCGCCATAGTGCACAGCAACTGCTGCCGGTATTATGTGCAGCCCCCGTGTTGTGGTATGTCACTGAGTGGGCTAGAGGTTGGGTATTGACAGGCTTTCCGTGGTTATCACTGGGGTACTCGCAAGTTAACGGCATTGCGCACAGTATGCTGCCCGTTATTGGTGAGTCCGGGGTAGCAGCATTGATGATCTTGATTGCTATGAGCTTAACGCCTCCCACGCAGCGTCTGCTTGGTCGCTATGAAATAGAAGCCAAATCCAATGGGTTGTTTGCTACGGGCTTTGTCATGGTGATATTGCTGAACTATCTGCCTCATACTTGGGGAGAAGTACAGCAAGATGAGCAGATAACAGTCGCAATGGTGCAAGGCAATATTCCGCAAAGTTTGCGCTGGGTACCAGAAGAAGATGCCAATACCATGCGCAAATACCTCACTATGACGCAGGAGTTGTGGGCAAGTCACGATGTCATTATCTGGCCGGAGGCCGCCATCCCACAGTTAGAGCCACTAGCCTTGAGTTATCTCAGTGAGCTCAACACGCTGGCCGAGCAACATGATAGCGCTTTGGTGACGGGGGTTTTAAATTATCGCGTTGATACCGATGAAGCATTTAATAATGTGATCGTCATCGACGGTAACTACCAATACGAACATGCCAATCGCTATGCCAAGCATCATTTACTGCCGATTGGTGAATTTGTGCCCTTTGAATCAGTATTACGCGGCTTGGCGCCAATTTTTGATTTACCAATGTCATCGTTTACCCGTGGCGATTATCTACAGCCTAACCTCATCGCCAATGGCCTAACCATGACCACGGCGCTGTGCTACGAAATTTTGTTCGCTCGCCAGGTACGCGCTAACCTCTCTGATAACACCAACGCAATTTTGACCTTATCCAATGATGCCTGGTTTGGCGATTCGCATGGCCCCCATCAACACATGCAAATTGCCCAAACACGCGCCGCAGAATTAGGCATACCGGTGTTGCGTTCAACCAATAATGGCGTCACCGGAATAGTCGCGGCTGATGGCAGTAATTTAGCACAAATCCCGTCTTTTTCAGCCACCCATTTGAGTTACGCGTTACCAGCAAGAGCTTTCTCCACCCCATATAAAACCTGGGGAGAATGGATAAACATGTGGTGGCTATCATGTGTGGGAGTGTTTGGGCTTTATTGGGCGCGGCAGTGGCGTTTTCGCTAAGATATTTTACCATTTTACGTAATTACGACCTTAGTCGCACAGTGGTCGGGCTTGTGCTTTGCGCCAGCGCTTGCGACAATGTTATTCCAGTAATACAAGTATTCCCAGTATCACTGGCACCAACCAAGAGCATCCACACACTTCATGCTAGCACTTAACAAACTGTCTCTTTCTCATGCACGTGGCGATTTACTTGGCGGTCTGACCGCTGCCATTGTTTCACTGCCTCTGGCTTTAACCTTCGGTGTCGCCTCTGGTGCGGGTGCAGAAGCCGGCTTGTATGGCGCTATCTTAATTGGTCTATTTGCCTCGCTGTTTGGGGGTACCTCTACCCTGATTTCTGAACCGACGGGTCCAATGACAGTAGTCATGACTGCGGTTGTTAGCTCTCTGATTGCTGCCAACCCTGAAAAAGGGATGGCCATGGCGTTTACCGTAGTCATGATGGCCGGTGTCTTTCAGATCATGTTTGGCTTTTTGAAGCTTGGAAAATACATCACGCTGATGCCCTACTCGGTTGTCTCTGGCTTTATGTCGGGGATTGGGGTTATTCTGATCTTGCTGCAACTTGCCCCAGCACTTGGACAATCTGCCCCAGCAGGGGGTGTCATTGGCACTTTACGACATTTACCAGAGTTGTTTAGCAACATCCAATTGACTGAACTAATGCTCTTTAGCATGACCTTGGTCGTGTTATTTTTTACCCCAAGTAAATACAAAAAATACGTGCCGCCACAGCTAATTGCACTGGTTGCTATCACCTTGCTGTCGCTGATTTTTTTCGGAAATGGCGGCAGTATACAGCGAATCGGTGAAATTGACGTGTCCTTACCCTCAATGGTCATGCCCTATTTTACCCAAGAAGAACTGCGCATCATGCTCCTCGATGCCATGGTGCTGGGCATGTTGGGCTGTATTGATTCCATGCTGACCTCGGTCATTGCCGATAACTTAACCCGTACCGAACACAACTCCAACAAAGAATTGGTTGGGCAAGGCCTAGGGAACATCATGTCGGGCCTCTTTGGCGGCTTACCTGGCGCAGGTGCCACCATGGGTACTGTCGTTAACATCCAATCGGGTGGGCGCACGGCGCTCTCAGGGGTGATCCGTGTGCTGGTGTTAGTAGTGGCAGTATTTGGTGCCGCATCCCTGATAGAAACCATTCCGCTTGCAGTATTGGCCGGCATTGCGGTCAAAGTGGGTGTGGATATCCTTGATTGGTCCTTCATCAAGCGCGCTCACCGTGTATCACGCCACTCTACCCTTATCATGTATGCGGTATTATTGCTGACGGTCTTTGTCGATTTGATAGTAGCGGTCGGAGTGGGCGTCTTTATCGCCAATGTGATCATTATTGAAAAACTCTCTGCTGTTGAAGCACAAAAAATCAAAGCGATGTCCGATGTCGATGATGAAATTCCGTTAAGTGACAAACAACGCGCCCTACTAAACGACGCCCAGGGCCGCTTGCTGTTTTTCTATTTATCTGGCGCCATGATCTTCGGGGTGTCAAAGGCCCTTGCCCGTGAACGCAAAAACATCGAGTCACACGACGCCGTGATCTTTGACTTAAGCCATGTGTCGATGCTCGACGATACAATGACGCTATCGCTCGAGAACGTGATCCTCGAAGCCCTAGACATGGGTAAGCATGTCACCGTAGTGGTGCGGACCGACGAAGCCAAAGACCGGTTATTGCAGGTCGGATTAAATGCGCGTATGCATGATGGAGATTTTACGAATTCGCGTACCGAGGCGCTAGAAAAATCACTGGCGTTTCTCAAGCAGGCCTAATTAGTCCTTAGCAAGTCAAACAAAAAAAAGCAGCTTAGAAGCTGCTTTTTTTGATTTGTGTTTCTAGGTTCTTTAAACGCTAACGCGAGTTTTAGAGCGAGTCGTACATCTCGTCAAAATCACGCGCCGCTGCAGGTGTAAATTCAAAGTTTTCACGAATGTACTCTAGGGTATCTTTTTCGGTTTGGGTGACCATTTTGCCGTCTTTTGCCGAGGCAAACAAATCTGCCACCTCACCCTTAGACAGTTTCCCCTCACCTACTCCAGTAGTGTGTTCCTTTGCTAAATCGATTAATTCTTTCTCGTAACGGTGACCATCAATATTGACATAAGCCATGAACTTGCTCCAGTAATTAAGATTCAATTTGACTATAGACGTCAGGGCAAAATCGGCAAGTCCACGCTACCGTTTTCTCTGTAAGAAAAAGCGGAAAATAACTGTGCAAAACTAATTTATTTTCTCATCAGTACGACGCATAGCAAAACTAAGCTATAAAAACCGATTGCACCCCCGCTATACCCTTCGCGATGTTCAATCTTGGCAACCTTTTCTTCTTTGACTCTGGTTTTAAAGCCAGCAAGCTCGGCGTCCAAATTCACCGTCATATCAGTAACGGCTAACTCAAAACCTTCTAGTGACTTTTTTGAAAGCGTTTCGTCAATGCCTACGGCAGTCGTTCTTTTTTCAAGCTTACTAGTGCCCGGCGCTCTAAAGAGCATTTTTTTGCTTTTGATATCAAAGACAGCGGTATCAACAAATGTTTGAATAGCGTTTTCATTACCTGGAATGAGATACATCCCAACAATGCTCCAGTACAGCACTGCTGCTTTATTTTCAGTCGTCTGAGTGACTTGGTCATATGATACCAGCGCCATTACATCTACGTCGTATAATCTTCCTACTTGTTCTAGCGTGGTAAAACCCTCCCCACCTTTTAGGTAGGTGCTAGGTATGACTTCAATTCGGTCAATATAATCGTACTTGAGAAAAGATTGTTTTACTCTTTCAAGCAGTTCTACCTGATCTTTATTGTGGATCCCATCTCTTCGCCAGTTGTCTGACGGTACAAAGGCTAAACCTACTTTTACAGGCAGGGTTAATACTGGAATTTCTGGCTTGTGTTCAGCACGACTAGTCTCATCTGGATACAAAAAATCCATTAAGCTACTAGATTGCGTTGCCTTGCCAGCGTTGCCGCTTAGCATTGCACTACATGAGGTTAAAAATACCAGCCCAAATATGATGATTAATACTTTATTTTTCATAGACATTCCTGTTGGTGACGCTGACATCTTATTACATAAACTGGTCAGTCACAACAAGTCTGCCCGAGTACCAAACTCCCACATAAGTTGACAAGTTAAGGCGACAGCTTCACAATTTAATGATGCCCGTGTAGCAATGGAGTTATCGCTTGTTCTCTGTTAAGCCGCTGAAATGCCTGATATTAATATCAAAAATATCGTTGCTAACAGTGGTCTCGCGGCTGCAAGTGTGGCTGTCGTTCACCAAGATGGCACGGTTTTCACCTCGGGTTTTGGCTACGCTAATTTACGTGATTCGATACGAGCCGATGAGCAAACGTTATTTCGCATTGGTTCAATTTCAAAAATGTTTGTCGGCTTAGCGGCGCTGCAACTGAGCGAGCAAGGAAAGCTAGATTTACACGCGCCTCTTGATTCAATCTCGCCTCAAATCACAGCAGAAATTTCCTTTAGCAATCCTTATGCAGATACCCATCCTGTCCGATTTATACATTTACTTGAACATACGACGGGTTGGCATGACATTCATGTGTCCGAATATGCGCTCAGCGACCCACATATTTCACTAGCTGATGCGTTACATGTTTATCCAGATACGCGGATCTCTCGCTGGCCACCAGGAACAATGTATGCATATTCAAACGCCGGCTCGGCGGTCGCGGCACGGATCATTGAACTCATTACCGGGATGGACTTTGAAGCTTATGTCAGGACCCATATTTTTGCACCGCTTGGCATGGATAAGAGCACATTTGCAGAGCCACACACACCGGATATTGGTGCAACCGCTTATGTGGGTTTGGATGCGCAACCTTTTTGGCACCTTGGACTGCGTCCTGCCGGGGCGATCAGCGCATCAGCCACAGATATGCGCAAGCTGCTGCAATTTTTTATCACACAAGGTCAGAATACTACACCGCCCATTTTATCAGCTGAAGCACTTGCGTCGATGGCACAACCAACAACCACTTTAGCAGCAGAGCATGGTTTATACACTGGGTATGGGTTAGCCATGTTTGACTCATTCTACAAAGGTCATCGTTTATATGGCCATAATGGCGCGGTCACAGGTGCATCCGCGGATTTGGCATACGATCCAATCTCGGGCCAAGGATATTATGTTGCGGTGACCGGCATTGATGACACAGCCGCACAAAATATTGTTGATACGATCCGTGCGTTTCTTTTTCCTGTGGCAAAGCAGCCTAATGTGCCACCGTCTTTTGCATTTGACGCAGATAAAATCAGCGAGTTTGCTGGGTATTATATGCAGGTAAACATGCGCCAGGAAGCCAATCGTTTTTATGAGCAGCTACGCAACACTGCCAAACTGGCTGTTGATTCACAAGGCCCAAACGTCGAGCGACATGGCAGACAAACTCAATACTTCCCAATAACAGAGCACGTGTATCGGATAGAGGAGCGCGCTGAGCCTTCACTCGCACTATTTTCAAATCAACATAATCACTACCTACAGGTGCGAAATACGGTCTATCAGCAAATCAGCGCGTTGCGATATTATGCGCAGCAATTTGGTTTTTGGGCGTTTTGGGCGGCGGTTTTGATACAGTTACTCTATGTGTGGGTGTGGCTAGTACAAATGGGCAAAGGCAAACATACCAGCCAAGCGGCGAGGCATACCCGATATTGGCCATTAGCGGCCAGTGTCTCAGTGGTGGTATATCTAGGAGCCATGATTGCCGGTCAGATTGCCGATCCACTGAAACTCTTTAGCACTATATCTTGGGCCTCAGTCACCATGATGCTGGCCTCAGTGTGTTTTGCGTTGAGTAGTGTAATAGCCTTGTTTCAAAATTTGGGTTATCTCAAGGCAAGATCGGAGGATCACAGCACTGATTGGGCTGGCAAAACGATAGGTCTAGGTTCAAGCCTAATTTTTGTAGTAGCAACCGGTTACTTGGCCTATTATGGCGTTATAGGGTTACGCACTTGGGCGTAATTACCTAAGATTGCCTGCATACATTAAATACATATTTTAATGTGGATCAACTAAAACTGATAGCCTAAATATACATTGCCCGCCATTGAGTTTTCTTTGCTTTTATGGCCTTTCCCATACCCTGCTTCAAAGCGTAATTTCCACCCTCTTTTTTGTAGGGTATTAAAGTTATAACTATAAGTCACACCAAGCCCGTTGACTGTCTCCCAATCAAATATATGTGCAATGGCACAAGCAAAGTCATTGGAAAAACTATTCGTCACCGGACAATCTTCGCCGTCTGAAATACCTACCGTCCCAATAAAAGCACCCATCGCGTGTTTATTATTTTCTGAAACTGAAGCTTCAAAACCTAATGCCGCACCAGCAGCGAAGCTGCCTTTGGCATTTGCATAATATCGCTTTTGATTATCTTGCGAATACGTTGATAGCTCTGCTGTTAGCAAGAAAGGCACGCCCGTACCTAGTGAGAAATGATAATCATCGTTAGCATGGGATGTGAAAGAAATAGTACTTAAAATGAGAGAGATTGGAATAATGGATAAATATTTCATACTGCTTTATTTATTCTTTAAAATGCTTTTAAAGTGAGATGTTACTTCGGAAACATAACACTATGATGACAGCGACGCAACCGACTCGCCCATTTGCCATTATGCTGTATTTGGCAACTTTCTTCGGTGTCATAGGTTACATGGTGTGAGATATTCTTGAGCGTGATCCCTACCCCATGAAGTTCAGTGTGTATGAGATTCAATAATTACTGTTCACTGGGTGACTGTTTAAAAGTATTGAGACTTGCAATCGTGCCAAAAATGCAGACCACCCGTAAACTGTGTGGAAATTGCGCAAAGTCAACCAAGTGGGTTAACCACTGAAATCCTGGCACGTCTTTCAAGGTGGATTCACACACATTGGTTAACGCGTGTCTGAGTTGGTTATCTAATTTTTTATCTGATTTTCGCAAGGTGTGAATTCCACGTTGCCTATATTATTTAAGGCGGTTGCTATGACCGTAATTATCGCTCACATAATCACTTTTAAATTGGCTATTAATAGATAATGACCTACCAAACGTTTGCTTCGCTTGGTCCTTATCTCCCTTCGAATAATAAGCATACGCAAGACTATCATTCACTTGAGGAGCATCCGGAAATAGCACAACCAAATATTCAAACATGTCAAACGCTTCCTCCCATGATTTGTTCTTCAATAACGCCATGCCAAGTTCATTGATAGTTCGACCGATAAATTGCGTGTATCCCTTATCCTGATAATCGGCTTTAAAATGACGAAAAAATGTTTGCTTGCCTTTCGTTTGATAGTACTCAAAGGTAAAGTTTTTCTCAAGCTGTGTCGCAGGAACATACTCGCTGGTTTGTATATACGAGTAAATTCTGCCTGAAATCCGCTCTGCAACTAACTGATCAGAATTGGCAAGCACGATAACTTCATATCCGTTAGCTGAATCCACTTCGACCGCTGCGCTGATACCTAGCCCGCCCCCATAGGAAGTCCAATGCTGTCCATCCATTTTAAATAGGCGTCGATTGAGAGGGTCTGACCTGCATGCATAGTAACAACCAAGCAAAAACCCACCTAAAGCACATATTTTTCTAGACAAAATGACAGTCTCATTCCCTATATAATAGAGTGACAAAATTGAATTTTACAACCTAACAAAATAAGGATTCGACTTTGTCAAACTCCCCCTTTTTGGAGAGTGTCAGGCATGTATTGCGCACAAAGCACTACGCTATTCAAACAGAAAAAACCTATATCCATTGGATTAAACGCTATATTTTATTTCATCAAAAGCGTCATCCTAAGGAGCTCGGCGAAAAGAAGTTACCCAATTTATGACGCATCTCGCTGTCAATCGACAAGTCACACCTGCAACGCAAAACTTGGCGTTATGCGCCATTGTGTTTATGTATAAACACATATTTGCAAGAGAGCTCACGCTTTTGCCTGATGCAGTCAAAGCAAGAGCGCCGAGCAGGGTTCCGACGGTACTTTCACATAAAGAAGCGATGTCGATCATTCTGCTAATGCCTCAAAAGTATCAGCTGATGACTGCGTAGTTATATGGCGGTGGATTAAGAAAAACTGAGCTTTTAAAATTAAGAATTAAAGATATTGATTTTGACTCTGGATCGATATTTGTTTTTAGAGGCAAAGGTAGCAAAGATCTAGCCGAGGGGTTTGGGATGACGAGTTTGCCGCCAAGTCTAGCCAGAAAATATCCCAACGCCATCACGGAGTTTAAGTGGCAATACTTATTTCCTTCTTCAACGCGCTGTGAACACCCCTATGACCATTATTTTTGTCGACATCATTTACATGGCACTGCGCTTACAAGATATTTACGAGCAGCAGTTAAACAAGCACGCGTAAACAAGCACGTCACTGCCCATACGTTTAGGCATTCATTCGCAACTCAGCTACTGATGTCAGGGACGGATATTCGCACCGTACAAGAATTACTTGGTCATAATGATGTCCGCACCACCCAAATCTACACTCACGTCATCGGCCAACATACATCTGGCTCAACCAGCCCTTTTGATATGGATTAAAACAGCGTATAAATAAATCCTGCCAAACTGGACTGCTGCGTTGCGACGACCAACCCACCGAGTAATACAAAAAAGATAAAGATAGGCAGTAACCACAGTTTTTTACGATGTTTTAAAAACGCCCACAGATCACTAAAAAATTCACTCATAGTATTCTCAAAAAATTAAAACGGGTCCTGCATATGGTTTTTACGTATATCATCTGCCGAACGCTTAATAAAATAACTATCCTCAGCATTTGCCGCTGGACGCTTTTGATACGTTAACCGCTTCGTTAATTGAATAAACATCCCCATTGGGATGACTAAGCACACATACAACACCAGCAAAATGAGTTTGGTATTGGTATAAGCAAGCACCGATGCAATGATCATCCACCCGATATACACCGGGTAAACTGCGGGGAGATAAATAGACCGCATCAACAACAAATACGCACTTAGGTACAGCGGCCAATACGGCACTGGCCCAGACAAAAGCCAAGGCAGCAGCCCCATAAACACAATACAAATAAACCCACTGAACTGCCAACAAAATACGCTCAACCCGCGTTTGTCGTCTTTTTCACATACGGGCAGTTGATGTTTTGCCCACCATGCACGCATCCACTGAGAGTATCGCAATGATAAAGGCTTAATCTTTGGCAAAAGTCACCTCCTGAGCCCGTTTAATTGGCGCATCTGGCATCGCTTTTTTGTCCAGTAACACACCGTCCATAAACAAATAATCCATTTCGGTCGCCAAAAAACAGCGGATTGCATCACTTGGCGTGCACACCGGCGGTTCACCACGGACGTTAAAGGACGTATTGATCAATACCGGCACCCCTGTTTTGGCATAAAACGCCTCCAACACTTGATGCACTGGCTGAGAAGGATGTACCGTTTGCACCCGAGCACTGCCATCGACATGCGTAATCGCCGGTAGTGTGGATTGTTTATCGGACTGCACCTGGGCCACCATCAGCATATAAGGGCTGTAAGTGATATCACAAAACCACTGTGCCACGTGTTCTTCCATCACAATCGGTGCAAAGGGACGAAATGACTCCCGCTGCTTGATTTTTAAGTTCATCACCGCCTGCATATTAGGGTCACGCGGATCGCCTAAAATCGAGCGATGCCCCAACGCTCTGGGCCCAAACTCCATCCGCCCGGTAAAATACCCCACCACAGCCTGCTCAGTTAATAAATGCGCCACCCCTTCAGCAGTGACATATGCTCGACAAGGCACGTCCCACTTTGCACAGGCGTGCATGATGTTCTTTTGCGTATATTCTGGTCCGAGTTGACTGCCCTGCATGGTGTCTAATGGTGCGGGTAACGTATTCACCTCGCGTGATATCCCCCCGCAACGATAACCATACTCTAATGCTGCGCCTAACGCGCCACCGGCATCTCCTGCGGCAGGCTGCACGTAAATATCAGCAAAGCCGGACTCTCGTAATAAACGACCATTGGCGACACAATTTAATGCTACGCCACCGGCAAGACACAGCTTATCAATATGGGTTGTAGTACGCAGATGGCACGCCATCTTCAGTACAATTTCCTCAGTCACTGCTTGGATTGAAGCCGCTAGATCTTTATGCTTTTGCTCAAGCGGCGCATCGTGCGCAAGCGCAGGACCGTCAAACAACGCGCAAAACGCTTGATTGACCATGCGCTCACCCACCATAAAATCAAAATATTCAAGCTTAAGCGCAAAACTCCCATCGGCTTTGATATCAATGAGGTGACGTTTGATAATATCCGCATATACAGGTTTGCCATATGGCGCAAGCCCCATGAGTTTGTATTCCCCTGCATTGACCTTAAACCCACAATAATAGGTAAATGCTGAGTACAACAAGCCCAACGAATGCGGAAAATGCAGCTCCCATAACGGGGTGAGCGTTTGCCCTTTGCCAATCCAAGCGCTCGTCGTTGCCCACTCCCCTACGCCATCCAAGCACAAGACCACCGCTTCCTCAAATGGTGATGGATAAAACGCCGACGCTGCATGCGATAAATGATGCTCAGAAAAGGCGATTTGCGGTAACGGCGCTTTTTTGTCCAATCCAGCCATTGCTCTGCACTCACGGCGCAAAAGCTGCTTAAAATACAGTTTTTCTTTGAGCCAAATCGGTAGTGCGCGACTAAAACTCACAAACCCACGCGGGGCATGCGCCAAATACGTTTCAAGCAAGCGCTCAAACTTAAGTAAGGGCTTGTCATAAAACACAATTGCGTCGCAGTCACCTAGCGTAATCTTCGCTTCAGCTAAGCAGTAGGTTATGGCTTGAACCGGAAAACCCGCATCGTGCTTGATGCGAGAAAAGCGTTCTTCTTGCGCAGCGGCCACGATTTGACCGTCAGCAATCAGTGCAGCGGCACTGTCGTGATAAAACGCGGAGATCCCAAGGATATATTGCGACATAGTTGTTGTTTTTATATCTGTCGGAATGTTGAGTGTTGTTATTGTGCCACGCTTACACACAAAGGTTAATCTTTTGTTGAGATTTTGTAACGCTCTCATTATCCTTACAGTCCATAATAATTCGAATATAACAATGCTATGCGCAAACTTGCTTTTTACTTCATTGCGATTGTGGTCTTCCCTCTCATATTACTTTTGTGCGCTGAGGGCCTTTTGCGTCTAGTGGGCATTGGTCAATCCACGCCATTAGTTGTGCCTGTCCCTGAGCGCACTGGCTATGTAATGCCAAACCCCAATCTTATCCAGCGCTTTGTGTTAAACCCGAAACACGCACCTGCAGTTGCGCCCGATACTCAGTATTTTTTGGCGGAAAAACCAACAGATACCCTGCGTATTATTACGTTGGGTGGCTCGAGTATGGCGGGGTTCCCGTATGGCCGGTTTGGCGCACCGGCTGCCTTTTTACAACAGCGTGTAACAGGGTTATACCCTGATAAAAACATTGAGGTCATCAACCTCGCCATGTCCTCTATCAACAGCTATGCCCTGCGCGATATTGCATCAGATGTTGTCGCACTCTCGCCTGATGCGGTGTATGTATATGCAGGACACAATGAATACCTCGGCGTCATGGGCGTCGGTTCGTCTTATGCTGGGTTTGGCGGACACGCCCTAAACACGCTGTATTTATCGGTAAAAGATTGGCGCTTAACGCAACTGCTTGTCGGAATAGTAAGCGCGAGTCCCGAAGTATCAAACCAAGAAAGCTCGCGCACCGTTATGGCCAGTGTCGCCAAAAATCGTAATATCGCCTTTGATAGCCCCGCCTATCATCGCGGCATCGAGCAGTTTCGCGATAATATGCACGCAATGCTAGATACATTTTATTCGGCTAACATCCCGGTCTATTTCTCCACCTTGGTCGCCAATGACAAAGACCAAGTGCCTTTTGCTGATAGTTACGCACTCAGTGACAGCGATACAGTGAGACTCAACAGTGCAGCGCTCGAGACACTCAAAAATCTGCACACACAGCACCCGTTTCATGCCACGGTCAATTATCGTCTTGCACAGGCTTATTTAGATAATGGGCAAACCAACCTCGCGCGTCAGCATTTTGGGCTAGCCAAAGATTATGATGCGCTGCGTTTTCGCGCCCCCGGGGAAATCAACATTGTCATTTCTGAACTAGCAGAGGCATTTGACCAAACTTACCTCGTGGACGGCGCGGATATGTTGCGTCGCCAAGCTGAAGACGGAATAGTCGGCTTGGATTTGATGCATGAACATTTACACCCCAACGCAAAAGGGTATTTTTTCTTAGCAGAAAGCGCCTTAATAGTCATGCAGCGTCATCTGCTATTACCTAAGGTCAATACCGTCGCCAATGCCAATGCAGCTTGGCATCATCGCTTTGTGAATCCTGCGGATGAGTATTTGGCAAAGGTTAAAATCGCGCGTTTGACCTCAGACTATCCATTTGTCCCATCGCCGATTGCAGTGCCGACTTTCACGCCAAAAAACACCGAAGAACAACTCGGCGCAGCGCGATTACAACAAAACAACTGGCTAAGACAGCAGCAACAGCTATTGGGCTACTATCAAACGGAAAAAGATTATTTAAGCGCCGCTAATGTAGCCGCGAGTTTGTTTTACGCCCTGCCGTTTGATCCCGAAATGGCATGGTTTGCAGCCAACCTGTATCGTCAAGCGGGTAGCTTTGATTACGCTCGATATTTTGCGCGTAGGGTCACAGAGATGGAGCCAAACAAGCTTCAAGCACGGTTACTGTTTGCCGAAATGTTGTTTAATCAGCGGGATTTTGTTGCGGCCAAAGCACAGCTTGAACAGGCATTGATCATAGATCCTACACACGTTCCCACTCAGCAATATATTGAGCAAGTCAATCAGTTGATGCACTCAGCCTTTGATGATGAGGGCAACTAACATGAAACTCCGTTCAAAAAATTGGATATTTGGCTTAATTACCATATTGCTCCCCCTTGCCTTCATCGCCTTAATCGAATTGTCTCTTCGCCTCATCGGCTTTGGTCACAGCTATCCATTATTCATTCCCAACCCTGCGCATCCTGATTACCTATTGACCCGCCCCGATGTCGTCAAGCGCTACTTCCCGTTTCAGAACAATGTCCCGAATGTGACGTTGGAGCCACATTTTTTCCTCAAAGACAAACCCCAAAACGGCATTCGCATCTTTGTCCAAGGCGGTTCAACGGCTGCGGGCTATCCCTATGGTTTAGGGGCGTCTATTGCCGGTATGTTAGAGCACCGACTGCGCGCCTCTTTGCCCGGAAGACACGTTGAGGTCGTCAACACCGCATTATCGGCAGTCAACAGCTATACCCTGTTGGATTTTGCTGATGAAATTATCGCCCAGCAACCTGACGCGGTTCTGATTTATGCTGGCCATAATGAATATCTCGGATTGCTCGGATCAGGCTCGCGCTTTGCCCTTGGCGATAGCCATGGTGCCACTTTGCTGCAACTGGCACTTAAAGACTGGCGAATTTATCAACTGATGCAATGGCTGGTTGCAACGCTGTCATCGACTGAGCATGATTCACAATCGGCAAATGGCACCTCGTCACGTACCGTCATGGCCCAAGTTGCACAAACACAAACCATTGATTACGGCAGTGAGGCCTTTGTCGCCGGTAAAACCCAATTTAAAGAAAACCTAACGCTATTACTAGACAAATATCGCAAAGCGAACATTCCGGTGTTTATCAGCACCATTGCCAGTAATGAAAAAGACTTTGCGCCATTTGAGTCCCCCCCCCTCTCACAAGCACAAACGGCCTTATTGGCGCAATTACCCAATAGCTATGCTGAGCTCGCAGTGCAAGCCGATGCACAAAAACACGCAGACCTTGCATATGCCCTTGGCCAGTTTTGCCTAGTAACCAAACAAGTGTGTGCGCAAGAATGGTTCACCAAAGCGCGTGACTATGACGCTTTGCGCTTTCGTGCGCCTTCCCATGTCAATGACATCATTCGCGAGCAAGTCAGCGACGGCATTATGATAGTAGAGAGTGAGTCGCGTCTGCGCGGACGTGACCCGCAGGGCTTTATTGGCAACAACGTGATGCTCGAGCACTTACACCCCAATGTGCAGGGCTATTTTGTGATTGCCAATGCCTTTTATGATGCGATTATGCAAAGCAAGGCTTTTTCAGATATGCGTCTCGTGGATGTGAATACAGCGTGGCAACGCAGGCCGATTATTCCTGCCGAAGAGTATGCAGGCTATGCAGATGTACAGATATTGATGTCGGATTATCCCTTCACCGACTCGCCGCAACCCGTCAAGCTGCCAGCCCCCGGTAGCGCCGACCAGCATTTTGGATTGCTCAAGCATCGCAAAGAAATTGATTGGCTAACCATGATGAAACAAGCACAGCGCTTCTACATCAACAAAAAAGACAGCGTGATGACTATGAAGGTATCTATGATAATCGCCGACGCCTTGCCCCATGATCCAATGACCAACCTCAAGGCAGGCCAGTATCTCGCGCAAGCGGAACGTTTTGCAGAAGCGGTGTATTACTATGAACGTGCCCAGCGTGCGGGTGCGTTACAATTAGAAAAAACCATCGCGCAACTTAAGACGAAAAGCCAGATGTAATCTCCACGAGACTTTGCTATCGTAGCGCCATCAAGGAGGATCCATGCGCAAAATTTGTTTGTTCTTATGCTGTATTATCAGCGTCTTTTCGATGTTTTCATCTGCCTTTGCTAGTACCTTACATATGACGGTCAAAGGCATCGATGCAAAAACCCTGTATGTCGTCGGTGAAACGCCTCCATTGTCAATGACGCGCCCTACCCCCATGATCCGCAAAGGCGACACCTTTACGTTGAGCGTTTGGTTGCCAAATGTCGCGGTGGGCGAATCGGTACGTTTTAAATTTGCGCAAGTCACTCCCACCACGCTGATGCAACCGAACAAAATATCGCTTGAGCCCCTGCAAGGCTTGCGCAGTATCAAACTCACACAAAGCAACACGTACTCGACCCATACCTACGGTGTCCCCGACCCGCTGACCTTTTCAGAAGTCGATACATTTACGCCGTCCCAGCTGCAAGCCGACCTCGCCATTTTAAATGAGGCGCTGGAAACCTTGCACCCTGGGTTATTTCGCTACATGAGCGAAGCGGATTGGGCAAGTCACAAAGCGCAGCTTAACCAGCAGTTTAAACAAGCCAAAAGCGTTAAAGATACCTACCTTGCCATCACCCAATATGTTGCTGCGATCCAATGCGGTCATACCCATACTGGAATATACAACCAGTCGGCCTTTATCGACCAGCTGTTACAAGGTAGTGCCGATAAAATGCCATTGTTATTTACAAACCAACAAGGGCGTTGGTATCTCACACACAACGTGTCGGGTAAATCAATTTTGACCGCAGGCACTGAGATTTTAACGATTAACAATACCCCGGTTGGCGAGATAATTGAAACCATGCTGCCTTACATGAGCGCAGATGGTGCCAATGATGCCAACCGCATGGCGCAAATCGCTCTATACCCGGTTAGCACGTGGCAGATGTTTGATGCGTATTTCCCGTTGTTGTTTGGTGAGCCAGACCAACCGTATAAATTAAAAGTACGCTTAGCCAATAGCCAACAACCCATTTTCATTGATGTGCCCGCTGTGACGCTTGCTGAGCGAACGCGCAGGCTAGAGGCGCTCAATTTACCCGAGATGGACATTAATCAAAGCTGGTTATATCGCATTACTGAAGATGGTGAGGGTTATTTGCGCATTGGCACCTATGCGACCTACAAAATGTCGTTGGATTGGCAGGCTTTTTATGCAGAAGCGTTTGCCGCATTTGCAGACGCTAAGGTAGACAATATTATTGTCGATATTCGCGGTAATGTCGGCGGGATGGATAATGCTCGCCTGACGCTTGATGCCTATCTTGGTTTGACGGATTTACCCAATCACTGGGAGCACTTCAGTCGCTATCAAGTCGTGCCGGAATCATTAAAGCCCTACCTGAACACATGGGACAACAGCATCTTAGATATCAGTGACATAACAGCGCCTGCACAAAACAGTGTGTTAAATGGGTTTAAACTGATGTCTCCTCAATCGCCCACACTGCCTAGCGTCACTGAGCCTTATACTGGCAAGATTACCTTACTGGTCGATGGCACCAATGCGTCAGCCACCTTTTACCAAGCGTATGCGTACCAAAACCATCCGCGAGTAACCGTTAAAGGCGAAACAACTGGCGGTAATTTGCGTGGCATTAATGGAGGCGCGATGTTCTTTTTGACCTTACCGAATACGCAGATTGAGGTGGATATTCCGCTGTATGCCTCATTTCCCAAAGATGCTGATTTAGATGCGATACCGAATCGCGGGATTGTGCCAGAACAATCGATGTAAGAAAATACATCACAAAAAAGGGAGCCAACGCTCCCTTTTGTTTAAATCGTAGATGTTCAGTAAGGATTACTCGCCACCGTCACCCTGCTCTTTGGCTTTTTCTTTCGCTTTATCAAGTAAAGACTTGGCTTCATCCTTTTTGGCTTCTGCTTTGTCTTTCATATCAGAGAGCATGGCTTTGCCCTCGTCAACTTTGGCTTTAGCTGCATCCGAATACTCGCCTGCTTTCGCTTTGGCTTCTTCAGAGTACTCACCAAGCTTTTCTTTAGCTTGCTCAGTATAGTCAGCAGCGGCGTCTACACCTTCCTCGGTCTTTTTGACCGCCTTATCCGCCATATTAACACCTTGGTCAACAACTTCTTTGACCTCTTCTTCTTGCTTATCCGAACAGGCGCCGAGCATTAATGCACCTGCAACAACTAAACCTGCCAGTGATAATTTTGAAACGTTTGTTTGCATGGGACTTTCCTTAGTAATGAAATGATCCACCTAAACATAGATAGACTTTGCGTAGATTGCTAGGCATTGACCAAAAAAAATCGCCCCGAAGGGCGATTTATTCAGTTTGACATCACGATTAAGGATTCTGCGAAACCGTTAAAGTTGGTACACCAGTTAATGGTGGAGCGACCGTAAACTTGTAAGTCGCATTGGCTGGGAAATCAAACAAGAAGTTATCCTGACTATCTTGAATCAATCCGACCGGCGTATCAATCACGATATCACGCTCACCGTTTGGTGCACCTAAGTTCACTGTTGACCAGTCATCTGATGCAACCTTAAACTCATAGCTACCTGCTGAGATATCAATATCGACTGAGTACGTACCTGATGCATTATCAAATGCAAAGGTATTCACCGCGCCCCAATCATTCATAGCACCGCGTAAGAATACCGCAGTATCACCGAAGAATTGGTTTTTGAATAGACCAATCATTGGCATCGCTGGATCTGATACATCAAGCGTGACACGCAGCTCATCTGCATCTGCGCCCAATAAACGGAAGTTTTGACCGCCACTAGTGTTTGCCGCTAGGAATGAACCAACTGTGAAGTTACGCGCAGCGTCTGTATCTTCTACCGAACCGTGGTCAACCGTTGACCAGTCTGCAGAAGCCACTTTGAACTCGATGTCGTTACCATTGTGGTTAAATACCGCGCTAAACGTCTTACCGCCTTGATAGAGCATTTCATTGCCCGTGCCCCAATCATTCATACCGCCACGTACATAGACCGATGTACCGAAGTACGGGTTGTCTTTGCGCACAAGTAGAGTTGGGTTATCAAGGTCTGCTGCATCGAAAACAAACTCGTAAGACGCATCCGCATCGGCTGTGAACTTCAAGTTGTTGTTTGACGGTGCCAGTGCAAATACTGCACCTTCATTGACCACATCAGACTCACCATCTGGTGCACCTAGGTTTGGATTCGACCAGTCAGCTTCAGCAACTTTGAACTCATGCTGTACACCTGCCACTAAATCGATAGTTGTGGAATAGATCCCATCACCATCGTATGCAAATGCATCTGATGTACCCCAATCATTCATGCCACCGCGCAAATAAACAGTCGTTGAGCCATAAGGGACGATGTCTGGCGCGCCAGCTGTGGCAAATGCAGATAGCCCCATGCCTTGATCAGCGCCTTGCTCTTTGACAAACACTGCGATAGTTTGGGCAGGGACTGTAAATAGACCGTTGCCTTCATCATCATCAGTGCCTTCAGCAAAGCTTGCACCACGTACCACTTCGTCAACCGACATGGCTTGTGTTTCGTGCAAGGTAAAGCCAGTAGCCGTATTCACACGAATTGACGCTTCGTCATAGTTGCTGTTGACTACAACCATAATCGCATCCACATTTTCATCTAAGTCCGCAAAATCAATACCGTCATCAATGCTCATCGCAATGAGTCCCGGCTGCTGTGAGCGACCGATGTTGTGGAAGCCAACACGTGCTTTAATGTCTTCGCCCGTAGTTAAGCGGAACAATGGCGAACCACTGCGAATGCTTAATAACTCTTGGAAGACATCACTGGCAAACGCAATGTGCGCTGGAGTGGCAACACGGTCTGAACCATACACAAACTCACCAATCGCACCCCACGCACCTTCATTGTCCTGCGCTAATGGCAAGCCAACATTCCAGTTGTTAGATGTTTTGGTAAAGTCGGTTTTGTTAAACCAGTCGCCTGCATCATAGGTGTTGCGATCCATAGATTTGGAGCGAAGTAAATCGCCACCAAACTGCAGGAACGGAATACCTTGAGACATCAACGGCAAACCTAACGCCATGTTATGCGCACGCACACGCTCATCAATCGTTAAGTCATTTGGTAAGACATACTGCAGCTGATCCCACAGTGTATTACCATCGTGATTAGACACATAGTTGATGATATCCGCTGGATCTGTAGCATAACCACCAAATGCAGAGGTATTTGACGCAACACCGTTTTGGTCTTCTAGGATGAAGTCCGAAAGTGTGCCGGCCATACCTGACTTGATGCGGTCGCCCTTGTCAAGCTTGGCACCGTTATCATCGCTGTTGCGCGCAAAGAACTGGCCTTGGCGCACATCTTCACGCATACGGTCGTTGAAGGTACCAATACCGCTACCGGCTAGGTTCATTTGGGTTGCCTGAGTCGCACCGCGATCTGGCATGGTCCAACCTTCACCGTAGAAGTAATTATCTTCGTCAACCGCTTGTACTGCTTCGCGCAGAGCCAGCACTGTTTCTTCAGAATGTAAGCCCATCAAATCAAAGCGGAACGAGTCAAACTTGTACTGCGTGGTCCACATGAGTAACGAGTCTTCCATGAACTTGGCCATCATGCGCGAACGATCTTCAGTGTCGTCACAGCACGACTGACGCAAAATGCCACCAGACGCAATATCATAGCGATGATAATAACCAGGTACGGTCTTATCTAGCACTGATTTTTCACTTAAACCTGATGCGTTGGTATGGTTGTATACCACATCCAATACCGTACGTAAGCCCATGTCATGCAATGCTTTGATCATAGTACGCATCTCTAAGATACGCGCTACACCATCTGGGTCTGTCGCATACGAGCCTTCTGGCGCATTGAAGTGATGCGGATCGTAACCCCAGTTGAACTGGTCATAGTTACGCACCTGATTCATCAGCTCTTGTGCTGCCGATGGATCTAAGAACGGATCATAGCTTTCCAGCACTTCTTGCAGTGTCATTTGACGAATTGATTCATCTTCACAGATGTCCAGACGACGATTGAGCAAACACAACTCAAACACCGTGCTCGACAAATCCACCGTACGGTCACTGCGCTCATCAATGGTCGCAATGTCATTCGCTGGTAACATGTGGAAGTGAGTCACACCGGCAGCCACTAGGTCTTTCAAGTGATTGACAGGCGCTGTATTATCTTGTGCAAACGCTAAGAATTTACCGCGTACTGCTTCTGGTGTAGACGTATCCAATGCTGAGAAGTCGCGAATGTGACCTTCATAAATCACTGCATCTTCAGGATTGGTGATCGTCGGTACTGCATAATCATCCCAACCTTCCGGCTTCAGATCTGCATCGTTGAGGTTCACAAACTGTGAGAAACGACCGTTCACACCTAAGCTGACAGAATACGGGTCAGTGGCTTCATACGACTCAATCTCACCTGTTACTGGGTGGAAGACGGTCATCGCAAAGCGGTAGAACATGCGGTCCATGCCAGAGCCTGTATATGACCAAATACCGGTCATTGGATCTTCTGTCATTGCATGAGTCGCCGATAAACGCTTATCTGCACCATACACCTGCAAGCTCACGCTTTGTGCAGTCGGCGCCCACAGGTTAACCGTGATATCACCGTTATCACCGTACACTAAGCCTAATGTCGCTTCATCAGCGTCCATCTCACCTGTGGTGTAAATGCTGTCTAACGCATTGGCAATTTGTACGCCTGTCGCAGCAACCAATTCGCCATCGACATCGTAACCGCCAAGGACTGCTTGTGCTTTTAACACAGCTTTCGCATCGTCAACCGTCCAAGGGCCGGTAAATGCCGCAGCACCTGTCACTTCAGGATCAATCGCACGCTGTTCATCGGTCAAATCAACCGTAGTTAAGTCAACTGCAGTGCCGTTTAAACCTGACTCAAGCGTCGCTTCGATACCTGCACTCATTGAATAGTGCAGCTTAACGCTCTCAACGCCATCCGGTGCATCCCACACAATAGTGGTTGCATCTATCCAGTGCGCAGCCATGCCGTCGATTTGGACGGGACGCTCACCTAATGAGATGATTGGAAATTCAAATACCGTTGGCTCACCCGTGATGGTGAAGTTCATGCGAGCAAAGCGCGCTTCATCTTCGGTCGGTGCCGGTGCTTCAGGATCGTCAAGTAACTTACCTTTAAAGTCCGCACCACCCATTTCTTTACCCGCATCATCAGTACCAATGTGAATGATAAAGTTGTGACAGTTGGCAAAGTTCTCTTTGAGCTCGAGCACCCAGTAAGCGCCATAGTTAGGATCGACGCCGTTATGCACCAGACCATTGTCCCATGACGGGGCAACAGAAGATGGCTCTAACGCGTCACACGCATCGTTATTCCACGTATGTAAACGCCAGCCTTCATACGAGTTGTCGTTCGCAGTATTTGGCGCACCAGCATCGGCACGGTTGTAATACAACACCGCCTGACGTTCCGTCGGGAAAATCGACGGATCAGGTAATGAGGTATTCACCCCTACTACGCAGTTTTCATTAGACGCATCCGGTACGGTAGGTGCCGCACATTGGATGGGGGGAGGTGCGACACACATTGTGCCAGCAGCATTAGGGACATTGGGTGCAGAACATGCTAACAGGATCTCGCCAGAATCAATATCTGAACCGCCCCCGCCACAGCCCGCTAGGCCAATAGTACCTAAAACAACGATTGCACCTAATTTTCGGATTGATGTAAACATAAAATTGTTGCTCCGATATTATAGTGAATACGTCATACCTAAGAAGTACTGAGTACCGAAATACTGAATCGTTCCTGTGAGCGATTCGTCACCAAAATATGTTTTGGTCGGTGCATCAGTGACGTTATTCGCTTGGAATAACACACTTAGGTTGTCGTTAATTTCATAAGATGCTTGCAGGTCAACCACGATTTCTTTATCAAAGTTAACCACTTGCTCATTGACGGCGACTTGTTGTGAAACAAACGGGTCGCGATAACGCGTACTGATGCGCGCTTCAAAACCATCGTGTTCCCAAAAACCCGTCAAGGTTGCAACTTGTTTGGATAGGCCTGGTAAGTCACCAGTAAAGACACCATTGCCAGTGGTTCGCTGGATCTCAGACTCGGTGTATGAATAACTGGCATTCACACCTAAACCAGCCCACAACCCAGGAAGGTTGGAGTAGATTTCTGTGTATGCAATTTCAACACCGCGAATATAGCCACCCTCAGAGTTATTCACTGCAGTAGTATAGGTACCGTTCTCAGTAGGAATAGTCACCGTGATTGGATCGCCTTGGGCATCCAATACGGGTTCATTCTCTTCATCTAGGACAGTCACATCAACTTCTGTAGGAACATCAAAACCATTGGCCGCAAAGTCATAAGGATTGATACCAAACTCGTCAATGAACGATTTGATGTTTTTGTAGAAAAGCGCCACGACAAACGCACCGTCTGTTTCGTCAAAATAACGCTCGTACGACAAATCAAACTGATCAGCATAGAACGGACGCAAGAACGGGCTGTTAGTACTCGAACCGTTGATCACCGCTGTTGGGTTGGTCAAAACTATATCACCGGTATCTTCGTCAATAGATGCAAAGACATCTGATACACGCACATTGGCATTGGCAAACAAACGATTAATCGGTGGACGTCCCATGACTTTTGCAGCAGCAAAACGCACCTGTTCGTTGTCCGAAATCTTGAAGTTCAAGTTCAAAGACGGTAAGTAGTCACGGTAAGAATCACCAATAATATCCAATGCAAACCAATCATTGATTAGCCCGGCATCATCCGTTAAGAACTGTGCACCGTTAGCAGGATTACCACGCACATCAAGCACATTGCCTAACTCGTCAACAATTGGTTCAGAAACATCGCGCAATACAGTAGATGACTGCTTAGTATCTACCATACGCACACCAATGTTACCCGAATAGAAAACTTCTCCAAGCTGACCACTGAAAT
>CAZLGJ010000030.1:0-7738 GCA_964559075.1 uncultured Glaciecola sp.
CCTACCAATAGTATGGCAACCACCAAAAACAAACTCATGTCGTGTCCTTACTCCCTTATTGAGGTGTGTATACCCAAGGATTGTTACCTTGGGTTTTATTGTTATTTGACGCTATTCGACTTATTGATTCTATATGATACGTTCGTCTTAAGTCGTTTAGATTACAGAACAACATCTAAAAAGTGAAACCTTTTTGATATTGAAGTATGCAAACTGAACCAAAACCGGACTATAATTTATCTACTATCGGTGCTGTTTGTGCATTCTTGATAAAAATCAAACAGCTAGGCTTACACGGAGTCTTATGAGTCGCCCATTCACCCCTGATGAAACATCTCATCATCTCGAACTGCGTCACCTCGTTATTGCAGATTATGCCCAAGTCAAAGCCCTGCAAGGTTTAGTTTATAAAAATCTCGGCGGTGCGTTTTCCAAGCGCTCGTTTGAGGCGCAAATTAGCACCTTTCCCGAAGGGCAATTTTGCATTGAGGATAAGGGCACCATTATTGCTGCGGCTTTTTGTGTCATTGTCGATTACGATAAATTTGGCGATAAACACACTTATGAAGAGATCACCGGTGATACTTATTTAACGACCCACGATCCCAATGGTGACGTGCTCTATGGCATTGAGTTTTTTGTCCACCCCGAATATCGCGGGATGCGGCTAGGCAGGCGTCTCTATGAGGCGCGCAAAGAGCTGTGCCGCAATCTAAACTTGCGCTCAATCATGGCTGGCGGCCGGATCCCTAACTACAGCCAGTACGCTGGCAACATGACGCCTTTTGAATATATCCAGCTGGTCAAAGAAAAAGAAATCCACGACCCAACGCTTTCGTTCCAGCTCGCCAATGATTTTGAAGTCAAGCAGGTGCTCAAAGGCTATTTGCCCGAGGACAAAGAATCTATGGGCTATGCCACCTTATTACAGTGGCACAACATGTATTATGAAGCCAAGCCGCAAAGCCTGATCAAAAGCGACAAATCCACTGCGAGAGTAGCTTGCATTCAATGGCAGATGCGGCATTTTGATGACTTGGCATCGCTGTTACAGCAAGTGGAGTTTTTTGTCGATGCCGTCGCGGATTACAAATGTGATTTAGCGATTTTTCCAGAGTTTTTTAATGCGCCGTTGATGGGCTTGAGTCCTTCTGATCAACCCATTGATGCGATTTGGCACTTGGCCGAATATTCCGACGCCATTGTAAACGCGATGTCGCAATATGCACTCAAGTACAATATCAACCTCGTCGCCGGCTCCATCCCGGTCATCGAAGAAGACGAACTGGTGAATATTGCGTATTTTTGTCACCGCGATGGCCGCATAGAAACTCAATACAAAATCCACCCCACCCCGCATGAAAAACAAGCCTGGCTGATGAAAGGCGGGGACAAACTGAATGTTTTTGATACCGATATTGGCACAGTCGGTGTGCTGATTTGTTATGACATTGAGTTTCCCGAATTAGCACGATTGCTCTCTGAAAAGGAAATCAAATTGCTGTGCGTGCCGTTTTGGACAGATACCAAAAATGGCTATTTGCGCGTACGCCGCTGTGCACAAGCGCGCGCCATCGAAAATGAATGCTATGTGGCGATCGCCGGCAGCGTGGGGAATCTTCCGCAAGTGGATAATGTCGATTTGCAGTATGGCCAAAGCGCGGTGTTCTCACCGTCTGATTTTGCCTTTGCGCACGATGCGATAGTGTCTGAAACCACGCCCAATACCGAGATGACCTTGATTGCCGATTTGGACTTTGCCAAGTTTAATACCTTACAAAACGAAGGCTCAGTGAGAAACTATCTCGACCGGCGCCGTGATTTGTATAAAGTGGTGTGGCTGAAAGACTAAAAGTACTCTGCCTGCCATTGCCAGTCGCGCATCTTAATCCGCATGTTGGTCACTACCACACCCTCGCTCATCAGGCGCGCCTGTTGTAGCTGACCATGCTCGGTATCAGCGCCAAAGGCAATGCGCCCATCGGCTTTTATCACGCGCCACCAAGGGACTTGTGCTCTATCCAAAATCGCCCCAAGCGCTTTACCGACCATGCGCGCCCTGCCCGGCAAGCCGACCATTGCTGCGATTTGGCTATAGGAAGCAACTCGGCCAACTGGAATACGGCACACCATCCCGTGGATCGCTTTGTATTTTTCAACAGGGGTAGCTTCTTCTAACGCAAAATAGGAGTCTGTCATGTGATTTCTCTTTGAAAACGCGTTGATTTTTCGATTTTAGTCGCATGGGCTGTGTTGCTCAATTGCCTTATCAGTTATAATACATTTTTTACATAAATACACATTGATATGTTAGCAAGACGAATCATTCCCTGTTTGGACGTGCGCGATGGCAAGGTAGTCAAAGGCGTCAAATTCCGCAATCACGAAATCATTGGCGACATTGTTCCCCTCGCAGAACGCTATGCCCAAGCTGGCGCAGATGAACTAGTATTTTACGATATCACCGCATCAAGTGATGCGCGCGTCGTAGACAAAAGCTGGGTCTCACGCATTGCAGAAGTCATCGATATTCCATTTTGCGTCGCAGGCGGCATAAAATCAGTCGAAGATGCAGCAGCCATTTTGTCGATGGGTGCAGACAAGATTTCGATCAATTCTCCGGCCCTTGCCAACCCAGATTTAATTACACAAATGCACGACGCTTTTGGGCAACAGTGCATTGTGATTGGCATTGATAGTCATTTTAACGAAGCGACCGGCAAATACGAAGTCTATCAGTTTACCGGTGATGAAAGCCGTACCCAACAAACGCAGTGGGAAACCGCTGATTGGGTGCGCGAAGTGCAGCTGCGCGGTGCCGGTGAGATTGTCTTAAACTGCATGAACCAAGACGGCGTGCGTGAAGGCTATGACATCAAACAGCTCAAAGCCATTCGCGATATTTGTCATGTGCCCCTGATCGCATCAGGTGGTGCCGGCAAAATCCACCATTTTGCCGACGTGTTCAAAAATGCCGACGTTGATGGCGCGCTCGCCGCATCGGTATTCCACAAAGCCATTATCGAGATCAACGATCTCAAAACCTATTTACTCAACGAAGATATTATCATGAGGCCAACGCGATGAATGTGACGCCCGACAACAGTTCCAACCTCGCGTGGGACAAAATGGACAATTTTTTACCTGCCATTGTGCAAAATGCTGTCACTGGCAAAGTCCTCATGCAGGGCTATATGGATCAAGCTGCCCTAGCGCACACCTTCGAAACTGGCCATGTGACGTTTTTTAGCCGCTCCAAGCAGCGCTTGTGGACCAAAGGAGAAAGTTCTGGCTATACCCTCAACCTGCATTCTATTACCGCAGATTGTGACAAAGACAGTCTGTTAGTATTGGCCAACCCGATTGGTCCCACTTGCCACACTGGCGCGGAAGCCTGCTGGTTTGATGCAGATGCATCACCTTCTGCAGATTACACCTTTATAGCGGATCTCGAGCAAGTGATTGCTGCCCGCAAAGGCGCTGATCCCAAAAGCTCTTACACCGCGCACCTGTATGATCGCGGAATTAAACGCATCGCTCAAAAAGTCGGTGAAGAAGGTGTCGAAACCGCACTTGCCGCGACCGTTAAAGACTTGGATGAGCTCAAAAACGAATCCGCTGACCTGCTCTATCATCTGTTAGTACTACTGCAAGCCTCAGACTTGTCGATGCATGACGTGGTTGAAGTGCTGCGCGAGCGACACAAATAAGCCCTCTGGGTCACCACCCATGACGCCCAAAGCGATAGGTCAAGCGTACGATCAGATCACCCACTTGTGGGAATCGGATGCGTTTGACCGCTCCAACGGTATTGCGCAACATAAGCAGGCCATCGCTTTTTCGACCTCACAGCAACGTGCGCTGGATATCGGCTGCGGCTGTACTAACCGTATTATTGCCCTTTTGGATACGCGCTTTGACCATGTTGAAGGGCTCGATATATCCGCGAAGATGCTGGCTATCGCCAAACAAAAGCACCCGCACATCACCTTTCATCATGCAGATTTTTGTCAGTGGCAAACCACAACGCGCTATGACTTTATCAGCTGCTGGGATGCGTTTTGGCACATTCCTCTCGCTGAACAAGCACAAGCATTAACCAAAATGCTCGCCCTGCTCGCCCCTAACGGCGTTTGTATTTTTTCATTTGGCGGGCTAGATGAGCCTGATGCACACGTCAATGATTACATGGGTGTGGGTATGGCCTATGCGACGTTAGGTGTGGCGGGATATCGAGATGTGGTGCAAGCTTCAGATTGCACTGTGCAAACAGAAACTTTTGATCAAACCGGTGAAAAACACTGTTTTATGATTGTGCAAAAAAACCAGTAAACCAGCGTTTTGCCGACTCAACAAAGTTGGCATATTGGTCCAGTCCCATCTATATTTCCTTTATGAACTAGTAATAATTTTTCCATTGGTTAACGCTTTCATTCTCGCAAAAGGATATTTTATGAGTATCGATAGTTTTAAGACCCAACGTCAACTCGACATAAACGGCCAACAGTTCACTATATTCGATATCACTCGCTTAGAAAAAACAGGGCGAATCGAACGTTTACCGTTTTCCTTAAAAGTCCTGTTAGAAAACTTGCTGCGAAATGAAGATAATCATCATGTGAACAAAGCAGATATTCAGGCGCTGTGCGAGTGGGATGCACATGCACCGCCAACTGCGCAAATAGCCTTCACCCCTGCCCGCGTTGTATTACAAGACTTTACTGGTGTCCCTGCGATTGTCGATTTGGCAGCAATGAGAGATGCCGTGGTCAAATTAGGTGGCAAGCCGGAATTAATCAACCCTCAAGTGCCAGTAGATCTCGTCATTGACCATTCGGTGATGGTGGATCATTTTGGCAGTAGTGATGCACTTACCAAAAACACAGATATCGAATTTGCACGCAATAAAGAGCGCTACCAGTTTTTGCGCTGGGGACAAAACGCGTTTTCGAACTTTAGAGTAGTCCCTCCCGGAACGGGGATCGTACATCAGGTTAATCTAGAATACCTTGCACAGGTAGTCATGGGCGACGATACAAAGACCATATACCCGGACACCCTCGTCGGCACCGACTCGCATACGACCATGATCAACGGCTTAGGTGTGTTAGGCTGGGGCGTCGGCGGCATTGAAGCTGAAGCCGCCATGCTCGGTCAACCCATCAGTATGCTCATTCCGCAAGTTGTGGGTTTTAAACTCTCCGGCAAACTCAAAGAAGGCGCAACCGCCACTGATCTGGTTTTACACGTCACTCAAATGCTACGCAAGCTCGGCGTCGTGGGGAAATTTGTTGAGTTTTATGGCGACGGTTTGTCCAATCTTTCTTTAGCTGATAGAGCCACTATCGCGAATATGGCGCCAGAGTATGGCGCTACTTGCGGTATTTTTCCCATTGACGAGGAGACCCTTAAATATCTTCGCTTAACCGGCAGAGATCAAGCACACATCAATATTGTTGAAGCCTATGCCAAGGCGCAACATATGTGGCGTTACGATGGCGCTGAAGAGGCAGAATATAGTGACACACTGACGCTGAACTTGGGCGATGTCACCCCCAGCCTAGCTGGCCCTAAGCGTCCTCAAGACAAAATAGCCCTCACCGATGCCAAGCATGCTTTTGCGCAACATATGCAGATCATAGGGATTGATTTGGATGGTGATACGCTGTCCATCTTTGCCGATGAAGGGGGCGCAGGCCCCGCCGGTAAATCCGTATCAAGTGACACCGTAAAATTGGATATCACTGGCCGTGAAGAAACTCTTAAGCACGGAGATATCGTCATTGCGGCAATTACATCATGTACCAACACCTCAAACCCTGCTGTCATGCTAGCCGCTGGATTGTTGGCTAGAAAAGCCAACGAACGCGGATTAACGGCCAAACCCTGGGTCAAAACATCCCTTGCACCGGGTTCCCAAGTGGTACCAGCCTACCTCAACGAAGCCGGTGTGCTCGATGATTTAGCGGAGCTAGGGTTTGCGGTAGTCGGCTTTGGCTGCACCACCTGCATCGGAAATTCAGGACCTCTGCCAACAGCGGTGAGTGGAGCCATTGCCAAAGGTAATCTCACGGTCTGTTCGGTCTTATCGGGCAACCGCAATTTTGAAGGTAGGATCCACCAAGAAGTGAGAGCCAATTATCTCGCTTCGCCTCCTTTAGTCGTTGCCTATGCGCTCGCGGGCAGCATGACAATAGACTTGTATAAAGAGCCACTCGGACGTGACAAGGACGGTAAGGCTGTGTATCTTCGAGATATTTGGCCAACTCAAAACGAGATCACAGAACTTGTTGCCAATACCCTCTCGCCTGCAATGTTTACCAGCAAATACGCCAGCGTGTTCGATGGCACGGAACAGTGGCAGTCTTTGCCGGTGGCTACAGGCAACACCTATTCTTGGCCTGATTCTACCTATGTCAAAAATCCACCCTTTTTTGATGATATGACTACCGAGGTTCCCGCGCCTAAAGCGATGCAAAAAGCCAGATGTCTGATAAAAGTTGGAGATTCGATCACCACTGACCACATTTCACCGGCGGGTGCCATTAGTGCCAACAGCCCTACCGCCAACTATTTAATCGAACAAGGCGTGACCGAAAAGGACTTTAACAGTCTAGGTTCGCGCCGTGGCAATCACGAAGTCATGATGCGCGGCACCTTTGCCAATGTGAGATTGCGCAACCAATTAGCACCGGGTACCGAAGGCGGGTTTACTACCTATTTTCCAGAGGATGAAGTGATGAGTGTGTACGATGCCGCCATGCAATATCAGACGGATAAAACACCTTTGATCGTGCTCACAGGCAAAGAATACGGCACGGGCTCATCCAGAGACTGGGCTGCCAAAGGCACCAAATTATTGGGGATCAACGCCGTCATCGCAGAAAGCTATGAACGAATTCATCGTTCAAATCTGGTGGGATTTGGTGTATTGCCCTTACAATTTGAGGAAGGTGAAAATGCAGAAACGCTGCAACTATCCGGTACAGAATACTTCGATATCGAGGCGGTGACTGACAAACCCAAAACCGTCGAGGTCGTCGCAACGACAGCAGAAGGCAAGCAAATACGCTTCAATGCACACGTTCGTATCGAAACCAGCAGTGAATGGGATTATTACTTCCACGGTGGGATTTTGCATTATGTCTTACGCAATTTAGCACAAACCGGCAACTAGCGAAGCACCAAATAATATGAGAGGCAGCCAATTTTGAAGAAGCAGGCAACGCTGTTCACAGCGCTTTCACATCACAAAGTGTTATCTTATGCGCCGATTATTAGTATCTTTTCGATTGCGGCAATAATGATGCTTGCGCTCATTCATACAAATAGAGTGCCGCTGTTGCCAGCAGATATCGTGTTGCACTTTATTGCGTTTAGTATGGTGCTGCTGTCTGTCCAAAAACTTCAAGACCTAAAGGCATTTGCCAAACAATTTACCACATACGATTTATTAGCAATGATACCAGCGGTAAAACGACGGACCTAAACAGTATCGTTGCACATTTGCAAAATAGAGGCTTTGGTCCTTTGTTGTTAGCCCCGGCGCATCTCGTAGTGTTACCCACAGGAATGATCCCAGGCATACCTTCAATTTGCGGCGTTGTCATTGCGTGCATATCGATTCAAATGGTGTTTGGCAAACGGCATCCTTGGTTACCCCAACAATTAAAAGAAAAAGAAATTGAGCGAGATAAGCTACAACAAGGCGTTGACAAACTGTTACCCGTCACCAGAA
>CAZLGJ010000030.1:7748-24719 GCA_964559075.1 uncultured Glaciecola sp.
GATAAGGTGTTTAAACCACGATTGACATTTATCACTAACAACATCGTCAACCGGCTTATTGCTTTGGTTGCTGCACTCACAGCACAGCTCATGATCCCTTTGGAGCTAGTGCCATTTGCCGCAGCCTTGCCTGCTCTTGCAATTATATGCTTAGGTCTGAGTGTGAGTACAGAAGATGGACTGATGACGCTAGTTGGCTAAGGTTTTTCAAGTCTCAGCGTCTATGTGGTCTTTAGTAATTAGTCAGTGCTATACATTAAACTTTTAACAAACTCTATTCGTAAAGTTAAATAATACCAGTAATAAGATTACGTATTTTGTTATGCCAAAACGCACCTCGCCTAAAGATGCCCAGCACATATTTACTGCCGATGACGTTGAGGACGTCGTCAAGGACAAACGCGCGCAGTGGCGTGCGAATAACGCCAAAGCCAGACGCCGACAGCGCCGCTATCAACGCCTAATGACCGACCAGCTTAAAAGCGACTACGCTGATTCATACGAGGAAGAATAAAACTATTAACAAACATATAACAAAGGTGGTAAACTGGTCTAATCAGTTGGCAAATTAACATTGCATGGCACATAAAAATGAGTGAAAAAATCGCCTACCCTCACCTATTTGAACCCTTAGATTTGGGGTTTACTACCTTAAAAAATCGCTGCCTAATGGGTTCTATGCACCTTGGCTTAGAGGAACAAAAAAACGGCTTTGAAAAACTGGCAGCGTTCTATGGCGAACGCGCTGCAGCAGATGTGGGTCTGATTGTCACCGGTGGTATTAGCCCGAGTATTGAGGGCTGGCTAGGCCCCTTCGCGGCGAGGATGAGCTCGATGCGCCATGCAAAAAAACATCGCGTAGTCACGCAAGCCGTGCATGATAATGGCGGGAAAATTTGCATGCAGATTTTGCATGCAGGTCGCTATGGCTATCATCCGCTTAATGTCGCGCCGTCTAAGATCAAATCTCCCATCACGCCATTTACCCCGCGGGCATTATCCAATCGCGGTGTAAAACGCACCATTAAAGATTTCGCGCAATCAGCCTATTACGCCCAACAGGCGAATTATGACGGCGTGGAAATCATGGGCTCAGAAGGCTATTTGATCAATCAGTTCTTTTGCGAGCGCACCAATAAACGCACCGATGACTGGGGGGGCAGTTTAGAGAACCGTGCGCGTTTCCCAGTCGAAATCGTCAAGGCCGTGCGCGCCAAAGTCGGCCACAATTTTATTATCATTTATCGCTTATCCATGCTGGATTTGGTTGAAGGTGGCGCAACGTATGATGAAGTAGTGTATCTGGCGAAAGCCATAGAAGCAGCCGGCGCAACCATTATCAATACTGGCATTGGCTGGCATGAAGCGCGAGTCCCAACGATTGCCACTTCGGTGCCGCGCGCAGCGTTTACGTGGATCACGGAGCGAGTCAAACAAGCCATCAGCATTCCCGTTGTGACCACCAATCGCATCAACTCGCCAGAGATTGCCGAATCCATTCTGTCACAAGGCCAAGCAGATATGGTGTCCATGGCGCGCCCGCTGTTAGCGGACGGTGAGTTCATGGCCAAAGCCAAACGCAACGAACCCGAGGCGATCAACACTTGTATTGCCTGTAATCAGGCTTGTCTAGACCACGCATTTCAGCAAAAACGCGTGTCGTGTTTGGTCAACCCGCGCGCCTGCTATGAGTCAGAGCTAATCTTCACCCAAGTGGCAAGCGGAAAGAAACTCGCTGTCGTGGGCGCAGGTCCCGCCGGATTATCGTTTGCTTGTTACGCGGCTGAGCGCGGACACGAAGTGCATTTATTTGATGCAGCAAGCGAGATTGGTGGACAATTTAATTACGCAAAACAAATTCCGGGCAAAGAAGAGTTTTACGAGACGTTGCGCTATTTTCAGCATCGCTTAAATAAGAACGGCGTGCATCAGCATCTAAATACCATTGTTGATGCATCGACCTTAGCTGAACAAGGCTTTGCTGAAGTTGTGCTTGCCACCGGCATCAAGCCCAGAACACTTAATATTCCTGGCAGTGACCACCCCAAAGTCTTGAGCTATCTCGACGTATTGCGTGATCATGTGACCGTGGGTAAATCCGTGGCGGTCATCGGTGCTGGCGGGATTGGCTTTGATGTCAGTGAGTTTTTGTTGCATGAACGCAGTTTAACGGTTGAGCCCGACGCGTGGCTAAGTCACTGGGGGATTGATAAAGCCTATGCACAAGCAGGTGCGTTAACCGCGCCGGAACAACATCCGCCACTGCGCAAAATTTATCTGATGCAGCGCAAAACCAGTAAAGTCGGTGCTGGCCTAGGCAAAACCAGCGGTTGGATCCACCGCACCTCGCTCAAAAACCACGGCGTCGAAATGCTCAACGGCGTACAGTATGACCGCATTGATGATGCGGGATTACACATCACCGTGAATGAGCAATCGCGCGTCCTCGATGTGGATCATGTGATTGTGTGTGCAGGACAAGAGCCGTTTAAGGCATTGGCCGATGAGTTAGAAAGTCTCAATGTACCGATTCATATTATTGGCGGCGCATTTAAAGCCGCAGAGTTGGATGCCAAAGCGGCGATTCGTCAGGGGGCGGAGCTAGCAAGCCAGATTTAAGTCTGACTTGCCAAATCATGATTATTATACGTGACGCTTTAATAACGCTTTGGTGCTAGGTATCGTTCGCTTAACAAATAAATAAATACCAGAACCGGCAAGCAGCGTTAATAAAACCCCAGTCAAAGCGGTAATGATGGCTGGCCAATGTCCAGGTAAAAAGTGAGCCCCATGCAATGACAGTAACTGATTACCAATTACAGTGGGAACATCTTCATCAGATAACGTGGTCGTCCACATAGCATCTTTGCACTTCATGTGCACTTGAGCTTCGGCATCACCAAAGCGCGCATCCATGTCCCCAGGTCCGCGCATTGTGATCACATACTTAAATTGATCACCGGTTACTAAATTGAGTTGAGTTAATTCACGATTTGGAAAAGCCGATTGTGCTTGGCGCAACGCATCATCCATGGTGACGGTATCACCACAGTCTTCATGACGAAAGCGCTCCTCCCATTCAACAGGATCTGAAATACGCGAAAGCAATGGTCCAAACCAGCTTGACTGACTGATACCTAGGCCTGTCAGTGAGTAAAAAACGATAATCAAACCGCACCAAATCCCTGCTAATCCATGCCAATTAAACCACAGCGAATGCCAGCGACCTTTACGTTGTAATGTCAGCGCTTTGCCTAGTGCCCCTCCTTTGCGCGGCCACCACAAATAGATCCCTGAAAGGGCAAATACACATAACAATATGGCCAGCACCGCCATGATAAATTGTCCAACATCGCCAGCCAATAAAGTAAAATGAAAATCGTTAAATTCATGAGCAAACATATCGTGCAAATCAAAACTGCCTTTAAACTCAGCAGTACCCGGGTCAAGACTGACCAAAAAGACACCTTGCTCCCCTTGCGCATCTTCCGCCATCCCCCAAATTAGCGCTGTTTGAATGTTCTCCATACGCGTATCAGGCATCATCAAGCCCCTTGATTGAAACCCTGGATGTCCCGCTTCAGCTGACGCGAACAGCGCACTTGGTAAGGCGTGCGATTCAGGCTCTGGTGCATAGAGCATTTCACCATATTGCAATTCGGCTAATTCGCCAAAAAAAGCCAACCCAATCCCTGTCACAGAAACACATAAAATAAACGCAGCACTGATGCCACCAATCCAACCATGGATCAAACTCATCCACTGTTTGATCGAAAGCGCGCGAGCTTTTTTTGCTACCGCGCCGGCAGATTGTTGTACATCTTTATTAATAGAATCCATTATCTATACTCCAGTGAAACTTATTAAAACTCAACGTTATACCCAGGGGGCGGTACCTTACTTAAAAAAAGAAAAAGCGCCTTGGCTACGCGAACTGAGCCACGGCGCAATGTAAGATACTACGCTCCTTTAGAAGCTGTACGATAGCGTCGCAACGACCAAACGCGGTGCCCCCGGCTGATTACCTCGACCTAAGTTTCCCCAAGTTGAAGCAACATAGCGTTCATCAGTTAAGTTCGAAACGTTTAGCTGTGCTTGCCAATCGCCTTTGTTAACGCGCACAAATGCATTGAGCAAAGTGTAGTTATCCAAAGTCAAAGATTGGGTAATGAAGCGTTCACCGATGTATTCAGCGCCACCACCGATAGAGACAGATAAATCACCTTCGTTTAACACGGTGTAGCTTGCCCATACTGAAGCAGTTTTATCTGCCGCTCCCATAGTTTGTCCTATTCCCACTTTACTGCCGTTAGCATCGATTTCGAACTGCTCATTATCAACCACCCCAGCATTTGCAAAAATCGTCAGGGCATCACTTGGCTGCCAGGTCACATCGATTTCTGCACCAGAAGCAGTTTGTTCGCCAATCGCGACCGAGGCAAATTGATTAGGATCATCTGGGCCGACAGTTGTATCGGTTTGCGCGACGTTATTTTTGGTAATATCAAACAGGGCGACATTGAACGTCAAATCTAGTGCTGCGTTTTCGCCTTTTAAGCCAAGTTCAACGCCTTCACCCTGTTCAGGAGGAAGATAATCGAAGTTTTTGTCTTGTGCAGAAGATGGGCTAAATGACTCTGAGTAGCTAACATAGGCTGTCAAATCTGAACTGATGTTATACGTTGCGCCAAATTGCGTGCTGGTGTTATTCATATCTTGTACCGCGTCTGCACGAGTACGCTCCATAGAATCACGACGCACACCCACACTGATGATAAAATCGTCAGTTAGGTTGACATAATTTTGCGCAAACACACCTGAACGTTCGGTTTCACTTGCAGGGCCGCCATAGGCAGGAAGTGACGATAAATCAGGCTGCGGATCAGATTCATAGTCTGGATTGCTCCAATTGAGCATGTTACTCATAGCCGGTGACCAGCGTCCCCACGTCACATCATAGGTATCTCGCATGTCTACACCGACGACTAAGCGGTTACGCAGTGAACCCAAATCAAAATCACCTGAAGCGCTTAGCTGAATGGCATCTTCTTTGGTGCGCTGGTTTTGATTCGCAGCGACACGCATCACCTCATCACTCTCAGGGAAATAGCTATAAGGTAGCCATAAAGCTGAATACTTAAAGCCCGCTTCCATGTGACGAATACGTGCACTCAAGAACCAGTTTTCATTTAAGTTATACTCTGTATCTACACCGTAATTGCGCACATGACGCTTCATGCTGTCGTAGCGACCATTATTCGGCTGACTAATAGGGCCTAACATTTCACCCGCTTCCGCATCCAATACACCACCAAAATCAGCGGGCATATCATCTTCAGTATGTTCAGCAAATAAGGTAAAGGTTAAATTTTCAGTCGCTTCAAACTTAATCGAAGGCGCCAAAAATACTCGTTTTTTATCAATCGCATAATCACGGAATGTTTCGTCACTAGAATGTAGGCCAAGTAAACGCACATGAGTAGTGTCATTAATGCTGGTTGCCAAGTCCACACGGGGGCTCACATAGCCATAATTACCCGCTTCAACAGCGACTTGGCTGCCGATGTTTTTGCCCGCGCGTTTAGCTCGCATATTGATCAAACCGCCAGGGTTAGCTTCACCAAACAAAATGGAGTCAGGCCCTTTTAATACTTCAACTTGTTCGATGCCCCAAATTTCAGGTTCGGTCACACCGCCCCACTCAGATAGACGGAAACCATCAACCAAAACAGGTGGCTCGGGGAAGCCACGTAACGTAAATGAGGTTTGTCGTCCATCATTCGGACCTTCAAAAGTCAAGTTAGACGTAAATGCCAAGATGTTTTGTAAATTTTTGGGTTTTACTTCTTGGATAAAATTGTTGTCTAGGATCTGCACAGACCGTGCAATTTCTTTTAATTCAAGTCCATTACGTAAAATCGATGACGCATCTTCCTGATGCTGGAAGCCGCGCACATTGATTTTTTCAACGCTCTGTTCTTCGTCAGCAACAGTGTTGGCGAACACAAAAGTAGACGAGGTAGAACTGGCGATAGCTAGCGCGATAAGGGTCTTGCGATATTGCATGGTGTGAATTTCCTAGGTGTTATGAAGTTGTACTTATATTGTTTTGCTGTTGTTGGACACTGACATGGTGTTGTGGATTTTTATTGTTACCAGTCAGTGTTTGCGACATAATACACCAAAATGCAAATAATAACAGTTACCATTAGCATTAATATACTATGGTATCACACATATTGGAACGATAAAAAAGCTCTGCTGACATAATCAAACAGAGCTTTTTGGTTTTAGATTTAATATAGTTTAAAAACGATATGAAGCCGTCACACCTATCTCGCGTGGCACGCCTGGCATGACTAACAACGCGTTATCACCACCAATTCCTGTGCCACGAAAGTTTGTATAAAACTCATCAAAGATGTTTCTTGCGTATGCGCGTAGTTCAAGGTCATCATGTTGATAACCGATGCTCAAGTTTGTCAGCGTAAACGCATCATTTTTCAAACTTTGCGTATTTTGTACATCATTAAACGATGCATCTTGATGTGTCACATTCAGGCTCGCAAAGAGGTTATCCGTAAAATAGTGTTTGATGCCTGCAGAGCCCGTAAATGTTGGCGAGGCAGCAAAATCATTACCAGATAAATCTTGTCCGACTCCGTCACCGCCTTGGCACGTTTCACCTATAATGTCGCTTTCAGGAGTACCATCGACATAACAGAACTCATCAAACTCTGTATGTGCTAAGCCTAAATTAAGATACACAATTGTGTCATCCGATACAGTGTACTGCAGTTCAGATTCAATTCCGTAAATACTGGATTTACCCGCATTAATTGTGTCTGTATCAAACATTGAGCCATTGACAAATACCGTCAGCTGCTGATCTTTCCAGCGACCATAATAGGCATTCATGTTGATTACCAAATCGCCGTCAAAATGCAATGAGCGCAACGAAAATTCAATATTATCGAGTGTCTCGGCATCATATTCATCAATACTGCCTACTGTATCAACATCGACTCCACCAGAGCGGTATCCGCGTTTGTAAAAGAGTGAATAGGCAACATCCTCATTCGCTTGGTAGGTCACACCCAATTGCGGTAAAAACGCAGTAAAATCTGTATCTTGGGCATCATTATTGGTTGGCGTTAACTGTGCTTGAAGCATCGCATTGACTTGTGTGATACCGCCAACGACTTGTGCGACAACCGCTTCATTCATTCCCATTAATGCGGCCATTTGACCAGATTGCGTTGGGTCAGGTAAAGAAACGCCATTCGCTAATGTGTTGTTTGCATTGGTCAACACTGTCTGTTTTTCTTGGTCATAACGGACACCAGCCGACAATATAACTTGATCGTTTAGTTTGTAATCCCACTCTGTAAAAATCGCCGAGTTTGTTGTTTTAACATCTGAGGGTATAAGCGTGTTTATTTCATAGTTATCCGCATAAAACGGCAGTAAAACACCAGGTACACCTAACAACGCTGGATTAATATTAACCAAGCCCGATGTATTATTCATGACTTTCACTTCGGTGTGGTACAAGCCAATCACACCGCGTAACGCACCACTGTCATAGGAGAATCTGACTTCTTGGGAGTAGTTATCGTCTTCGACTTCACGCCCGCGAAATGCATTGCCGCCATCAGGGCCGCCATCATCGTCATTCAAGCGCTCATACTCTCCGGTAATACCTGACGAAATGCTGCGTACGTGCCAAGCGTCATTAATTTGATAGCCAATATCCAGTGAGCCGGCTAGGCCCTCATAATTTTCAAAAGACGCAATATTTGCGCTATCAACATATGCATCGATGGCGTTAAGGTCATAGCGCAATGTGTCCCAACCCATAGATTTATCAGCATATTGCAGTGTTAGTTTGATATCCGTGCGCGCATTTGGTTCATATAAATACTTAGCGCGTACGACGTTTGCCTCAGTTGGGTTACCATCAATGTTTAAGGTGGTGTTGTCGATATACCCATCGCTTTTGTAGGTCTCAGCAGTGACACGCAATGCTGCGTTTTCACCCGCAGCAAGATTGAGCATGCCTTCTAAACCGCGCGTGTTAAAATTGCCAGCACGAGCACGTACCGCCGCATCAAAACCCGACATGTCAGGAGCATTCGTTTTGACGACAACCGCGCCAATCAATGCTTGTCTGCCAACATTGGTAGACTGTGGACCACGCAAAATCTCAATTTGTTTAACATCCCATAGGTCACGAGGGCCAAAACGTGTTGCGAACCCAGTATAAGCGACACCATCCATGTAGTAACTACCAAGTTCGCCGTTACCACCACCGGTGGATTGCGCATTTTGCGTAATGCCACGAATACCAAAGTTTTCGCCATTTGATAAGGTAAAAACATTCGCTGTAGCGTGATACGCATCTTGTACATCGAGCAAACCGAGATCATCAATCACTTTTTCTGAGACAACGGCAATACTCTCTTTGGTTTCTTGGAGCGTACGACTAATTTTTTGTCCGTAGACCGTGATTTTTTCGACATTGGTCGTATCTGCTGCCAACACAGGCGCACAGATAAGAGATGATAAACAGGTAAGTTTGACCGCTAAGACTGATTTTTTAAGGTGTGTGTTCAAAAGTGTGTTTCCGTTGTTGCATTTTCAGCAAATGTTAATAGTAATTATTATCATTTGCAATGTTAATTTTATTAGACTATCATCGCACCTATACAACGTTACCTAATGACCTTTGTGAACCAGTCAACTTCCACATTCTCATCTTTGAAGCTCCGGCACATTAATGGGTTGCTCCTTGCCCTACTGACCTCAATCATCAGTATCCCGGGTATGTCGACGTATTTACCCTTATCAATCACGGATCGCATTGGCGTACCAATATTTTTATTCCCATTTATTTGGTTTGGCTTGTTTGCATACAGCTATATGAGTAAGCAATGGTATTGGCCATTATTTCTGATGCTTGGACTCAATATTTTGCACATCTTGTTAATTTTTAACGCCCTCTCTACCTAATGAAAACACCCTCATGAAAGTCATTCAACTCAAAAAACTCTATCTTCTGCACAGCTGGGTCGGCATTGTGACAGGGATCCTGTTATTTATTGTCGCCTTTACTGGTGCACTCGCAGTATTTGCGAAACCGGAACTCAAATATTGGGCTCACCCCGCTTTACAGACCGAAACAACATTGGACTATCAAGGCATCGAAAATGTCGTTCAGCACCACGCACAAGCAGTGCCACCGGCATATCGAGAAGAAGTCGTGGTGTTTTTGCCCGGCGCGAGAAACTACGAACATTTAACCGTGCTGTTTGAAAATCATGAGACACAACAAGGTGAACTGCTTACTTTTGATCATGAACTGACACTACTTGAACAACACAAAGGCAAGGTTAGCGATTTATTTCAAATACGCCAGACGGATTTTGCCGACTTTATTGCTAATTTTCATGCAGACCTGCACCTAGGCCGCCCTGTTGGACTGTTACTGACCGGTTTAATGGGACTAACTATGCTAGCGTCGGTTATTACTGGCTTTATCATCCATCGACAAAAATTAAAGCAGTTATTCACCTTTCGAAAAGTCGCAGCTTGGGATATTAAACTCGCAGATGCTCACCGTTTATTTGGTGTGTGGGGTCTACTGTTTCATGGTGTGATTGCTTTTACAGGGGCGTTTTTGGGTCTGGCGACAGTCCTGCTACTTCCTGCAGCAGCCTATGTTACGTTTAATGGTGACCAAGAAAAGCTGGTAGAAACCTTCACAACAATTCCAACGCCAGTGCTTTCACAGGAAGTGGCACCGACAAAGCTTGCAAACATTTTATCAAATCAAACAACACTTCAACCTGATGTGCGTATTGAAGTCATCACAGTCATGGGACTGAATGATAGCGAAGGCGTCGTTTACCTCAACGCTACTAATTCGCCTGATGTGGCAAGACAGCTCATACAATATCAAGCAGCAACGGGAGAGCGACTTGATCAGTTTGGCCAATTTGAAAAGCTCGGTGGCGTTTCAAGCCCCGTATTAGATCTGATGTTTCCACTGCACTTTGGTAACTTTGCTGGCATATTGAGTAAGCTGTTATGGACCGTACTCGGACTCGCAAGTGCGTTAATTCCCTTAAGTGGCCTCATGATGTGGGTGAATAAGAAAGCGCGTCAACAACACGCCACGTTTTCTACAACAACGTTAAACAGGCTAAATCGTTTAATCATCGGCAGCTGTGGTGGCCTTGTCATGGCATGCACACTGTTATTACCCACGCAATTGCTGGTCAATCACATGGCCTTTGCAAACCACTTTACCGTGTTTAGCGCAGTCTTTTTTGGGGCGTGGCTAAGCTATGTAATCATCACGTTTATCGTGAAGTGCACCTCACATGTTATTCAATTTTTGAACTACGGTTGCGGCTTGATTTTACTATTCAGTGCTATTGCTCACTGGATTTTATCGCCTAAGATTGACATCTTGAGTGTGGCTGGTGTGATCAATATGGTGCTAGTCTTGTTTGGGGTAACCATCTTAGCGCTGACTTATCGACAAACAAAGCCACTTAGTTCCCAATCGATAACAACGGAAGGATAATATGACACTCATTGCGATTGTATTACTGATACTTGCCTATGTGCTTGTTAAAGAGAAAAACAGCCTGACTCAACATCGGCTAAGGCAATTGTCAGGGAGTGGCTGTTTAGTAGGCTCATTTGGCATGGTTGTGAACGCATACGGCACACTCGCGGGTATTATTTTATTTTTGGGATTAGTGCCTACAACTGTAATGCTATGCGCTTGTTTTTACTCACAAAAACAAGCGAAAATCACGCCATAATTTATTCGCTATAAAAACCGCGGATAATAAAAAAAGAACATAATTACAGGGAGCATGAGTACCGGAACGTTCCACCACTGCGCTCTGGTCATCTCGCTAGATTTGATGCGTTTCCACGTCATCAAGACGCCGGTCACCGACATGCCCGTTAACGCAATACCAAATACAAACCAAATCAACTTGGTCCAAATCCCACCAAAATAACCAAAGTGTAACGGGTCGGCATACTCGTTCAAATATGCGTGCATATCAATAGACTCAGGCGTGGCTTTATCCACCATTTCCATGGTGTGATGATTGATCCATACGGTGTGCGCACGATCGCGTAATAGCGGATTAGCACCAGTCCCACGAACCATCACCAGCTGATTGTTGTAGGCGGGGATTGTGACCATTGTGATATTCCAGTCCATCGCTTCATCAGCCATCGTCATTACTCGTTCAAACTGTGCAACAGACATTTGTTCAATCGGCTGGCGCTCTTCTACTTCAATGGTATATGCAGTGTTATGCACCAGTCGCTTCCCTGCCACACCAAAACCAAACTCATATAAATACCAAAAACTCGTGATGGTGATCACCACTAAGAACCATATTCCCCACAGCCCGGCAAATTTATGTAAATCACTTAACAAAATGCGAGGGCCTTGATTAACACGCACGCGGGTTATCGCGGTTTTCCAGTTTCGCGTGGTTTTCAGTCCGGTATAAAGCGAAATAGCCAAGATAAAGGCAAAAGAACACACAATCACCAAGCCAGGCATCGCGGGCATAAACATATAGCGATGTAGGTCGCGAAAGATACGCTGCACCGTTAAGCGACTAATCTCGCCGGTATATTCAGCGCTCCATGGGTCAACATGTGCAAAGCGCGTTTGCTTGTTTTCGGCATAATAAATATTGGCACGCTTGGCAAAGTAGTCTTCGTTGAGAGAAAAGATATTGAGCACGGGACGCTCAGGATACTGTTCACGCAAACTCGCGTACATATTGGCCCAGAGTGCTGGCGTGAGCGGTTCACGCTCTGCCGCAGGCGTCGTAGCTCGCACTTCATCCCACACTATCCAATCAATTTCATACGCAACCGTGGCAACCGTGCCGGTAAACAAAATCACAAACATGACCAGTGCGAGCTGGAACCCTACCCACGCGTGGAGGTCATATAATTTTTTAAGTCCTTTGCGGTTTCTCTTTGCCATGTGCTTTATTTATTGGCATTGACCTGATAATGAGGCTAATAAGGCAAAGTACTTTTGACTTTGCGTTTTCACTACAGCCTCATCCATTCGCTCTGAGGCAAGGTGCACTTCTTCAAGTGCAACCGCAGTTGCTTCTAACGTTTTATCTAATCGCGCTAGCGCATTTTCTAGCGTGTAGGTCAGTTCATGTACTTTAACCATAGCAACAGGATCTAATGATTGTGCGGCAGTCACATCATTCAAAATCGCATTAAACTCGGCTAAATTACACAACGCAGTATTCACATCCGGAGCAGCCTTAGCAGCAAAATGCTGTGCACTATCTCCTTCATCATCGTCGTGTTCATGTGCCATTACCGGCAATACACTAAGCGCTACGGATAACGCGGCTGTGGTTAAAAATTGCTGAGTATATTTTTTCATTTTGACTCCTTTAGTGGAAGAATATGTTATAAGCAAAGTTGATATTGATAACAATTCTTATTTCGATGCAGTGTAAACCATCAGCTTGCTTAAATGCAATTGTTCGTTTTCCAAATCTTTTGCGTATAACCAATATAACTAGATATTTTTGGTCAATATGAAACAACTTTTAACTAAATTATTCACACCCCGCGTGCGCCCTAAAGACACCTCTGACATCCTAGCTAAAGCTTATGAGGAAAGTCATTACACCTCGTTGTGGCAAGATACTGGAGAGGTCATGTATTTGTTTGATACGGTGAAGCTCAGCTACGAAAGTGAGTACGGTGAAGTTACCTATGAAAAGTTAGCAATAGCAGATGTTGAGGCAATTTTGGACGACATTAAACAAGCCACGACACCCGCTATGCGCCAAAAAGTCACCGCTGAACAAACCGCCGAAATCCGCATCAGCATTTGCGGTATTTCTTGGCAACAGCACAATGGCCAAGTGCGCGCCAAAGCGATTCCAGAGGCTGCAGTATTGCGCAGTACCCATGCTTCATTTGCCAATTCTCAGGCGGTATTTAAGCACGCTGACCTAATTGCCAATATTGACCGAGAGCTATTGTTTTTACCTAACCAAACGAATGTATTTCGCTACAATGATGTGTCAGTGGCAGCATTTTTTGAACAACTTGAGGCGATCAATGCGCGTTTTTCGCAAAACACAGAGAATTTAGTATGCTTGAATAAAGCCAACTATGATGCGCCCTTTTCGGAGCATGAGTTAAGCCAATTAAAAATGCTCAATGTCGTCAATGAGTTGCCGGACAAGAGCTAAAGCAGACCTTGTTTTAAATATCAAATCCGCTATTATTTAATCAACTGATAAATGATAACGTCATATGATGACTGATCTTCATAATTATATGAACTAGGCACGCGCCAATGAGAACAATTATAGATTTACCTGATGAACAAATTGAAGCGTTAAAAGTGATAGGAGAGATAAATAAAAAATCGCGAGCCGAGCTTGTTCGGCAAGCAGTTGCTGCGTATATTCAACAACATAATACGGTAGAGCCGGCAGATGCCTTCGGTATCCTCAAAGACGCTGAGATAGATGACCCTGTCCTTTATCAGCAAAAGCTTCGAGATGAATGGGCATAATGAAGGCGGTCTTTGATTCAAATATACTGATTGACTACCTAAACGGGCACCTGTCAGCTCCCGCTGAGCTTGAGCGTTATCAATTTAAACTAATCAGCATAATTTCATGGATAGAAGTGTTAGTCGGAGTGCCCGAGAAACATCAAGAAATGGTCAAGGCATTTTTAAACCAATTTGAGATTATCGGCATTGATAAAAATATCAGTACCAAAGCCATAGAAATCAGAAAAAGTCATAAACTCAAATTACCTGACGCATTAATACTAGCGACAGCAAATGTGCACTCTGCTATTTTAGTTACGCGCAATACCAAAGACTTTGACCCCACTTCCCCATTCATTCATGAACCTTATCAAATATTAAAGGAGTGAAGCACGCAACGTTCATCGCTCCACCCCATTTTGAATAAACTCAATCAAAAGTCGCACCCGCAGCAGCACATACCGGCGCTGAGGCATCACGATCCACGACGGCACTGCCGCGATGGCGTATGCTTCAAGAATGCTCTTTAACTGATTTTCAGTATCATAAATCGCTATCGTATCTTGGGGTAAATACACAATACCATTACCGTTGATTACATTATTGACCAACACTCGCCCATTGTTGCTCTGCCATATTGATTTGACTGTTAGGCTCTTTTTTATATCCCCATCCCAATATTGCCATGGCCTGCGCGAGCTTGTGATGCAGCGGTGTTCGGATAACTGTATCGGGTGAGTAGGTACACCATATCGTTGCAGATATTCCGGGCTTGCGGCAAAGCGCAAGCTGCGATCAATCAACCTTATAGCAATATCCGATGAGTCCTTCAGCTCTCCATAGCGGATCGCAAAATCGAAGTTATTCTCAGCCAAGCTCATGTTGCGGCTGTTAAAATCAATGGTAATAGATAATCCTGGGTACTCTCTGGCAAATGTATCAATCAAAGGGGCAATCGTATTTTCTGCAAAATCACCTCCCGCAGCAATTTTGATACTCCCCTCGATTTTGGTTTGGGTGTTGGACAGCTCGTCATTAGCCTCCTGCATGGCGCTTAAAATATGCTGACAGCGATCAAAATACCGCTGACCACTATGGGTCAGCTTAACATTGCGTGTGGAACGTGACAGCAACCGAGTTTCTAAACTGGCCTCAAGCCGCTTAACACTGCGACTAATATGCGCGGTCGATACCTGCAGTTCTTGTGCAGCTTTGGAAAAAGAATGGAGTTTTGCAAAATAGCTGATTAATTTATTTATAGCAACAATATATACTTTTCCTTAACAAGTGTTAAAGATTAAAAAAACGTGCGAGGGAGTACCCATAATGCAACATAACCGAGTCGGTCGCAGCGGCCTTTATGCTAGTGAGTTAAGTTTAGGCACTATGTTATTTGGTGAAGGACAAGCGCGCAGTACCCCGAAAAGAACAGCTATTCATATCTGTCATGCTTTTGTTGAGGCGGGCGGTAGCCATATTGACACGGCCAACGCCTATGCCGGCGGTGAAAGCGAGCGCATTATTGGCGAAGCGGTGCAAGCAATTGGCCGTGATAAGGTGACCTTAGCCAGTAAAGCGCGCTTTGCCACGTCAGTGGAGAGTCACTTTGGTGCTGGCTTGAGCCGCAAGGTCATCAAAACCCAAATCGAGCAAAGCCTAAAAAGCCTGCAAACCGACTATCTCGACCTCTACTACATGCACGGTTGGGATTGAATCGCTTTGTCGCAGGCCAGTATCAATACAGCCTGGTTCAGCGAGACATCGACAATGAATATATGAGTATGTTTGCCGAGCGAGGCTTATCCTGCATGGCATGGGGGCCGCTGGGTGGTGGTTTTTTGACCGGTAAATACCGCCAAGGCGACAAACCTAATGAAGGGCGTATTGCCACCAGTGATGACACGGTTGAAGAAGCATGGTGGCGTCGGAATACCGAGAAAAACTGGGCGATTATGGATGTGTTAAAAACGACAGCACAAACGCACAGTGCGAGCGTGTCGCAAATCGCGCTGGCGTGGTTACGTCAGCATCCGCAGATAGCAACAGTTATTATTGGCCCACGTACGCTTGAGCAATGTCACGACAACCTTAGCGCAGTTAGTATCACGTTAACTGAGCAAGAATGGCAGGCATTTAACGAGGTATCAGCGTTACCTGATAGTTACCCTTACTCGATGATCCGTGCCTACGGCATGGAATAAGCTTTATTAAAGACGTGCCAGTCCCCGCTGTGTTTGCCTTGCGCTGTAGCCATGTAGTTTGTGGTGGCTAGGCATCCACCCTTGCAAAAATCGCTCAAAATCGGCCCATGCGACAGGAATAAGCCTACGCCACTCTTTTTCTAGGGATTGCCAGTGGGCGTGCAGATACTCATCGGATAACGCACTTTTTAAGGCGGTAAAATACTGTTCAAAAGCACTATTAGCCTGCTCATCCAACTGTTGTTCGGTTAAACAGCTCCCCAAAAAGTACATGATATCAACCACCCCAACACCTGGCCCCACATATTGAAAATCGAGTGCTAAACACTCATTCTCGCTGAAACAAAAATTAGCGATCTTGGCATCGCCGTGAAGTATGGTTTGGTAGTGCGCATCGGCTAGCATCTTATCTAACGCAGCAGCCTGTTGTTTTAACTGACCATCTGCCATTTGCGCATACTCATCTTGGCGCGTGGCGAGATGCCAGTAATTGCCCCGCTCCCACAGCGATGTTGCTGCGCCATGCTGCAAAAAATACGCATGCAAGCCCGCCAGCCAGTGCAAGCAATCGGTGAGCTGTTTTGGGGTTGGGTGACTCACGCGCTGGGAGAAACCTTGTGCATCCGCATCAGATAGCAGCAAAATCATCCCGTCATTCGTATTGGTGCAGTCTATAAATTGAGGAACACGAGCACAGGATGCCAGCTTATCAGTAAAATCTTGATAAAAGCATTGCTCATTGACAAACGACGATAGCTTGCGGCGGTGCGAAGTTGCACCAGCCCAGCCGCGAGGGTGTGCTGGTATGGCACTGGTATTGATAATTTTGGCAATAAACGGCTGTTCAAGATTGTCGTGTTGTTGCCAACAGCGAACAATTGCACCGTAGCCACTCCACAACGATTGGATCACCTCGCTTCGCGCAACACGAATACCGAATGCATGCAATAGCTGTTGTTGGATGTCTTTTTTTTTCATGCGTTGTTTATTCATTCATATATTCTAACTGAATACCTATTCATTCTCATTATGCAATCATCAACCGTGACGTTTATAGTGAGATGCGCTATATTGAGTGAAAGCTTAATCGTTTAAGTTTACTACCAACAATTAATAATTACAGGTCACATTATGACAGAATATATGTTTTACATTGGGTATGTTGCCGCTGCTTGTACC
>CAZLGJ010000031.1:0-24559 GCA_964559075.1 uncultured Glaciecola sp.
ACGAGTAGACCGACCAAAAATATCCCAATTTGAACTAACACCTAGCCTTTGCCTTCCATCCGTAAATAGTATGAAGCGGTTGGTAGCAACGAACTATCTGCGCAACTCCACACCAACATATATTGTATATGGGTTATAATAACTGAAAAAACAGGCTATTGGTGAACGATTTTATCAATAATCTGTCGTAGACAGGTTGAAATAATGAATATTTACCCAAATATGAGATATCATAGTCAGAAGACTATATAATTATACATTATTCTCAATTGGACATGTTTTTAGATTGCACCACACAAGGACGCTGCCTGCCCCTATGACCGACCACTCAGATTTAGTTACCGTTAGTAACCTCACCTTTAGTCGTGGCGAGAGAGTGATTTATGAGGATATCAACCTTGCCGTACAGCAAGGTAAAATCACAGCTATCATGGGTCCTAGCGGGATCGGCAAAACCACCTTACTCAAATTAATTGGTGGTCAACTGACCCCCGATCACGGCGATATCGAGTTTGCCGGAGACTCCATTGTCAGGATGAATCGCAAAACGCTCTTTGAAACGCGCAAAAAAATGAGTATGTTGTTTCAAAGTGGCGCATTATTCACTGATATCTCTGTTTTCGATAACGTGGCTTTCGCTTTACGAGAGCACACCCAACTCGATGAAGATATCATTGCGACCCTAGTACAGTTAAAGCTTGAAGCCGTTGGTCTTCGCGGAGCAGCACACCTCATGCCCAGTGAGTTATCCGGTGGTATGGCTCGGCGCGCCGCGCTGGCTCGAGCGATTGCGCTGGATCCCCAGCTGATCATGTACGATGAGCCTTTTGCGGGACAAGACCCGATTTCGATGGGAGTGCTGGTAAAACTCATCAAAGCGCTCAACCAAGCCCTTTCCCTTACCAGCATCGTGGTCACGCACGATGTGACTGAGGTGCTCGACATCGCAGATTATGTCTACATACTGGCAAATAAACGCATTATTGGTCATGGCACGCCCGAACAGATCAAAGCATCAGACTCTGATCTAGTGCAGCAATTTTTACAAGGTGCCGCTGACGGCCCCGTTCCCTTCCATTTTCCAGCGGATGATATCACCGAAAGTTTATTGGCGGTGCGCGCATGAACTGGCTCATTTCTCTAGGACAACAAACCCTTGGGCGCTTTAGTGCCTTTGGCCGGGCCTTTTTGATGTTGGTAGGCGCAATCATTGCTGCCCCCAAAGTCAAAAACATTCGCCTGACCGTGCAACAAATATATGTCGTGGGCGTACAATCATTATTGATAATTATTGTTTCAGGCTTATTCATCGGCATGGTCATGGCACTACAAGGCTATACTATTTTGGTCAACTACGGAGCCGAAGGCTCGTTGGGGCCGATGGTTGCGCTATCGTTACTGCGTGAGCTCGGTCCTGTTCCGCCCTGACTGCCGAAATTGGTTTGATGAAAGCCACTGAACAGCTGAGCAGTTTAGAAATGATGGCGGTTGACCCGCTGCGACGCATCGTCGCGCCACGCTTTTGGGCGGGCGTGATTGCCATGCCAATGCTGGCGCTAATTTTTTCTGCGGTTGGCATACTCGGCGGCCACCTTGTCGGTGTCGATTGGTTGGGTGTCGATGCAGGTTCTTATTGGTCGATCATGCAGGCAACCGTTGAGTGGGACAAAGACGTGGTCAATGGGATCATTAAGAGTATTGTATTTGCCATTGTCGTCACCTGGATTGCTATTTTCAAAGGTTATGATGCCATTCCGACGTCGGAGGGTATTTCTCAAGCAACCACACAAACAGTGGTATTTTCTTCACTTGCGGTATTAGGGCTAGATTTTGTGCTTACCGCACTGATGTTTGGCATTAATTAGGAGCGTTCATGACATCTCGTAAAACGGAACTACTGGTTGGTATTTTTGTTATATTGACCATTGCTGCGGGCTTATTACTGGCTCTCAAAGTAGCTAATCAAGGTATGTCCGGTTCAGAAGACAGTTATACTTTATATGCTAAATTCGACAACATAGGTGGTTTGAAAGCGCGCTCGGCTGTCAAAGTCGGTGGAGTAACGGTCGGACGGGTTGAGAATATTTACCTTGATCAGGAAGATTTTACGCCAGTTGTCGTTCTTAGTATATCGACTCAATACAACAACTTTCCCGACACCAGCTCTGTAGCAATTTTGACGTCGGGTTTATTGGGTGAGCAATACGTGGGGTTCCAACCCGGGTTTGCATTTGACGATCCAGTCGTGCTTGCCGATGGCGATTTTATTCAAGATACTAAGTCTGCCCTCGTGCTTGAGGATTTGATTGGACAGTTTTTATTTAGCCGCGATAGCGAATAGTTAGCGCGCTTTTCAACACAAAAAGGATAACCAATGACACGTTTATATGTGGCTTTTTTCATGCTGATAAGTGTTGCACTCTTCGGTGCTACAGCAAGTGCCAATACGGGTAATGACCCTGTCGATCCCTATATCATGATCCAAGACGCAGCGGCGTCCACCTTTGCCCGAATGAAAGACGAACAAGCGCTAATCGCGAGCGATCCTGAACATTTGCGCACTATCATGCGCGAAAATTTATTGCCCTATGTCGATTATCGTTTTTCAGCGTTTATGGTCTTGGGTAAAAACGCCCGCAAAGTCCCTAAACAACAGCTCGGCGAGTTTGTAAACGTGTTTCGCGAGTATCTCGTGACGACCTATGCCAATGCCATGGGGTATTATGATGACCAAACCGTTTCGTTTGAACCGTCTGGCGATTATAAAGGTAAAAAAACCATTACCGTGCGCGCCTTGATCCAAGATGAAGGTCGCCCAGATATTAAAGTGGCATTTAAAGTTCGCTACGACAACCGCACTAACTCGTGGAAAGGGTATGACATGGTTGCCGAAGGAATCAGCTTATTATCGTCAAAGCGCAGTGAATTTGAAGGTATCATTCGCCAAGATGGTGTTGAAAAGGTCATCGCGCTGATGCAAGAAAAAATCGATGCCCCCATCGTTTTACAAAACAGAGCTCCTGCAGCCTAATGCGTCAGTCACCACCACAGCTTGAGTTAGCACAAGATTGCCTTGCAGTCACTGGCGTATTAAGCAATGCCAACATTGTTCACAACGCGTTTCGCATGCTGCCGGAGCTGGCAAAGCGCACCACGTTAGTCGTGGATTTAGGGAAACTGACTCAGGTTGACAGCGCAGGCCTAGCGTGGATAATTAATTTATTACGCGATGCGAAATCACAGCAAATTACTGTCGAATTGCGCAATACCCCTGACAAACTATTACATTTGGCGGCACTGTCCAATGCCGACACCTTATTAACCGAGCAAGGTTTATCATCATGACCAACGAACAAATTGCCCAGCACCTCAAAGACACCTTAGAGCTTGCCGAGGTTCACGTCACTAGTGACGGTTCACATTTTCAGATTATCGCCGTCAGTGATCAATTTGACGACATGTCTCGAGTCAAACGCCAGCAGTTTGTCTATGGTCCACTCAATGACAAAATCGCAGACGGCTCGATGCATGCCGTTTCAATCAAAACATTTAACGAAAAACAATGGCAAAGGGAAAAGCTGTTTAACGTTCCCCAATAGGCCTTCTTCGTGGATAAATTAGTTATTGAACAAAGCCCGCCGCTCACTGGCGAGGTCGTTATTTCTGGTGCCAAAAACGCAGCCTTACCGTTACTGATGGCGTCATTATTGTGTGATACTCCTCTTACTCTTGCCAATGTGCCAGTATTAAGAGACATCACAACCAGTATCAAGTTGCTTGAAGGCATGGGTGCGCAAGCAGAGTATCTCACCGAACACACCATCCGCATCGACGCACATGCGTTGACCAGTACGGTCGCTTCATATGACTTGGTGCGCACGATGCGCGCATCCATTTTGGTATTGGGACCGCTACTCGCAAAACACGGCCAAGCAGATGTATCACTGCCTGGCGGCTGCGCGATTGGCGCACGCCCTGTCGATATTCACTTGAGTGGCCTGGAACAAATGGGCGCAACTATTGATGTTGACGCAGGTTATATCAAAGCCAAAGTCAATGGCCGTCTCAAAGGCGCCAAAATTGTGATGGATATGGTCAGTGTAGGTGCTACTGAAAACCTGATGATGGCTGCCGCGCTAGCGGAAGGAACCACTATCTTGGAAAACGCTGCACGCGAACCCGAAATTGTCGATTTGGCCAACTGCATCAACGCTATGGGCGGCGATGTCAAAGGCGCAGGCACCTCAGAAATCATCATTAAGGGCGTTAGCAATTTGCAGGGCTGCGAGTACTCAGTTTTGCCTGACCGTATTGAAACAGGCACGTTTTTAGTCGCGGCAGCCGCAACCGGCGGGCATATTACCTGTCTTAATGCAGCACCTGATACGCTCGATGCCGTGTTGGACAAATTACGCAAAGCCGGTGCCCATATTACCACGACGGCCGACACCATCACGCTGGACATGCAGGGCCAACGTGCACGCGCAGTCAATATCAAAACCGCGCCTCATCCAGCCTTCCCTACAGATATGCAGGCGCAATTTGTCGCGCTAAACTGCCTGGCTGAAGGCACTGGCGTGGTTACTGAGACCATCTTTGAAAATCGCTTTATGCATGTGCCAGAATTGCAGCGTATGGGCGCATCTATTAGTTTAGATGGCAATCATGCAGTATGCACCGGTAAAGACCATTTACGCGGCGCTCCGGTTATGGCGACGGACTTACGCGCATCTGCCAGCCTGGTGATTGCGGGGCTGATGGCAAACGGCGAAACCCACGTCAATCGCATTTACCATCTTGACCGTGGCTATGAGGCGATTGAAGTCAAACTTGCCAAACTCGGCGCGGTTATTCGCCGAGAGCAGGAGTAAGTGAGACGCTGAACAATTGCTTGTGTTGCCACGCCTCTGCTAAGGGTGTGGCAAACAGCAGCGGTGCATACGCTGCGTAATGTGACTCCCATGCACCGCACTGTAAGTTTTTATGGTAGTTGCGCTTCCAAGGGTCATTCACCAAATATAACATATCGTCGCTGACTGCCACCCCTTCTAATGACGCATTGTGCATCCTTTCCTTTGCAGGACAATCTGAGTCTGCGGGGTTAGTAAGTACATACTCCAAATTGACTCGATAGACCTCATGTGAGGCAGTTAAAGATAGATTCACCCACCACAGTTCGTTGTGATTGCGTGCAGCGGCAATGAGCCATGTCTCCCCTGCATAATGCACCACATCCATGCCGTTGATCGGAGTGGGCCGTTCAGGGTCGTACTGTGGCAAAGCAAGCGACAAACGTTGTGCTTGCACAAAATCCGCACGTTGCCAAAAATCCACTGTGTATGGAACGGAAAATACCTGCGCTTGGTTATTGGCGTCTTTTTCTAACCCTAGCAAAATCTGCTCATTACTTGCATAAAGCCCTTCGATACCGTCATTGGCTGCATCGCCAACATTGTCACTCATGGCAAATTGCACTGCGCGCACCCCAGTTACCTCCAGTGCATTAGTGTCGGGGTCATATTGCAAACGTACTAACACAGTGGGATACGCTGTGGAGCCGGTATCGCGAAATTGCGCGGCACATTCACGGGAAAGTGACCCAGAGCGGCGCGCATCTTCGGTGACACTGATAAACGTATTGGGATGATAAGGATCTTTGGTCAGCGCCTCCAAGTCCGGTTGCCCTGCAAGGTATTGATTAAAGCATGTGGTCGCCAACGCATTCGAGAATCGATACTGTCGCGAAAAGGTCACATCGGTAGTAGCAGGGTCGATAAAATGCAAGCGGCGCTGGTGGTTGCTATTGGCACTTGCATCACTGATCGACACCAGTCGATCTTGCCAAAAGGTTAGCCCAGAGGACTGCGGATCGACAAAATACGTTTCTGGCGTGCGCGTATCGTTTAACCAGCGACCGGGCAGCTGTAAAATAGGCGGCTCTGCTGACGTTGCCACATCCGGTGTTGCCTGCTGGGGGCTTGTGACCGGCTGGCAACCCCACGTACCAACTAGCACGACTAAAAACAACGGTAACACTCGACACAGGTTGACACATTTTTGCGACATATTATGCTCGTTAATTTGTTAGGGTAGAATTAAAGATGGATAGTTCATCATATTGATTCAATGATAAAAAATCGAAAGACTTAAATATATAATACGTAACAATACGCTCGACAGATGAAAATAGTATGACACAGACCGACACCTCCTCTCCGTCCAATGCAACTTCTGCATTACCGCTGCTATTAGCTGGTCCGTTTTTGCGCCATGTGGATTGTCACAACGTCACGGTCATGTTGGTCACCAGCCGAGCATGTGCCCCTCAGCTGCATCTTTGGGTTAACGATAGACCACTGAAACTGGTCCCTAAAGCCGTTGCGCACGATATTTTTCCGCTAGGAAAAAAAGCATTTTTGCATCTGCTGCACTGCCAGCAAAACGAGCTATTCAAGCCTGATTCAACGTTTGAATACTCGGTATCTGCGGATGACGAAGCGGTTTACCCTAACGTCATCAGTAAAGTGCCACACACGCTGCGCGCTGTGTGTCATGGGTCTTGTCGTAAGATCCACAGCACCGATCCCGATACCCTGCCGGTTTTGGATGACATGCTCAATTACGACCCGCCAGACGTATTATTTTTGTCCGGTGACCAGGTGTACGTCGATGATGTCGCCGGGCCTACGCTGCATGCAATTAACCAAATTATCGCTGTTTTGGGGTTACATGCTGAAACCTTCGAAGATGCGGTTGTCGGCAACTCAGATGAATTGGCTCAGCATCCCTATGGGTATTATTTACGCGAACAACTACTGCCCGACACCGATGCGAATGAATTATTGGATAAAGCATTTTTTAGGGCGAAGAAAAAACCCATATTTACCTCTGTGAATGCGCAAAATCACCTGATGAGTTTTGCCGAGGTGTGTGCCCTATACTTGCTAAGCTTTTCACCAACGCTGTGGCGTTTTGTTGAATTTGATCCCGCAGCGGTACCGTCTGAGCATCGCGATACCTATCGAGAACAACAACAATCGGTAGAGGCATTTGTGTCGTCTTTAGGACAAGTCCAGTCGGCACTGGCGCGGATCCCAACCTACATGATTTTTGATGATCACGATGTCACGGACGATTGGAACCTGACGCGTGCATGGGAAGAAGCCGTGTATCAGCACCCGTTTTCCAAGCGCATCATTGGCAATGCCTTGGTCAATTATGCTTTATTTCAAGGGATTGGCAATCAGCCAGAACAGCTCCAGCCATTGCGCAAATTACTCAAGCAACACCTCTTAAAAACCAAAATCAAAGCACATGATGAACTCATCGATGCCGTATTTGCTTGGGAGCACTGGCATTATGGCCTAGATACACAGCCCCCCGTGCGCGTCTTAGATACACGCACTCGGCGCTGGCGTTCTGAATCCAAAGCCAATAAGCCTTCTGGCCTGATGGACTGGGAAGCGCTGGTTGACTTTCAGCAATCTATTGTCGGACATGACAACGTCATTGTGGTCTCTGCAGCCCCCATTTATGGCATGAAGTTTATCGAAATGATCCAGCGCGTATTCACTTGGTTTGGACAAGCCCTTACCGTAGATGCCGAAAACTGGATGGCGCACAAGGGTACCGCCAATGTGATGCTCAATATCTTTCGCCACCTTAAAACACCACCGCGTTTCATGATTTTAAGCGGGGATGTGCATTATTCATTTGTCTATGACATTCGCTTGCGCTTTAAACGCCATTCACCACAGGTGCTGCAATTTACCTGCAGCGGTATTAAAAATCGCTTCCCAGACAGACTGCTAAGCGTGTTTGACAAACTGAATCGCATTTTTTATACCACCCGCTCGCCGTTGAATTTTTTGACCAAGCGCAGGCACATGAAAATCATCGAACGCACCCCAGATAATGGCGAGGACGCTGAACATATCAACCCATGTGCCCTGGGGATCATGCGCCTACCTGAAAAAACAGACTTTGAGCTAAGTGAGGTTGAATGTGAACTGCACACCAATCGACACACAGTGATCCGTTTTCAGCGCTGAGTGATTGGCGAAAAACGCCTTTTTTGATATGCTACGCGCCGTTAAGACTTACTGATTAATTTGATAAAAAAGTTGAGGAGAACACAGGTGCAACGCATCGGTTTATTTTACGGCTCTACGACTTGCTATACTGAAATGGCAGGTGAAAAAATCAAAGCCGAGCTTGAAATGCGCGCGCCAGTGACGGTTGATTTACTCAACATCAAGGATCACTCTTTGGCCAAAATAAGCGACTATTCCCACCTCATCTTAGGTATTTCCACTTGGGACTTTGGTGAACTGCAAGAAGACTGGGAAAGCCAATGGGACGATGCCGCAGCGCTAGATTTTAGCGGTAAAATGGTGGCTCTGTATGGCTTGGGTGACATGTACGGCTATGCGGATTGGTTTCAAGATGCGTTGGGCATGCTACACGATGTCGTGGTCGTTGCAGGCGCGCAAATTACAGGTTACTGGCCCAACACGCCGGACTATGAATTTACCGCATCTAAGGCGTTAACCGAAGACAAGGCGTTTTTTGTCGGACTTGCCTTGGATGACGAAAACCAATTTGACCAAACCGATGCCCGCATTGCTGCTTGGTTAGACAGTATGCTAGACGAGATTGTGCCGGCTACATGAGCAATCGCATCGCGCGAGAATTTTTTCGCAACGGTCCATCGCATCGCGATGGTGCTGACGTTACCTTTGGCGATATTCAAAAATTTTTTCACTTACGCGGCATCACCATTGGTAAATGGGTCACGCGCGACGAACAAGCCATTGCCGCTAATTTATTCTTTGATGCGCTATGTGATTTAGCTGATATCTTAGCGGTACCCTATTCCACCATGGGCTTAAATGGTTCGCTAGCATTGGCCTTTGGCAGCGGTGGGCGCAAAGGGGTCAGCGCGCACTATACCCCGATGAAACGCGAATTAGCCCTGGCCAAAAACGCCGGTGCCGGGTCCTTAGCTCATGAGTGGTTTCACGCATTTGATCACTACATCGCCGATAAAATGTTTGTCGATGCCAAAGCTGGGAGTTTTGCCTCGATGCTGTGCATTCAATCAGCAAACAGCATCGCACACCCGCTTAACATGCGTCTACTCACCTGTTTACACACCATTATGCTGAGTCCTCTTGAAAATGAGCTCAACCCTTTTATGCAGCGCGCTGTGAACCTGGATAAAGCCAACCAAAGTGTCTATTTCGCGTTGCCACAAGAGGTGTGTGCTCGAGCATTTGAGGCAATGGTGCAAGATCATTCTCGCAAAAATCAGTTCTTAGTCTCTGGCACCAAACAATCTCGATGGGCTCAGCAAGGCGCATATCCAGATGGCGCACAGCGGGCGTTGATAAACGCTCAGCTGACCACGTATTTTACGCATTTGGGCAAAGCGTTAGCACATCGACAGGAAAGGTAGTTTTTTTGCTCTGTCAAGCAAAAAAGATACATTCTATTTACAAATATCACTATTCATTTTGTGACGCTTTTATTATACTAGTCAACTAAGTTCACCATAAATAAGATTAATAGTAGGTAGTATGAAAAAGAAAAAACATACCTCGAACGACGACGAAGCACAGATTGACATGACTCCGATGCTAGACATCGTATTTATCATGTTGATTTTCTTTATCGTGACGACGTCGTTTGCCAAAGAAAAAGGGCTTGATGTTAATCGTCCAAAAGACAACAACGAATCTAAGCAACCGAGCAAAGCGTTATCTATTCAAATCGATGATGCAGGCGTGATCAAAATGAACGGTCGTGAAGTCGACATCCGTCGTGTAGTGGCAAATATTCAAACGTTTTTGGCAGAAAACAACACTGACGTTGCGGCTATTCAAGCGCACGAAGATGCTGAGCATGGCATTGTTGTAGAGGTCATGAACCAAGCTAAGATTGCAGGTATTAACCGCGTATCGGTATTAGTCAAAGAAGACTAAGTTAGCAACACATTCAATTAGCCGCCTTCAGGGCGGCTTTTTTGTGCCTTGATATATGAATAACCGATTATGCCTTGCGCATTTTTAACAAAATATTACTGATGTTGACGAGATTAAATATCGTGCCAAAAATACTGCCAACAATCGTAGCGTAAAGGCAGCCAAGACTTTCCGCTAACAAGAACCAGCGCCGCATGACTTCCACTTGCGTGATAACGATTGACCCAACGGTAAAGATGAACCCCGAAGCATAAGCCAAAAATAGCAGCGGACCGTGCTCTAAAATAAAATATTCAATCAGCATTGCAGCCACGTTCAGCGAAACAAATAATACCACCACCCATTGTGCGCGACTTTTTAGCGCCACTGCGTTGCGCAGTGCAGCTAAACCACAGCCGATAGCTGCAGCAAAAGCGGCCAATAAATAAAAATGTAGACTTAAACAGGCCATCGAACAGCCAGAAAAAATCAAATAACGGCGCATGTCATCCTGTCGATATGCAATGATGTTAAAGACTAGCGCTGACGCACCAAAAGCTTCAGCTGTAACATTGATATCAGCTAGCATGTTCAGACAACCACTCCTGATAGGATATAACGTAGGTTTCTTCAATATTGTCGGCTGGATACGCGTACAGACTAAACTCGTCGCGAACAAAGTGACTCAGCACAATCACAAATGGCGGCGCAGTGCTGACAACCCCACCAAAAGGTTCAATGACCGGCACTTGGTATTTTTCGACCACCAACAGTGGAACAGATTTGCCGTCTATCTCCACACTGCCCGTTAGCACTGGGTTGGGGATAATGGCATAGATCTCAAACTTAGGGATGTGAATTGGAATACCATCCCAGCTGATTGGGGTAATCTCAATGGTATTGGATAACTGTGCAATATCGGTCAAGTTAGTCATAAATGAACATTAAAAGTTGAGATAATATGCTCGGCACAGCTCGCGATATTGTTCGGTGTATTGCCCTGCATCATCGTGGATGATGAGAACTTCATGATGCAAGGCCTGTTTGGTTCGCGTCAAACACAAACAGCAGCGAATGGTAGTAGTCATATCATTACTGCTGACATCCAAGCGCGCTTTGACATACAGCTGATGAGCTTCAGCCAACTCCAGCATATCAGTCAACTCACTATGTGGAATAACACAATAGAATGTTCCATCTACTGCAAGTAAGCGATCGACTTGTTCGATCAATTGCTTGTGTGACAAATGCTGTTGGCTGCGTGCATACACTCGGGCCTGATTGGGATCAATGAGGTTGTGCTGGCGTTTGTGTACCCCTCTAAAATACGGCGGATTAGATATGATCAGCATGTATTTATGAGAGGGGTAAAAACGTTTGATATCGGTTTCAATAACTTTAATCTGATGCGCAAAATTTGATTTTTTGACATTGTTACGCGCTTGACGGGCTGCGGCTGGCTCAACCTCAACTGCGCTAAAGCGTGCTTTGGGTTGCTTTTGCGCAAGCATCAAGGCCAGTAAGCCTGAACCAGTACCAATATCCAAGATTTCAGTCGCCTCCCCGACCTGTGTCCATGCGCCCAAAATGATACTGTCGGTACCCACTTTCATTGCGCACTGGTCATGCTCAACACTAAATTGTTTGAAGCGAAACCCACTGGACTTGCTTGTATCAGAAAAGGACATAATGATGATGTTGTTATTGGCTTATTTTGGCTGTAAGTCTATCATTTGTTGCGCAACATGGTTAGCATGAATTGGCTTATATTTGGCTAACTTACCCACAAATAGCCACGGGCACCACTGGCTTATCCAAATCCCGACTCGTTCAGCACGACGATACTCCTCGCGCTCTCCCAACAATAATGACGGACGCACTGCAGCCGCAAAAGCAAGCTGCGGCATAGTCATGATGGCAGACTCAAGCTCACCTTTGACTTTGAGATAAAAATGTTTACTGCGCTTATCGGCACCAACACTAGATACCCACACAAAGCCCTTGGCACGTTGTGCGCGAGCGAGCTGAGCGGCGACATGCACCAGCTGAAAGTCGACATAACGAAAGGCTGATTGAGAACCCGCCTTTTTGATCGTCGTACCCAAGCAGCAAAACACATGGTCCACGCTAAAATAGCCTTGATAATCTTGAAAATCGTCAAAGTCAATTTGCAGCACGCGTAATTTGAGCTGCGGATCATGAAACTCCCCCCGCCTCAATTCGCGCCTGACAATAATCGTCACCTCGCGATAATCTGGATGTGCTAGCAGCATTTGCGTGAGTGCCTTTCCAACGAGCCCAGTTGCACCCACCACGGTAGCGCTTAATTCGGTTGCTTGCATCAATGTGATCTCACCGTTTTTTTTATTTATGATAAACTAATGTCGTTAACAATTATAAGAGCGACGACACATGCCACGATTATTTCATATCTGTTTATTATTGCTACTTGTCATCTCGACAAACAGTAATGCCCAAGAGCTCAGTATTGAGCGCATCATGTCAGCACCCAGTTTAAGTGGACAAACCCCAACCGCACTCAAACTGTCACCAGATGGCCAGCGCGTTACGTTCATTCGTGCTAAAGCCACCGATAATAACCGATTTGACTTATGGGAGTACCATATTGCCTCAGGTACCGAGCGCTTATTAGTCGACGCCGACTTTTTGCATCAAGGGGATGAAAACTTATCTGATGAAGAAAAAGCCCGCCGTGAGCGCCTGCGTCTTTCTGGGTCGGGTATAGTGTCTTATACTTGGTCCAAAGATGGCAAGGCGTTGATTTTTCCATTAGCAGGAGATGTGTACTTCTACGTGCTTGGCGCCAAAAAAGCTCAACGCTTACTCGATACTCCCAAGTTTGAGACCGACATCAAACTCTCGCCAAAGGGCAACTACGTATCTTATATTCGCGAACAAAACCTCTATATCATGGAGATTGCGACTCGTGAGGAGACGGCAATTACAACCAAAGGCGGCGATGATATCAAGTTTGGTATGGCGGAATTTGTTGCCCAAGAAGAAATGTCGCGCATGACTGGTTATTGGTGGGCACCCGATGAATCAGCAATTGCCTTTACCCGCACCGATGAAAGTGGCGTAAAAGACGCCGTGCGTTCAGAAATCTATGCCGACCGCATTGATATGATCAACCAAAAATACCCCTTTGCCGGCACCGATAACGCGGTAGTAGAGCTATTCGTTCAGACACTTAAAGACGCGAAGCGCACAGCGGTACCGCTTAGTGATAATGCGGATTTTTATTTACCGCGCGTCAAATGGATGGATCATCAGACGCTCACCTATCAGTGGCAATCTCGTGACCAAAAACACCTCGAGCTACGCGCATTTAACCTGACTGACAACAGCACCAAACTCTTAGTCAAAGAAACCAGTCCAACTTGGCTAAACCTGCATGATGACTTGCGTTTCCTCAAGCAATCAGAGCAGTTTATCTGGGCCAGTGAACGCGATGGGTATAAACACCTGTATCTGTACCACAACGATGGTCGCTTGAACCGTCAGCTTACCCAAGGAGATTGGGTTGTCACCGGCATTAATGCGGTGGATGAAAACAGTCAGACCGTGTATTTTAGCGGCCGTGCCGACACGCCATTAGAATCTCACCTGTACCGCGTTGGACTAGCTGGTGGGGATATTGCACGGATTACAGCTGCGGGTTATTTTAATAATGTGACCTTTAGCGACGACGCGTCCGTGTACATCAACGCCTTTTCGAGCATCAATACTCCCCCACAAACGGCTCTGTACCGTGCTAACGGTGAGCGCCTTACGTGGTTAATTGAAAATGCGGTCGACGCTGATCATCCACTGGCGAACTATATCCAAAACTGGGTCGAACCGGAGTTTGGTACGATCAAAACCGCCGATGGTACTGAATTATACTATCGCTTATATCAACCAGCAGGTGTCACCAAAGACGCCCCGGCCATTGTTTATCACTACGGCGGTCCAATTGCACAAGTCGTGACCAATCGCTGGGCTGGCACACGTGGCTTAATGTTCCAGTATTGGGCACAACAGGGCTTCGTTGTTTTTAGTCTCGATAATCGCGGCTCTAACTATCGCGGCAAAGCGTTTGAAGACCCGCTTTATCAAGCGATGGGAGGCATTGAAGTAGCTGACCAAAAACTCGGCATCGAATGGCTTAAACAACAAGACTTTGTGGATGCTGACCGCGTTGGGATTTATGGCCACAGTTATGGTGGCTACATGACGCTGATGACGATGTTTAAGCACCCAGGTTTGGTGAAGGCCGGGGTATCTGGGGCTCCGGTCACTGAATGGCGCTTGTACGATACGCATTATACCGAGCGCTACATGGGCGATCCGCGCAAAGTCGCTGACAAATACGATGCTGCATCAGTCTTTCCCTATGCCAATCAGCTTGAAGATGAGCTGTTGATCATGCACGGTATGGCGGATGACAACGTCTTATTTACGCATGCAACCAAGCTATATAAGCACTTGCAGGACAACGCCAAGTTGTTTTACGTGATGGATTATCCGGGGAAAAAACACGGGATCCGCGGCAAAAATACGCAGATCCACATGTACAAAACCATCACCAAGCATTTTACGACGCATTTAGGCAAGTAGCGTCGCATAAATTGGCGTGCTTGACGTTAGCTAAATAGGTTATTGGCTAGGGCTTGCTGCACACCCATCGCACACTCGGGGGTGAGCGTGACTTCCATCATCTCACCGCCCGATACATAGATCTTAAGCTCTGATTCCATGTCGAAGCGCCCGGCCGTTTCTACTTTAAACTGCGTGATAGATTTGTAGGGAATGGAATGATATTCGACTTTTTTGCCGGTGATCCCCTGCTTATCTAGCATGATCAGGCGATAGTTGGTAAAAATAAACATATCCCGCACTAATTTATAGGCAATAGTGACATGCTCAGATGACGCCAACACTCCGGACATTTCCTCTTGGATCTCGGCCACATCCACTTCAGACGCATTACCTAGTAAACTATCGAATAAACCCATGATTAATCTTCCTTTTTTGCTTAAATTTGCGCAAAGTGCGCGACTCCATTACAGTGTAGTACAAACGCGAACAGAATAACGAACATATTAAATAGTGCCCAGATGACAATTTCGTTTCAAGATATTAAAGACGCGCAGGCGCGTTTATCCGGACATATCCAACACACGCCTATCGTTACCTCATCCTTGCTGAATGCTTGGTTAGGCCATCGCGTGCTGTTTAAAGCAGAATGTCTGCAAACAACCGGATCGTTTAAGCTACGCGGCGCCACCAATTTTGTTCAACACGCATTAGCGCAACACAGCTTGCCCGATTATATTGTGGCAAATTCCTCGGGCAATCACGCCCAAGCGGTGGCCTATGCTGGCGGTCATGCCGGTCGTGATGTGACTATTTTTAGCACCGACAACATTGCCAGTGTTAAAGCACAAGCCACGAAAGAATACGGCGCGGATTTATACCTCTACCCTACTCGTCTCGAAGCTGATGAAGCGGTAGCTGCCGCTGCCAGTGAAGACAATGTGGTGTGGATCCCGCCATTTAACCATGCCGATATTATTGCCGGTCAAGGCACGGCTACTTGTGAAGCCATACAGCAGCTACAACAACAGCAAATCTCGCCAGATGCAATTTTTGCTCCGTGCGGCGGCGGTGGTTTGCTATCGGGTGCGGTTGTCGCTGCGCGCGAACTTACACCACAGGCTCAAGTCATTGGTGTTGAGCCACAAGCGGCAAACGACGCCTCCCTATCTTTGCAACAAGGCCATATTGTGCAATTGACGAAGCCGCCGGTCACGCTTGCCGACGGCGCTGCCACACCTGCTGTAGGAGAGCTAACTTTCCCGCTATTACAACAGCTCGATGGCTTTTATGAAGCCGATGAAATCCAAATTGCCTACTGGACCCAGTGGCTTCAACATCTATTAAAGCTGCATATAGAGCCGACATGTTGTATGACGATGTCAGGCGTAGCAGCATGGCTCAGTGAACAAACTACGCAACAGACGGTATTAGTCATCTTGTCCGGTGGTAATATCAGCCCACAGAGCATGCAGCGGATTTATGCCACCGATTATTTACAACAACCGCCAGCTTTGTGAGTTGATCTATTTGATATAAATCAACGCTTAACAGGGGTGAATGACATAAGCTAAGCGCAACATTCTTAGTTGTCTGCATCTTATGTTTGATATTCTTGCCATTGTACTGGCCTTGGGCTTGCTGATCTTTTTTGCGTTTCGCGGTATCAGCGTCATTATTCTAGCGCCAGTGATGGCGTCACTTGCGGTGTTGTTTGCTGGTGGACTGTCGATCTTAGGCGCTTACACACAGATCTTTATGACCTCAACTGGCGCCTTTATTGTTGCCTACTTTCCATTGTTCTTACTTGGCGCTGTATTTGGCAAATTAATGGACGAATGCGGAGCGGCGAATGTCATTGCGCGCGGCATTATTCACGTACTTGGTGCCCAACGGGCTATTTTAGCAGTGGTGCTGTGCTGTGGAGCGCTGACCTATGGCGGGGTATCGCTGTTTGTCGTGGCCTTTGCGGTATTTCCCATCGCTAGATCGCTGTTTCGTCAAACCGATATTCCCAAACGCCTGATCCCTGCGGCGCTGGCATTGGGGTCATTTACCTTTACCATGTCGGCATTGCCCGGCACGCCCTCTATTCAAAACGCTATTCCCATGCCGTATTTTGGCACAACGGCGTTTGCCGCTCCCGGCTTAGGCATGATTACAGCACTGGTGATGCTGGGACTAGGTGTATGGTGGCTCAACCTGCAGCAGCGACAGGCCAAAGCGCGACACGAGGGCTACCAGCCGGTTAAAACCGATGCAGCACTTAATGACAGCCAGCAACAACAAGCCATGTGGAAAAGCTTCGGCGAATCGAGCAAGTCTGCGCCTTCAAGCATAGCATTTGCCAAATGTATTGCGCCGATTGTAGCGGTGATCGCGATCAACTACGTGTTTATCAATCTGCTGTTACCCACTATGGATACCGCATTTTTGACGACAGATACTTATGGCACAACCTCGCTTGGCAAAGTCGCTGGATTATGGTCTATCATCGTCTCGTTACTCTGTGCGATAGCTCTACTCTTAGCTCTCCACTGGCGCAAATACCAGACGCTAGTGTTAGGCTTATCAAAAGGCGCTGAGGACGCCGTCATGCCAATTTTTAATACTGCTAGCCTAGTGGGCTTTGGGGCCGTAATCGCGGCGCTGCCCGCCTTTGCAATTATTCAAACCGGAGTTCTTTCGCTTGGGCAAGGCAACCCCTTGGTATCTCTTGCCGTTGCGGTCAATGCGCTAGCAGCCATCACCGGTTCAGCATCTGGCGGAATGTCAATTGCGCTGGAAGTGTTAGGTCCCATCTATCTTGAGCTTGCAAAAGACGCCAACATTTCACTAGACATCATGCATCGCGTCGCGGCAGTGGCTGCAGGGACACTTGACGCGCTGCCGCATAATGGCGCCGTCATCACGCTGTTAAGTATATGCAAGCTGACCCACCAACAAGCCTACGGCAATGTATTTATGGTGGCGGTGGTGTTTCCTATTGTTGCATTGGTCGTGTTAATTGCGCTTGGCACCGTGTTTGGAAGTTTTTGAACGCGCGCGATAAAAAAAGCCCAAGACATTTGCACGCCTTGAGCTTTATCAATTTAGTTACCGCAGATAATTATAGCTTAGGTCCGGCTTCTACTAAGGCTGCACCATTATCGGTATCGGTGAACTTTTCAAAGTTGTCTACGAATAAACCAGCAAGCTTAGTCGCTTTATCCGTCCACTGTGACGCGTCTTCATAAGTGCCGCGAGGGTCAAGAACCTCTGCTGCCACGTCACCAAGTGCTGTAGGCACTTCAAGGTTAAACAAAGGTACCACTTGCGTTGGCGCTTCATCGATAGAGCCATCTAAAATCGCATCAATGATAGCGCGTGTTGCTTTGATTGAAATACGTTTGCCAGTACCATTCCAGCCAGTGTTGACTAGGTAAGCAGTCGCACCTACCGCCTCCATACGCGATTTTAATACATCGGCATATTGGGTCGGGTGCAGGCTTAAAAACGCCGCTCCAAAACAGCTTGAGAACGTAGGAGTTGGCTCGGTAATACCGCGCTCAGTACCCGCAAGCTTGGCAGTAAAGCCTGATAGGAAGTAGTACTGTGCTTGTTCAGGGGTTAACTTAGATACCGCTGGCAATACACCAAAGGCGTCAGCAGTTAAGAAAATCACTTTCTTCGCATGACCTGCTTTAGAAACTGGCTTAACGATATTGTCGATGTGGTGAATCGGGTAAGACACGCGCGTGTTTTCAGTGCGTGAATTATCATCATAATCAATTTCGCCGCCTTCTTTAACGGTGACGTTTTCCAATAACGCATCACGACGAATAGCGTTATAGATATCAGGTTCAGCTTCTTTGCTCAGGTTGATAGTCTTGGCATAACAGCCGCCTTCAAAGTTAAAGACGCCGTTGTCATCCCAACCGTGCTCGTCATCGCCGATAAGCTCGCGCTTAGGATCGGTTGATAGCGTGGTTTTACCCGTACCTGAAAGGCCGAAGAAAATCGCCACATCGCCTTCTTTACCGACGTTTGCAGAACAATGCATTGATGCGATGTTTTGCAGTGGCAAGAAGTAGTTCATCATCGAGAACATGCCTTTTTTCATCTCACCGCCGTACCATGTACCGCCGATCAACTGAATTTTTTCAGTTAAGTTAAAAGCAACAAAATTCTCTGAATTTAGACCTTGTTTTTCCCAGTTCGGATTAGTGGTCTTGGCACCGTTCATCACGACAAAATCAGGGGTAAACGTCTTTAGCTCTTCTTCAGAAGGGCGGATAAACATGTTTTTGACAAAGTGAGCTTGCCACGCAACTTCAGTTACAAAGCGTACGCACAAACGCGTATCTGGGTTTGCACCACAGTAGGTATCAACCACGAACAAACGCTTATTAGAAAGCTGTTCAGTAACCAGTGTTTTTAGCTCTGTCCAGACTTCTTGGGTAATAGGCTTATTGTCATTTTTACCTTGGTCAGCCCACCAAACGGTATCGCGTGTCACGTCGTCACGGACAATGTACTTGTCTTTCGGAGAGCGACCGGTGAACTGCCCAGTGTTGACAGACACCGCGCCACACTCGGTGACAACACCCTTTTCGTAACCTTCTAGGTCAGGCTTGGTGGTTTCTTCAAAAAGCAGTTCATAACTTGGATTATAAACAATATCAACGGCATCGGTAATGCCGTAAGCGGCCAAATCTTTGGAGATGGACATGTAGGGTACTCCTGGGTATTGGGGTGATGCTTGCACATCGACTAAATTTTAATTTTTTGTCGTTGGCCGTATTATTGTTGTTTTCTAGCCTCTCACCCTAATTGTAACCCTTAGCGCCTGTTTTCACAAAGCCATTGCCCGCCTCTACTACTATATGATTATGCAGAAATTGGCAAAGGTGTTATGGCACCTCCGCGCCACGCGTGGCCTGCAGAAGACTGTACCAATCCTCGCGATGCAATATGACATTTGCCAATTTTGAACATTCACGAATCCTATCCAGATTTGTTGTGCCAATCACAGGCTGAATACCTACAGGGTGGCGTGTCAAAAACGCTAGCTGAACAGCCTCAAGCGGAGCATCATAGCGTCGCGCTAGCTCTTGTAAGACCGTATGTACTGCCTGCTCATGCCCATTTTGCGGGCGGCTATAGCGACCTTGGGACAATGCCCCCCATGCCTGTAGCTGTATCTGATTGAGCTGCGCGTGTTCTAACAACCCGGTAAAGGTGTTAGTTGCCGTATGGGCACTCATGTTGCCAATTAGCTGTTGTTCCAACAACGCGGTTTGGTGCAAGCCCAGCTCAACTTGATTGACAATGATGGGCATTGCTAGCGCACTTTGCAAAAACGCCATCTGGGCCACTGACATATTAGACACGCCAAGGTGTGCAAACTTCCCTTCAGCAAACATACTGTTTAGGGCATTTGCCGTTTCAGCCAACTCCATGAGTGGGTCCGGACGATGTAGCAGTAATATATCCAATTGCTCGATGTGCAGCCGTTGCAAAATCCCATCCACCGAGTCGCATAGCCATTTAGCAGAAAAATCATAGCGCTTCGGGCCAGACTCATCGGCAAAACGGATCCCACACTTTGATTGGATAATCATGCGCTCACGCAAGCTTGGATTGGACTGTAACACACGACCAAATGCCTGTTCCGCTTTGGTAAAGGTATAGATATCGGCATGGTCAAAGACATTGATCCCCACCTCAAGTGCGGTATCAATGACGCGCTGTGCCTGTTCAACGTCGAGGCGACTGACGGCATTATCGTTCCAGCCTCCGCCAAGCCCCATGCAGCCATACACCAGTTCACTGGCATTGGGTAAATACTGTTGCAATGGATAACTCATGCTAACTCCTAGTTTTTATTATAAGTTGCTCATTCTGTCGTAATTGATATCCAGCTCAATCTTCTACTCAGTCTTCTAAGTTAAGATTTAACTGAACAGCGCTGTTTTCATCCTTTAGCCCCACGTGCAGACCAACCAAACGGATCCCGCGTCCATTGCGTCTTTGCATGATCTCATCAAGCAAGGTAGCAAAATATACCGCCGCATAATGCGGTCGCGTATGTTCAATCGTCGTGAGCTGGAAGTCGTTAACCTTGAGCTTAATACCCTGACTTTTGATTCGGCTTTCAGCATCATTATGCGCAATACCGTACCAAATTTGCCCAGCTGCTTATGCAATCTGGCAAAGGGAAACTTGCGTACATCCGCACAGGTAAATAAGCCTAGATGGTTGAGGGTTTCAAGTGTGACTTTGCCCACGCCGGGGATTTTTTTTAACGGCAGTTGACTGACAAACTCATCTACTTGGTCTGGTGTCACCACACACAAGCCATCGGGTTTATTCTCATCGCTTGCAACTTTGGCCACAAACTTAATTGGTGCTACGCCAGCCGAAGCCGTTAAGCCCGTTTCACGCTCTATTGTGGCCCGTATGTCTTGCGCAATGCGCGTGGCAGAACCGCCGCAATGTCGACTGTGAGTGACATCGAGATAGGCCTCATCCCACGACAAGGGTTCGATGATTTCCGTATAACGAGCAAAAATTTCACGAATTTGCTCCGACACCTGTCTGTACACGTCCATACGTCCTTTTACCAGAGTTAAGTCTGGGCATAACCGCATGACATGAGCGGTGGACATCGCAGAGCGTACCCCAAAGGCACGCGCAGGATAGTTACAAGTGGCAATGACACCACGACGGTCACTGGCACCGCCAATGGCAATAGGAATGTTACGCATAGATGGATTATCACGCATTTCCACAGCGGCATAAAAGAACTTGCGGGTAAAAATGTAACTGAGAGTGAGTGAGTGAGTCAAGACTCTTTTTATAATAGTAAATATGAATCAAAAGGGGAGTTGTAATTGATCTGTATATTCCTTCGGTTCAATACCAACACTTAATCCGACAAGACGTATACTTCGACCATCATTTCTAGCAAAAGCTTCTTCACATAACTTGATAAAAAACTGCATATCCATTTCATCATGCTTATGTTCAACGGTTGTTTGTTGGAAATCGTTGAACTTTAACTTCACACCAAGTTTCGTGATTACTTTACCTGCAAGTGCTTTATCTAACCTTTGTTCTAATTCAACGAACAAAGGCTTTATTGCAAGAATGCAATCATCAAATGTATGAATATCATTTGAGTATGTCCGTTCAACCCCTACTGACTTTCTTACCCTTTCAACAACAATATCTCTATCATCAATACCATTGCACCTTTGCCAAAGTGTATGACCAAATTTGCCAAATTTTGAAATCAAAGTGTTTTTATCGAAATTCTTAACATCCTCCCCTTTATACAAGCCAAGATTGTTTAATTTCTCTAACGTCACCTTACCAACACCATTAATTTTCCCTAAATCTAGATCATCTATAAAAGCTTGGATTTCAGAAGGTGGAACAACACATATGCCATTAGGTTTATTGACATCTGAAGCGACTTTAGAAACAAATTTTAATGGAGAAACACCTGCGGAAGCCGTTAAGTTCAACTCGGTTTGAATAGATTTACGTATATCTTCTGCAATTAAGGTTGCTGAACCTTGAAACAAATTAGAGCCTGTCACATCTAAATAGGCCTCATCTAAAGACAATGGCTCTATTGTATCCGTATACCGTCTAAATATTTCATGGATTTGCTTAGATACTGCCTTATACTTTTCCATATTACCGGATACTACCGTTAAGCTTGGGCAAAGTTGTAACGCCTTTGCTGTAGACATAGCCGAACGGACACCAAAAGCTCTCGCTTCATAGCTACAAGTGGCAATAACCCCACGACCATTTTTCCCTCCAACAGCAAGGGGAATTCCACGTAAAGATAAGTTGTCCCTTGCTTCTACAGAAACGTAGTAACTGTCGAGATCAATGTGAATTATTTTTCGCATGCTTAAATGAATGTTTGATAAATAGTTTTGGAATATAAACCTTTATTAAAACCTTGCACTGAATAATCGTACAGCATGGAAGCAATTCTAATCTAATATTAGCAAAAAATATTCATATTGGGCAGGTCTTTATTATGAACAACAGCGACTCAACGGCAAAACACATAAACAAGTTGTTCACTCGTTAGCATTCAAATGGGTGCGGATTATGTATCGATGTTGGAAGACTCATACGCCATATGATGAGACTAAATATCTGCTTGAATCGCCACTAATTTCCTAGACACCTCTTAGTTAGGGTTGGACTGCCCATAGATTGACAGCATACTAGCAAAAATTGAGGCTAACGGAAATTGTTGTACAGAGTTAGATGATTTTGTCTTTTTGCCATTCTTGAATTTTTTTCTGACGAGCTTCCTCACGCTCCATGCGAGCTTTTTTGCGATCGCATGGCTCTGGACAGTCACAGGCCTTTGAAATACCTAAGGCACCTAGGCCACCGCAGCTGCCCGAGATGCTTTTTTTCTGCACAATATACCCCACCGCCATGGCAGCTACCATTGCAATGAAAAAAACAAAGGCCAATATAAATGTACTCATCATGACTCCAATATAATGTTGGTCGGTTATTGTACCGGTACTAGTGTAACAATTTTATCAAACGCTGGGGAGCGATATTCGACAAATTCATCCCCGTCTTTGGTAATCAACAATACTGCTAAATTCTGATCTTCAGCAAGCGCTTGCGCCCGTTGAGTACCCATCACAATCAGCGCAGTAGCCAAACCATCTGCGGTCATGGATGATGGATGCACGACCGATGCTGATACCAATTTATGTCCAATTGGTTGGCCGGTGGCAGGATCGAGCAGATGCGAATAGCGTACCCCATCTTCTTCGTAATAGTTGCGATAGTCACCTGAGGTCGCAATGGCGTTATTGCCAATGCTCACCACTTGCTGAATAGCGCGTTGTGTATCTACAGGTTTTTCAATGGCAATCAACCACTGCGTGCCGTCGGCTTTTTGCCCTGCCACGCGCATTTCACCCCCAATTTCCACGAGATAATTGGTAACGCCAATTGATTCGAGATATTCAGCCACCACATCAACACCGTAGCCCTTAGCAATTGGTGATAAATCTAGGTATAACTCATCAACTGTCTTGCTCAATGCATTCCCATCAAGCACCAGTTTATCCAATCCCATGCTCAGCTTAGCTTGACTAATTTGTGCTGCCGTTGGGATCGTATCAGGACGCTGATGCGGTCCAAAACCCCACAAATTGACCAAGGGACCGATCGTCACATCTAGGGCACCGCCTGAGAGCTCAGCAAGGCGCATTGCTTCAGCCAACACCAACAGAGTCTCTTCACTTAAAGCCAATGGAACACCAGCTTCGCTTTGATTAAAGCGCGATAGCTCAGAATTCGGATCCCAAGTTGACATCAGCGCATTGACTTGCAGTAAGCGACCATTAATCTGTGTTTGCACCTCTTGTGCAGGCAGGGCTACATCCACAGGGAAGTATTTGACGTTATAGGTGGTTCCCATCGTCTTGCCTGTAAGGTGAGTAGCCTGGGGTTGTTGTGGTTGTTCAGTACAGGCTAGCAACAGCACACTGAATAAGATCGCAAATAGTCTTAGCATGATTGGGTCCCTGAGTGGTTATTTTGTCTGTTCACAAATAAAAAGAGCCGACAAATGCCGGCTCCTTATCACGTTTTTTATCTAGCCACCGAAATCATCAAGCATGATGTTTTCGTCTTCAACACCTAGATCTTTAAGCATGTTGATAACGGCTGCGTTCATCATGGGTGGACCACACATGTAGAATTCACAGTCTTCTGGGGCAGGGTGGTCTTTTAGGTAGTTTTCCAATAAAACGTTATGGATAAATCCTGTGTAACCTTCCCAATCATCTTCAGGCTGCGGATCAGAGAGTGCAACGTGCCACTCAAAATTGTCATTTTCTGACGCAAGCATGTCAAAATCTTCTACGTAGAACATTTCGCGCTTAGAACGAGCACCGTACCAGAAAGACATTTTACGGTCTGTTTTGATGCGACGAAGCTGGTCAAAGATATGTGAA
>CAZLGJ010000032.1:0-24516 GCA_964559075.1 uncultured Glaciecola sp.
TTTTTTGATTTTTTATGAAGTATGTACAGCATCATTTAGCTGTTTTGCTCGTAAAGACAATGACATATAATCGTAATTTATGTGTTTTTGTCATCTACCACGAGTTATTTATGTATTCACGATCATTTTTTGCTGCTGCGTTATCTTTGGTTGCGCTACTTGCTTGTTCATCGACAGACTCAACGCGGAGTAAGCTAGCGCCCGTCACCGAGTTGCAGGAGCCATTAAATGTGATCATGGTGGTCGCCGACGGTATGGGACCAGCATTCACCAGTGCTTATAAATATTATCAGGATGACGCGAATACCCCGCGATTAGATCCCACCTGGTTTGACCGCTATCACGTGGGGATGTCTAGCACATTTCCCGCACCAGTCTCAGGCTTAGTCACTGATAGTGCAGCTAGCGCTACTGCGTTAGCGGCAGGTGTTAAGAGCTATAATGGCGCGATTGGCGTAGATACCGCAAAACAGCCCTTGCGCACAGTCCTACACGCAGCAAAATCGCGGGGGATGAAAACTGGTATTGCAGTTACCTCTCAGATTGTGCACGCTACGCCGGCTGCATATATCGCACATAACGAATCCCGCCGTAACTATAATGCCATTGCCGATCAGTACTTTGACCTGCGTTACCAAGATGATTTTTGGGTCGATGTGATGCTCGGTGGTGGCACCGATTATTTTATTCGAGAGGATCGCAATCTTGCCCGTGAATTTGCGCAATCAGGTTTTGTGTATGTCGATAATTATGTTGCGTTGGAAGCTGTCTCTGCCGGTGAGCGGGTGTTGGGGTTATTTGCACCCAAAGGCTTGCCTTGGGCGATAGACGATCCGCAACCTCAGCGGCTAAAAACGCTGACAGCGCATGCGCTTAAGCACCTGCAAAATGATGAGGGGTTCTTTTTGTTAGTCGAAGCGAGTCAGGTTGACTGGGCCGGGCATGCCAACGATGTCCACGGTGCAATGGCTGAGATGCAGGACTTGCACGACGCCTTGCTGGTTTTAGAAGCGTTCCAACAGTCACACCCCAATACATTGGTGATCCTCACCGCTGATCATTCAACTGGTGGGCTTACGCTCGCCAAAGATGGTGAGTATCGCTGGTCGCCGGAATACTTGCACAACATACCAGCTTCAGTGGAGTCCATGGTGTTAACGATGCAAGAGAAAGACATGAACGGTACTGAGCGAGTGCAGTATCTCGAGCATGTGTTGGCTTTTGATTTGACTACCGCACAAGAAGAAGTCGTGGTGATGATGGATTTATCCCAAGGTTTGCGCGCGTTGACTGCACAAATTAAACCTTTTATTGATGCCAAAACGAATACCGGCTGGACTACCTCGGGGCATACCGCCATTGATGTGCAGGTGTATGCAGCCGGCCCGCATGCCGACAAGTTTGCCGGTCAGCAGGACAATACGGACATCGCGAAGGCGATTTTTGCCATCTTAGCGCAATAATTTATTGATTTAAAAACGTCTCAACGGGCTCGCCGGTGAGGCGTTTCATTTGCCCAAAGATATACCAAATTGCGCCAAACAACATCAGCATGCTGGGGATCACGATAACGGGATAGCTCAGCGCCGTCATCCGCCCGAGTTCCTCGGTGTATGCTGTTGTACCCGGCTCTGAGACCAAAATCCACTTGGCCAAGCCATAATTGAGCGCAGAAGATAAGAAAAAAGACCCCGCCACAATATAATTTGAGATATCAATGCGCTTTTCAAAAATAGCCGCGTTGCCAGTAGTCGACAATGCGCCGTCGAGTTTAGCCCAATTGACGAGGGTGTCATTGAGCACTAACACTTTGATCAAAGGCTTTTTCATATAACGCGTGACAAGCACCGCAATGCCTATCAAGCCGGGGATGGCCGCCTCTTTGATGGCGATGTACTCAGCTGGGAGTTTGAGCAGGCTGATGCCTCCGGTAAGTAAGACGCTGATGATCCCCAGTACTGAGAAAAAATTGACCTTCTTTTCTTTCGCCAGTTCAAACAAGCCATACCCGACAGGAAAGGCTAAAGCAACGGCAATACTCCACAGTGGCCCCAAATATTCTTCTTTACTCGCATAGCTCATGATCACAACTGGGATGATGATATTAAAGGCTAAGTTGCCAAAAAAGTTTTGGTTTTGCTGGGGGGCGGCTGTCGATTTAGGGGTTTCTGGGGTTGCGCTCACTACGTCCTCGCAGGTTAGGTTAATTTCCTTTTGGTTAGTGTGGCGCAAAACGGTGGTTGGTTCAATAGCCTTGTCACAAAATCACGTGTGGAATAAATCGCGACATATCCTGCGTGATCTGCTGGGTGTCCTCGCGCACCGATATACCAGCGGGCAAATCATCCACTAGCCATGAGCCAATCAGAGTATAGTTATCTGCAAAGCGTGGCAAAGGCACATACTCTTGATAAATAAATCCCTCAGCGCCATAAGGACCATCTGAGGTGACTGTGGCTTTGCCTTTTTCAATAATGCTGATATTGGCACCCTCACGAGAAAAAATCGGTTTTTTAACCCATTTGCCCTTATCAAACTGCGGCATGTCTTGGGCAAAATGCGCCGGCAGCAGGTTTGGATGGTTTGGGAAGAGTTTCCATAACATCGGCAGCAGGGCTTTATTGGATAAAATCGCTTTAAACGGGGGTTCTAACCAGTGTACTTGTGCGCTGGCAAGCTGCTCGCCGAAAGGATCGGCAAAGATATGCTCCCACGGATAGAGCTTAAAGCATTGGTGGATCACCCGGTCGAGTTTGTCGGTAAAATACCCTTCAGGCGAGACACCGATGTCTTCAATAAACACAAACAAGTCGCGCAAGCCAGCCTCAGCGGCGCAGTCTTGAAGATACTGCACGGTCCCCCGATCTTCCACAGTATCTTTGCAGCAGGCAAAATGCAGATGGTCAATGGCGTGTTTGTCGCGCAAATTAGCAAAGCGGTGCACGAGTTTTTCTTGCAGCGAGTTAAACTGATCGCTATGTGCCGGCAGGACACCAGCTTTGACCTGATCTTCCAACCACAGCCACTGCCAGAAACCGGTTTCATAGAGGCTGGTGGGCGTATCAGCGTTGTTTTCTAACAGTTTGGCAGGGTGTTTGCCGTCATAAGCCAGATCCAGGCGACTGTACAAACTCGGCGCATGATTATCCCAACTGTGCTGTACCATGTCCCACATGGACTCAGGGATACAAAACAACCGCAAGTATTCCTCATCATGCACCACGGCGTCGACGACTGCTAGGCACATTTGATGCAGTTCGGCTGTCGGGTCTTCTAGATCCTGTTCAATTTGTTGTAGCGAAAACTGATAGTAAGCCGATTCTTGCCAGTACGGCTCGCCATACATGGTATGAAAATGAAAGCCGTACTCGACGGCTCGCGCTTGCCAATCGGGGCGCTCTGGGCACGCTATTCTTAGCATGATGCAGCTGGACGTAGACTAGCTGTCAACAGGGATGTCGCCAACGCTTTACCCGCCAAAGCTACGCGAACTACTAGTGCGCGCCACCGATTTACCAAAGCCGCCACGTGATAAGGTCTTGCTGGCTTTAGGTTTTGCAGCAAAATCACTGCCGTAAACGCGAGCAGTGCGTTTGTGGGTGCCACCAAAGCTCTTGCCCGAGGCGTCAAACCATTGGTTGCGCAATGACGAGCGACGCGAATACGAGGTAAACAGCGGCTGAGAATAGTAGCGTTTTTTCTTCTTTTTCTTGAGATCAACATCCCAATCATTATCTTGAAATAGCATGCGGCTTAGCATAAAGCCAGCCATGAAAGGCATAAAAAACGAGCCATTTTCGTTACGCACATATTCGCAGCGGTTTTCGCCAAATTCATATTCGCAGTCGCGCTCATTACTAAAGCGCGGTGCAGTGCGGGTAGCTTCGTCTACGGCCGACTCGTAGGCGTACTGGCACTGGTCAAAAAAGCCCGGGTTAGCGTCACTGCACTCGCCTAGCGAGCGGTAAATATCGCCGATTTCAGGCTCTTCGCCACAGCCGCTTAACAGCACGGCGGCAACGCCAATAGCCAGTGGTTTGACCGCAAAGGCTTTGCGAAATCTCGACGATGTGCGCTGACTGCGTTTGGTGTTACTGCGTAAGGTTGTCTTTGTCACGTTTGACATGTCAGCCTCCCTAGTAAGTCATGCAAGCAGCATTTAATACACCCACAGCAACGGATACTAAGCCGAGCATGATCCCAGCGGAAACCTCGCCGTTTTCAATACGCTCGGATATTTTGGGCATAAAAGTGAATTTGAGAAAGACAAACGCGAGTAGCTGAGCTATCAATGCAACAGCAGCCCAGACCACAAAATCGAGGTAGGCAACTGAGTTGCTAGCCGCGCCACCAACGGCGATGGCGAAGCCAAGTACTGCGCCACCAAAGGCAATCGCGGCAGCGGTATTTTGCGCATCTTTAATCAACGCCCATTCATCGTGAGGTGTGACGAGTGTATATACAAGTTTAAACACCAACATCAACACCAGTGCAGAGATAAAATAAAGTGCGAAATTGCCTAAGCTTGCGAATAGTTCAGCCATCTTGAATCCTTTTTGTGCTAAATTTTTTTTGTACTTAATTTAGATTACATCTATCGATAAAAATTATTGCGAAAACGCGTCCCACTGCATGTCGTTAATGCGCGTGTTGGCGATATAAAATACCCGGTCACCGGGACGGATTTGCTCGCCAAAGCTAGGGTTGACGATAATATCCCGTTTGTTATCTGCCTTAGCATAGCCTATAAATATCGCATCGTGGAACTGTTTGATCTGTATAAAAATATCCGCCACTGAGATCTGTTCAACCGATGTGGGCACTATCACAGAGTATTGCTCTTGCCCAGCCTCTACACTCAGAAGGTCATGATGCAGCAGTGATGAGCCGGGATCAAAGACCGACTTTGCCAGCATTTCGACGGCTACTGAAGGCGTACACTCGACGTTAGGGCAGTGTTGTTGCAGTAAGCCAACGAGACTTTCGTCCTCAAAATACGCCACGATGTGCGCGTTAGGGTTGTGTTTGGAGCAAAACAGTGCCGTGGTCATGGTAACATCGTCATGCGGATTGTCGATTAAGATTGTCCTAGCTTCGGTAACATTGGCCCTATTCATATCGCATTCGCGATTGAAGGAGCTAACTTTGACGAATTCAATCTCGTCAGGCATAGGATTTTCGATGTCGACACGCACACACAGTACTATAGGTCGTTTGGTGGCGCTTTGTTCTCGCTCTTTTAGCAGCAGCTGCAGCAACTGCATAGTGCGATCATCATTCCACCCCAAAATCAAAATATGATCTTTATTCATAATATCTTTCAGTCCTCTCAAGTCGCGCTGCCACTGCAACGTCATCCAGCCTGCAACGCGGCCAATCACTAATGCAAACAGCGATAGGCCAACGGGGATCACAAACAAACTGACGACCCACTTACCGCCCGCGGTGGTCGGCGAGAAATCTCCGTAACCCACCGTCGATGTCGTTACAATGATGTAATAGACAAAATCCGTCGGCGAAGTAACGCTGGTTTCTCCCACCAAGAACAGCAGCAGCCAGGTTGTGAGCACATAACCAAGCGTGACTAGTGCGATGTTGACACCGCTCACGTGGGTAAAATAACGCAATACGCTGCGTTTGACTTTTTGCCAAAGGGTCATGGGTACCTAATAATTGTTGCTAAAGGCCGCAAATTTGTTGAATATTTTCAGTAGTCTAAGGGGTATAAGTGGAAAAATCTAGAGGCAAACGCCGGCATACAATGTAAGTTTTTGTAAAAAAAAGCCCATCACAAGGATGGGCTGAATCGGCTTTTGGAGAACACACACTTCGTGTTGCTTAAACTATAGTAAGCGATGAAATGCCTGCGTATTGTCATTTAATACCTAGGTATATGTTTTTATACCCTTAGTTTGAGTCGCGTGCTGGGATAGTGTCGCTAAAGAGGTTCAATAAGACTTTTTTAGTATGCAGATAATGAGTAAACTACACCTGCTTATATAACGTCAAGTTCGTAAATACGAACTTTAACTATACAGAATTGATTATAAGAATATGAAAACTGCTGATTTTGCCTTTGACCTTCCAGACCATTTAATCGCTAAATACCCCACTCAGGACCGAACGGCATCGAGATTGTTGCATCTTGATGGCAAAACCGGTCAAGTTGCGGATTATCAGTTTCCGCAAATGTTGGAACTAGTAGAAGCTGGGGATTTATTGATTTTTAACGATACGCGCGTGATCCCCGCGCGCTTACTTGGTCAAAAATCGACCGGCGGCAAAGTCGAGATCCTCGTTGAGCGCATGCTCGATGACCAGCGCGTATTGGCGCATGTTAAAGCCAGCAAGTCACCGAAACCCGGCACTATGCTGCGCATGGAAAATGCCTTGGACGTGGAGATGATAGGGCGTGATGGCGCGTTATTTGAGCTGCGCTTTCACGGTGAGTTGAGCGTTTTACAAGCACTAGAGCAGCACGGCCACATGCCGCTACCACCTTATATTGACCGTCCCGATGAAGACAGCGACAAAGAGCGGTATCAAACCGTGTACAACGATAAACCCGGCGCAGTAGCTGCGCCAACAGCCGGCCTGCATTTTGACGATGCGCTCTTGGCCAAGCTCAAAGCGAAGGACGTGCAAATTGGATTTGTGACCCTGCACGTCGGCGCAGGCACTTTTCAACCGGTTAAAGTGGACAATGTGGAAGAGCATACTATGCACGCTGAATACGCAGAGGTGTCCGAGCAGGTAGTGGAGCAGATCAAAGCCACCAAAGCCGCCGGTAAACGCGTGATTGCGGTGGGCACGACGTCCATGCGCTCGGTCGAAACCGCCGCCAAGAAAGCCGATGCTAGCGGCGAGCTGATTGTGCCTTTTTACGACGATACCGAAATTTTTATTTATCCCGGGTTTGAATTTAAGATATTTGATGCGATGTTCACCAATTTTCACTTACCCGAATCGACCTTGATGATGCTCATTAGTGCCTTTGCTGGCAAAAGGCATGTGATGGAGGCTTATGCGCACGCTATTGAGCAAGAATACCGCTTTTTTAGCTATGGTGATTCAATGTTTATTGAGCGTGCCTAGCTGAGGTAATTACGCTATAATGCGCGCCACATATTTTAGTCAAGTAATTTTAGTCAAGTGAGTCCAGCGTGGAATTTAAGTTATTAGCGACTTCTGGGAAAGCCCGACGAGGCCAGCTTATTTTTGAGCGAGGTGTGGTAGAAACACCGGCGTTTATGCCTGTGGGAACCTACGGCACGGTCAAAGGGATGACTCCGGAAGAGCTTAAAGATACTGGCGCGCACATTTGTTTAGGCAACACTTTTCACCTAATGTTGCGTCCGGGTACGGGGATCATTCAACAGCACGGTGATCTGCACGATTTTATGCATTGGGATAAGCCCATTTTGACAGATTCGGGCGGTTTTCAGGTGTTTTCACTCGGTGCGATGCGCAAAATCGACGAACACGGCGTCACGTTCCGCTCGCCGATTAACGGTGAAAAAATCCTCCTTACTCCTGAAAAGTCGATTGAGGTCCAGCGTGAGTTGGGCTCAGACGTGGTGATGATTTTTGACGAATGTACGCCATATCCTGCTACACATGAAGAGGCGCGAGTATCGATGGAGCTGTCGATGCGCTGGGCACAGCGCAGTAAAGACGCGCATGGTGACTCATCCGCTGCACTCTTTGGGATTGTACAGGGCGGTATGTATGAAGATTTGCGCGATATCTCCTTAGACGGCCTGACCGAGATTGGCTTTGACGGCTATGCCATTGGCGGCCTCTCAGTCGGGGAGCCCAAAGAAGACATGATCCGCGTATTGGATCACGTGGCCTACAAATGTCCCGAAGACAAGCCGCGTTATTTGATGGGCGTGGGTAAGCCGGAAGATTTGGTAGAAGCTGTGCGCCGCGGCATTGACATGTTCGATTGTGTGATGCCTACGCGTAACGCGCGCAATGGCCACTTGTTTGTGACCGAAGGTGTGATCAAGATCCGCAATGCCAAACATAAGACGGATACTGGACCTTTAGATGAAAATTGTGACTGTTACACTTGTAAAAATTATTCTCGGTCCTATTTACATCACTTAGACAAGTGTAATGAAATCTTAGGTGCACGCCTGAACACCATTCACAACTTGCGCTATTACCAACGGGTGATGCAGGGGCTGCGCGATGCGTTAGACACTGATACCCTAGACGAATTTGTCGCGGATTTTTATGCCAAAAAAGGCATGGACGTCCCACCTTTAGAACAATAAACCTTACAACAAAAAACTTAGTACGCGTACTTTTTAGAGGAATAACACTATGTCTTTATTTATTGCAGACGCTCACGCACAAACGGCCAATGCTGGCCAAGCTAGCGGTTTTGAAATGCTCATCATGCTAGCGGTATTTGGTTTGATTTTTTACTTTTTGCTTTATCGCCCCCAGGCGAAGCGCGTCAAGGAGCACAAAGCACTGGTAGCGGCGTTGAGCAAAGGCGATGAAGTGCTAACTGGCGGCGGCTTGCTCGGCAAGATCACCAAAGTATCTGACGATAAAGACTTTATCGAAATTGCCTTGAGTGAAAACAACAACGTGGTTGTGCAAAAAGCATCAGTCACGGCCGTGTTGCCAAAAGGCACAATGAAATCTGTCTAACTAGACGTTAGACGACAGGCGCTTACTTTAGCGCCTTTTTCATTTTTTGTTTGCCTGTTTTTCTATTTACAAGCTCCACTAGAAGTAAGGATTGGTCGTGTTAAATAAGACCCCGATTTGGAAACACTTTTTGGTCGTGATGGTACTGGGTTTATGTGCCCTGTATGCCATGCCCAATTTGTATGGCGAAGACCATGCGATTCAAATATCTGCAAGTCGTAACGCTGAAGTTAACCAAGCGCTGCTGCAAACGGTAGATGCTAGCCTAGCGAGTCAAGACATTGCGGTAAAGCGCAGTGAAATTGATAGTGATAAGATTTTGGTGAGGCTGTTTGATGCTGACACCCAACTTATTGCGCGAGAGCATTTACAGCGAGAGCTCGGCGACGATTATATCGTGGCGATGAATCTTGCCCCGGATACTCCCGAGTGGCTAGCCAGCATTGGTGGAGCGCCAATGAAGCTGGGCCTAGACTTGCGTGGCGGGGTGCACTTTTTGATGGAAGTGGACATGAACTCTGCGATTGGCAAAGCCCAAGAAGACTTGGTTGGTGACTTTCGTACGTCACTGCGCGAAGAAAAATTGCGCTACCGCTCGGTCAAGCCAGCTGGTCAAAACGTCAATATTCAATTTCGCGACCAAGAGACGCTAGATAGCGCTAAATTCTTCTTGCGCAATCGCAATGGCGATTTGTTGTTTAACGAGTTAGATGGCCTAGTGCTCGAAGTGGCATTTTCAGAAAACCGTTTGCGCCTTATTCGCGATAACGCCGTCAAACAAAACATCACCATCATTCGCGAGCGGGTCAATCAGCTCGGTGTGGCTGAGCCCGTGGTACAGAAACAAGGCGCTGAGCGCATTGTGGTGCAGTTACCGGGTATACAAGATACGGCCAAAGCCAAAGAAATTCTCAATGCAACTGCGACCTTAGAGTTTCGCATGGTCGATCAGGACAATGACGTGCGCGATGCGCTGAACGGGCGTGTGCCGCCTTCATCTATCTTGCTCAATGACCGTTCGGGACAGCCTTATCTACTCAAAAAACGCGTTATGCTGACGGGTAATCATATCGTTGATGCCAACAGTGGTGTAGATGAATACGGCGTGCCGCAGGTGAACATTTCATTAGACTCCAAAGGTGGCACTAAGATGTCACAAGGCACCAAGGACAACATTGGCAACCCGATGGCCACTGTCTTTATCGAGTACAAAACCACCGGCGACCGCGATGCTGACGGGCGTTTGATTTTTGAAAAGAAAGAAGAAATCATCTCTGTAGCGACGATTCAAGCGCGTTTAGGCGCAAGCTTCCGCATCACCGGCCTAGACTCTCCCAAAGAAGCACGTGATTTGGCGTTACTGTTGCGTGCGGGGGCACTGATTGCGCCGATTTCAATTGTGGAAGAGCGTACGGTGGGACCAAGCTTGGGTGCTGAGAATATCGAGCTCGGCATGATTGCGATTCAGCTTGGTTTGGCCTTAGTACTGGCATTCATGCTGATTTATTACAAAGCGTTTGGCATTGTCGCCAATATCGCTTTGGTGACCAACGTCGTAATGATCGCGGGGATTATGTCGATGATCCCGGGCGCGACCTTGACCTTGCCGGGAATGGCGGGCATCGTCTTGACGGTGGGCATGGCAGTAGATGCCAATGTCTTGATCTTTGAGCGTATCCGAGAGGAGTTGCGCGAGGGACGTTCTCCGCAGCAAGCTATTCACTATGGCTACGATAGTGCGTTTTCAACAATCTTGGATGCCAACATCACCACGTTTATTGCTGGATTGATTCTGTTCGCAGTGGGGACAGGGCCTATCAAGGGATTCTCTATTACCCTCATGATCGGCATTATCACCTCGATGTTTACGGCAATTGTCGTGACGCGGGTCTTGGTCAACGGCATTTGGGGCGGGAAACGCCTCGAAAAGTTATGGATTTAGGAGTGACACTATGCAGATTTTAAAGCTCAATAGCACCGTTAAATTCATGAAGCTGCGCATTCCGGCGATGATTTTATCACTGTGTTTAATTGTTGGCTCGATTGCCTCGCTTGCGGTTAATCAGTTGAATTGGGGCCTAGATTTTACCGGTGGTACCCTGATTGAAGTCGGTTATCCAGAAGCGGCTAAGCTCGACGAAATCCGCGTTCAGCTCAATGCAGCCGGGTTTCCAGACGCCATTGTACAAAACTTCGGTAGCTCGCAGGACGTGTTGATCCGCATTGCGCCTCGTGAAGGTGTTAAAGCCGCACAGATTGGTGACAACATTATGGCGTCACTGCGCGCTGACGGTACTGATGTAGATATGCGTCGCATCGAATTTGTCGGTCCGCAGGTAGGTGATGAGCTCACCGAGCAAGGTGGCTTGGCAATGCTGACCGCCCTGATATGCATCCTGCTGTATGTCATGATGCGATTTGAGTGGCGTTTTGCACTGGGTTCTGTGGCGGCATTAGCACACGATGTCATTATCACGCTGGGGCTATTTTCTGTACTGCAGTTGGAGTTTGATTTGACCATTTTGGCTGCGGTATTGGCGGTGATAGGATACTCGCTTAACGATACCATTGTCGTGTCAGACCGCATCCGTGAAAATTTCCGTAAAGTGCGCAAAGAAGATACCGAAGCGATCATTAATATCTCGTTGACGCAAACGCTAAACCGCACCATTGTTACATCACTGACAACAATCTTAGTCTTGTTAGCATTGTTCTTTAAAGGCGGCGCGTTGATCCATGGTTTTTCAACCGCGCTGTTATTTGGCGTGGTTATCGGTACGTATTCGTCGATTTATATCTCTAGCTCTGTGGCCATGCTGCTGGGTATTTCACGAGAAGACTTGATCCCTGAGCAAGTCGAAAAAGAAGGCGAAGATCTCGAGCCAATGCTTTAAGCATTATGAATGACGTCCAGCAAATCAAGACTGGTTTGCTGGACGTAACAATCCTGCGGTCACGGCGCGGTTTTTACCTAATTGCTTGGCTTCATACATGGCTAAATCTGCTTTTAACAAGACATCCCCCGGTTTTTCTTCCAGCTCCATCTGCACAATACCAATACTCAAGGTCACTTCCTGATTACCTTGTTTTAATATGTTAAGGACGTCCTTACTCAGACTCTCCGCCTGCTTGGCATTACATTCTGGGCAGATGAGTAAAAACTCATCACCGCCAAATCGCCCCAACAAATCGGTGTCGCGTTTGCGGGTGCTGATTGCGCCAATAACTTCTTTGATGATTTCATCACCAAACTGATGGCCGTATTGGTCATTAAATTGTTTGAAGTTATCGATATCAAAGAACAGCACGCTTAGGGCATACTGATGGCGATTGGCACGCTCCATTTCGGTATGTAAGCGCTCCATGATCACACTCTTGTTATAAATACCCGTACTTTGGTCGCGTTCCATTTCTTTACGTACGGCCAACAGTTGGCTTTGGTCAATTAAGCGTCCTAAGATCATCACGCCAGAGAGCGTATGCATGACCAAGCAGTGCATTTGATAATGCGTGACAGTATCGTCGGGCAAGTTAAGCGTGACGTCGTGCAAAGTGGCAGTTTGTTCACTTTGCGGTAAACCTCTACCAAACAGCAGTTGCCACCAAGGGATCGGCACTTGTGTGGTAATTTTTTGTTGGATTAAGGGCCACTCGTAATACAGCAGTTGATTGAGTGACGCAGGCGTTTGCGACTTATTTACCGCCTGAATAATGTCACGCATAGCCAAGTTCATTTGCTTAATTTTGCCGCTAGGCGTAAAGTAAATCAGTGGCTCAGCGTTGTGCAAAAACAGATGCTTAAGTACCAAGGATAAGTAACAAGCCAGCACAACCATTACCACTGATAATAGTAAAATCACGCTGATAATCAGCATAAATTGTTCAAACAGATATGCAGGTGACAGGGCTGCGACAATATCTGACTTCTCGGCAGTGTATTGTTGTGGGAATGTCAGTAACTCTTTATCAAGCATCGCTAATAGCAGCGTTTGGTAGTCGCTGAGAATCTGCAGATCATCTAACAGGCCCGGATAGCGATGAAATTGGTACATATTGGTAACGACGTGTTCGGCGTGTTGATTTAATAGGTCAAGCTCCTTTATAAACGTCGCGGTGTCGGTCATGATTGGCACCGCCTGACTGATTGGCAGTGAGGCCGATTGAATGTCTTCGACTAGCGAATTAACCGCTTGGTACTGCTGGACAGGACTTAAATTGGACAAGTCAGTTGTGTCAATCTCAGAATCAAGAGCGCGCTGCAGCTGCAGTAGGTATTGATAACTTAGCCATTGTTGTTGTTGCTGTTCGAGCTGCTGCACCTGCACAGAAAAGCGCTCACCATATTGCTTGGCTAAGTATACGCCCGTTGCAGTTAGCCCAGCGATTACTATCAGAACGTAAATAAAAAAATACTTGCGTAGTTGCATCTATCTAATCCATGAATTGCGAAAAATTAATTTTATTATTGTCGTGCTGCAGGTTTATTTTAGTTAATAAAACTGCCACAAAACTTAAAATTTAGATGCAAAAAATCGAATTGTGGAAAGATTTTTTCTACCATTGTACCATTGTGCCATTCTGGCAATTACAATGTGCAGATTTGGTTTTTGCCGTCCTGCTTAGCTTTGTACATGGCTTGGTCAACGCGTTTAACGAGGGTGTCGACGGTGTCGTTATTGGCAAGCTCAGTGACGCCAACCGAGATTTGGATGGAGACCTTTTCGCCGGTGAGCTTTTGCTGAATGGATTGTGCTATTTTGTGTGCTTGTTGGGTGTTGCATTCAGGGCAGATGATCATAAATTCATCACCGCCAAAACGACCCAAAATATCGGTTTGGCGCATGCGCTGTTTGATTTTATTTGCCACCCACAAGATCACCTTATCACCAAACGGATGGCCATAGCGGTCGTTGATATGTTTAAAGCCGTCGATATCAAAAAACACGACGGCGAGGCGACTATCGTTGCGCTTGGCTCGCTCCATTTCTCCGCGGAGTCGTTCGAGCGCTACAGTTTTATTTTTGAGTTCTGTGAAGGAGTCGATTTCGGCGTTGCGCTGCAAGTCTTGCACATGGCTTTGGTCGTGCACGGTGGCTATGATGCGAGAGCCAAATAGCGAGTGCAAAAAGGTGTACTCAAACAATACGGGCTGAGTGCGATTGCCTTCAATTTTATACCCAGGTTGGGTGTAAAAATGGGGTAAGCGCCTGGCCGGTTGTTTGCGTCTCAATACCTCAAAAAGTCTTTGTTGGCGACGTTTTTTGAACGCCTGCAAATGTGCTTCAACCTCTGTCCAATTAAGTGTTAAATAATGCTTGATATTATTCTCTGCTGGTTTACGGCCTTCACCAAAAAAAGCCAAGGCTGCGCGGTTCATCGCCAAAATATCTCCGTTTTTGGCAAGACTGATTCTGCCCGTTGAGCCATTACAAAACAATACATAAATAAAGTCTTTGGCGTCTTTCATGATGTGCAATACGGCCATGATCAGCAGCGTTACCACAGCTAAAATAGGCAAAACCACCCATGCTAGCTCTTGGTCAAAGGCAAAAAAATCGCGGCGCTGGGCGACAAATACTTCCAGCAGCTGCTCTTCAATTGTGCTGAGTTGTTGGCTTAATGATTGTAAATGTAAGCTAATAGCGGTAATAAAATATTCATGTTCACTCAGCGGCAGTGTCACCGTTAATTCAAGCGCCTCGGCATATACCGATAAGGTGTCGTAGACGTCGCGATGTATGGTGTTGAGTGCAGTGGTTTGACTGGTGCTCATTATCGATTGGTCAGAATTAAGCGACATAAACGCTTGGTGGGAACTGCGCAGCTGGTTTTGGAGCGTTTCTAGGCGTTTAAACTGGGCAACAGAGTTTGCTTGCACGTACTGTGATAGCTCATGAGGTGTGTCGACTAGCCTTCGGTAACCCTTTATACGTGTCAAGGTATCCTGAAACTGGGCAAGGCGCATGCTCTGAGTGGCAGCGTGCTGTTGATGGATAGAAACAAAAGCGCCAACGAACACAACAATGCTAATGAGTAAAATAATACTCATCCAGCATAGTCGTGTTATTTTCTTTCTAATTGACACTTATCATCCTTGACGATTGGTTGCATCTGCCCTAATGGTTTAGACGAGAATGTAACAAAGTGCAACAAATAGACAATAATTTATAGAAATAAATTTGTTAGAAAAATATTTTCTATTTCAAGTGTTTAAGCAATTTTTGCACGACCTTGGGGTTACCTGACACCACGTCACCACTCGCCATGACGTTATCGCCACCGTTAAAATCGGTGGTAATGCCACCGGCTTCACGGACCAATAAAAGACCCGCGGCGATATCCCAGGGTTTGAGGTTCGCTTCAAAATAGCCATCGTATTTACCTGATGCGACATAGGCCAAATCTAGCGCAGCTGATCCTGAGCGTCGAATATCGCCAGAGTGCACCAAAATAGGCGTGAATTTTTTCATGTAATCAGCAATACGGGCTTTATCGCGAAATGGAAATGCCGTGGCAATAATCGCTTCAGAGAGCTCGTTGCGCTTGCCGCAGCGGATGCGGAAGTTGTTCAGCTGGGCGCCTTGGCCTTTAGTTGCGGTAAATAAATCACCACGAATAGGATCAAACACGACGGCAATTTCGAGCTTGCCTTTGATCTTAAGCGCAATCGAGACTGCAAAATGAGGGATGCCTTGAATGAAGTTAGTGGTTCCATCGAGCGGGTCAATAATCCACTGGTGGTCAGGGTCAGCTTCAATAGTGCCGCCTTCTTCACCTAAAAAACTATGGTCGGGATAGGACTGTTGAATTTTACTGATAATCGCAGCTTCGGCCTCGCGGTCAATCTTGGTCACAAAATCGTTTGCGCCTTTTTGGTCGATATGAAGGTCGTCGCGGTTTTCAAAGCCACGGGTAATGATATTTCCAGCCGTACGTGCAGCACGTACAGCAATATTAAGCATCGGGTGCATAATGGTCTCGCTGTCAAACTAAAAAGTAAAATCCAATTGTCAAAGAACGTGCTGACCACCGTGTCAGCAGAAAAGATTATACCTGAGGAGATATTGATCACAAAGATTATTTTGTTGCGCTTCTTTCTCGTAGTAAGCGCAATGTGATAAAATCCTTGCATCTTTGTGACTTAGTTTAACAAGACACCTGTGACTTTATGCTAGAAAATATCAAAATCGTACTCGTCAATACCTCACATACCGGAAATATTGGTTCAACTGCTCGCGCCATGAAAACCATGGGCTTAAGCCAGCTTTATCTCGTTGATCCGGTATCTCCCCCTGACGGCAAGTCCAGTGCCTTAGCAGCTGGTGCAGGTGATGTCTTAGCCAATGCCAAGACGGTGTCGCAACTATCTGAAGCCATTGCCGACTGCGCGTTGGTAGTTGGTACTTCGGCTCGTTCACGGACACTGCCATGGCCCATGCTAGAGCCACGTGAATGCGGTGTGAAGATGGTCAAAGAGGCCAAGCAAGGACCTGTAGCGCTTGTGTTTGGACGTGAAAATAACGGTTTGACCAACGATGAGTTACAGCAGTGTCACTACCATGTGTGTATTCCAGCGAATCCGGAATATTCATCGCTTAATCTTGCCGCGGCGGTACAAACGCTATGCTACGAAATTCGTATGGGCTTTCTCGGTGAAGCATCGTATCCTGATAGCGAAGAAGAGTACCCGTTAGCAGAAGATCTCGAACGTTTTTATACTCACCTAGAAACGAGTCTGAGTCAAACTGGCTTTGTGGCAAAAAATCACCCGGGCATTGTGATGACCAAGCTGCGTCGTTTGTTTAACCGCGCGCGTCCAGAGCGCCATGAGTTAAATATATTGCGCGGTATGTTGTCTTCGATTGATAAATCTATCCAAAAATAACAACAGATAAGAGCAAACGTATGTTTCAATCTATCCGTGAAGATATTAAAAGTGTCTATCACCGCGATCCTGCCGCGCGTAACGCTTGGGAAATTATTACGAACTATCCAGGACTACATGCGATTTGGTTGCATCGGCTCAACCACAAATTGTGGCAGTGGAAGTGGTTTTGGTTAGCTCGCACGCTCTCTAATATCGGACGTTTTTTGACCGGCGTTGAAATTCATCCTGGCGCAACGCTCGGTCGTCGAGTGTTCATTGATCACGGTATGGGAGTGGTCATTGGTGAGACAGCGCAAATTGGCAATGATGTCACCTTGTATCACGGCGTCACCCTAGGCGGTACTAGCTGGAAAGCCGGTAAGCGTCATCCTACCCTAGAAGATAATGTGGTGGTGGGTGCTGGCGCACAGGTGCTAGGCCCGATTACTATGGGCAAAGGCGCCAAAATTGGCAGTAACTCGGTGGTCGTTAAAGACGTGCCAGCCGATGCAACTGTGGTGGGGATCCCCGGGCGCATCATCGTTGCTAAACCTGAATTTGACGAAAACGGACAACGCGCCAAAATTGCCAAAAAATACGGTTTTGATGCTTATGCAGTATCGGATGAAAATCCCGATCCCGTAGCTAACGCCATCGGCTTATTGCTTGAACATATTCATCAAATGGATAATAAGGTTATCGATATGTGCGAAGCTATTCAAGCCATGGGTGGCGATGTGTGTACCGAAGACTTACCTAAAATGGACCTTCAGGACTTTGCTGATGCGGGGATTGCACCTCAATCGTCAGTACATACCAGTAAGAACAGCGAGGATTTTGATCCGAGCATCTAAAACGAGCACGTTGTTTGGCCCATCCGAACACCAACAGCACGGATTGCCTCGTTTAGTTTACATAATGTTAACAATACTTGACTAAAATACTCAGATATATACTTGACTATTTTAGTCGGATTAGTACAATTGCCCTATCGAAATTGATGAGGTATGGCTATGAAGTTGACGTCTAAAGGACGCTATGCAGTGACTGCAATGCTAGATGTAGCTTTACATGCTAAGCAAGGCCCTGTGTCGTTGGCGGATATCTCTGAGCGTCAAGAAATATCACTTTCTTACCTCGAACAGTTATTTGCCAAATTACGCAAACAACAGCTTGTAGAAAGTATTCGCGGTCCAGGTGGCGGCTACCGCCTAGGCAGAGATGCGAGTCACATTGCGGTTGGCGAAGTGATCGCTGCAGTCAACGAAAGCGTAGATGTCACTAAGTGCGCAGGCAAGGCTGATTGTCAGGGGGGCGAGCGCTGCTTGACCCACAACTTATGGCAGGATTTGTCCGAGCGTATTAGTCAATTTCTCGATGGTATTACCCTTGGCGAATTAGTCGCCAAACAAGATATACAAGATATTGCGCAGCGCCAAGAAGACGCAGTGCAACAATCTGATAACCCTGAACTGTTAAAGCAAAAGATTAATATCAGCATACAGTTGTAACCGGAGCTAACATGAGCGATTTACAATTACCGATTTATCTCGATTATTCTTCCACGACACCCGTTGATCCGCGTGTTGCCAAGAAAATGGCAGAATGTTTAGAAATGGAAGGCAATTTTGGCAACCCAGCCTCGCGTTCGCACCGCTTTGGTTGGGTCGCAGAAGAAGCCGTAGACATTGCTCGCAACCAAGTTGCTGAGTTGGTTAACGCGGATCCTCGAGAAATTGTGTTTACATCAGGTGCAACTGAATCAAACAACTTAGCCATCAAAGGTGCGGCGCACTTCTACAACAAGCGCGGAAAGCACGTTATCACTTTGAAGACTGAGCACAAAGCGGTGTTAGATACGTGCCGTCAGCTTGAGCGTGAAGGCTTTGAAGTCACCTATCTTGAGCCTATGCCAAATGGATTAGTGGATCTGGCTGTGCTTGCAGATACCATGCGCGAAGACACTGTGTTGGTTTCTATCATGCACGTCAACAACGAGATTGGTGTGATTCAAGATATTGCCGCGATTGGTGAGCTGTGCCGCAGCCGCAAAATTTTGTTCCACGTAGATGCTGCTCAGTCAACTGGCAAGGTTGAGATTGATTTGCAGCAGTTAAAAGTGGATTTGATGTCGTTCTCAGGTCACAAAACCTATGGACCAAAAGGCATTGGTGCATTATATGTGCGTCGTAAGCCACGCGTAAGAATTGAAGCGCAAATCCACGGTGGTGGTCACGAGCGCGGTATGCGTTCTGGCACCCTAGCGACCCACCAAATTGTGGGAATGGGTGAAGCGTTTGCTTTGGCTAAACAAGAAATGGCTGCTGAAAATGAGCGTATTCGCATGTTGCGTGACCGCTTGTGGAAAGGTATTCAAGACATTGAAGCCGTGTACCTTAATGGTGACTTTGACCAGCGCGTAGTGCACAACCTCAATGTTTCGTTTGCCTATGTCGAGGGTGAATCATTGATTATGGCGCTTAAAGACATGGCGGTGTCATCAGGCTCTGCGTGTACATCAGCGTCGCTTGAACCTTCTTATGTACTGCGTGCTTTAGGTCTTAATGATGAGTTGGCACATAGCTCGATCCGCTTTAGCTTTGGTCGTTTTACCACAGAAGCTGAGATCGATTATGTTATCGATGTCATTCGTAACGCAATTGGTAAGCTACGTGAAATGTCGCCGTTATGGGACATGTACAAAGAAGGCATTGATTTGGAATCGGTTGAGTGGGTCCACCACTAATCGTTTGAAATATTATTTATTGAGGTAACTACTATGGCTTATAGTGATAAAGTGATTGACCATTACGAAAATCCACGCAACGTGGGTGGGTTTGACAAAAACGACCCAACTGTTGCTACGGGTATGGTCGGCGCACCAGCATGTGGCGATGTAATGAAGCTGCAGCTTAAAGTGGGCGATAATGGCGTGATCGAAGATGCCAAGTTCAAAACTTACGGCTGTGGTTCAGCAATTGCGTCTAGCTCGCTAGTAACAGAGTGGGTCAAAGGTAAGACGCTGGATGAAGCAACGACGATCAAAAACACCGACATTGCTGAAGAGTTGGCGTTGCCACCGGTCAAAATTCACTGTTCGATTTTGGCGGAAGACGCAATTAAAGCAGCCGTTGCGGATTACAAAAACAAACATCAATAAGATGACAATACACATAAAAGGAGTCTAGCGTGGCAATTACCGTTACTGACGCAGCAGCACAACGTGCGAGTAGTTTTTTGGCAAACCGAGGTCATGGTTTGGGCTTGCGTTTGGGCGTTAAGACAACGGGCTGCTCTGGACTCGCTTATGTGCTGGAGTTTGTTGATGAACTCAATGAAGACGATTCCGTGTTTGAACATAACGGCGTTAAGATCATCATTGATGGCAAAAGCTTAGTGTACCTTGACGGCACCGAGCTAGACTTTGCCAAAGAAGGCCTCAACGAGGGTTTCCAGTTTAATAACCCAAATGCAAATGGTGAATGTGGTTGTGGTGAAAGCTTTAACGTGTAGTTAAAGCAAGTCTAAGACTGAAGGACAACCAATGAATTATTTTGCTCTATTTAACGTGCCAGCGAGCATGGATATCGATACTACAGAGCTGGCGCGTACCTATCAAACGCTGCAAAAGCTTACCCATCCGGATAAATTTAGCATCGCATCTGCCCAAGAGCAGCGCATTGCTATGCAAAAAAATGCGCAGGTGAACGACGCATACAGTGTGCTCAAACATCCTTTAACTCGAGCGCAGCACCTGCTCAGCTTGCGTGGTTTAAGTATCAACAACGAACAACATACGCTGCAAGATCCCGCTTTTTTGATGCAGCAAATGGAGTGGCGCGAAGCCTTAGAAGATAACGCTAGTGACGAAGCGGCGTTAATGCAGATGAGTACCGATATTCAGCAGGAAATCACCGCTAAGCTCGGCGCACTTTCCCACCTTTTTGAACAAGACACAGACAACACTCTGATTGCGGATGAAATTCGTAAGCTGACCTTTATATACAAATTTAAACAACAAATTGACACACAATTAGATAGTTTGGACGATTTTTAGTATGGCATTATTACAAATTGCAGAGCCCGGACAAAGCGCCGCTCCCCATCAACGTAAGTTAGCCATTGGCATTGATTTGGGCACTACTAACTCTTTGGTAGCGAGTGTTCGCAGTGGTCAGGCGCAAACGCTCACTGATAGCCAAGGACGTTCGCTGCTGCCTTCTGTAGTGCGCTATCACGGTGGCGAAAAAAGCATTGGCTACATAGCCCAGGAACACGCAAATGAAGATCCTATAAATACCATAGTATCGGTCAAGCGCTTCATGGGCAAAACACAAGCGGAAGTACAGTCGACCTGGCCTAATTTACCCTATCACTTTGTCCAACAAGATGGCAATGTTGGGCTGTTAGCAGATGGCAAGACCCGCAACCCTGTGGAAATCTCTGCTGACATTTTGACCCATTTAAAATACCGGGCGGAAGCTACCTTAGGTGACGAATTAACTGGGGCGGTAATTACCGTACCGGCATATTTTGATGATGCCCAGCGTCAAAGCACCAAAGATGCTGCGCAGCTTGCAGGATTGCACGTGTTGCGGTTACTCAACGAACCTACGGCAGCGGCGATTGCCTACGGTCTAGACTCTGGCCAAGAAGGGCTAATTGCCGTTTACGATTTGGGCGGTGGTACTTTTGATATCAGTATTCTACGCCTGCACAAAGGTGTCTTTGAAGTACTGGCTACAGGTGGTAACGCCAGCTTGGGCGGGGATGACTTCGATCATGCCATCGTTGCCCATTGGGAGGCGAACTGGGCTTTATCAATACCGCAAAAAAAGTCACACTATCGCCGTTTAGTAAGCCTTGCCAAAGAAACCAAGCAAGCGCTTAGTGAGGCAGAGAGTGTGGCGCAACAGGTCGAGATTGACGGCGTGCAATACGATGCCTCGCTAAGCCGAGAAGACTTTGAAACATTGGTTGCACCGCTCGTGCAGCAGACCGTTAAAGCCTGTCGTCGCGCATTAAAGGATGCCGAAGTCGCGGCTTCTGAAGTATTGGCTGTGGTCATGGTTGGCGGCTCGACTCGCGTGCCTTTGGTACGCCAAGCCGTAGGCGATTTTTTTGGGCAAACGCCACTTACCTCAATCGATCCAGACCAAGTTGTTGCCTTAGGTGCTGCTACTCAAGCAGATATTTTAGCGGGCAACAAGCCCGATGCTGAAATGCTGTTACTTGACGTCTTGCCCTTGTCACTGGGGATTGAGACCATGGGTGGTTTGGTAGAAAAAATTATTCCGCGCAACACTACGATCCCCGTGGCGAAAGCCCAAGAATTCACGACCTTCAAAGACGGTCAAACAGCTATGATGGTGCATGTATTGCAGGGCGAACGCGAGCTAGTAGATGACTGTCGCTCACTTGCCAAATTTACCTTGACCGGTATCCCGCCGATGACGGCAGGCGCTGCCCATATCCGCGTGACCTTTCAGGTAGATGCAGACGGACTGCTTAACGTCACCGCACAGGAAAAATCCACCGGCGTGCAGGCACAAATCCAAGTTAAACCGTCTTTTGGTTTGGCAGAAGAACAAATTGCGCAGATGCTCAAAGCGTCGATGGCCAATGCCAAAGACGATATGCAGATGCGTATGCTCAAAGAACAGCAGGTTGAAGCTGCACGGGTACTAGAAGCGCTTGAAGTTGCGCTCAATGAGCACCATAATCTACTCAATGCCAACGAGCTCTCGCACTTGCGTGAACAGATGCATACGCTCAGCAAACTTGCTGAGGGTGATGATACGCAAGCAATAAAAGCTCAGATTGAAGCAGTGGATGACGCCTCGCAAGAGTTTGCATCACGGCGCATGGACGCCTCAATACAGCAAGCGCTGGCCGGCAAACAAGTTGATGAAATTTAAGCGCGCTACAGGTTAGGAGATAGCGATGACGCAAGTTATATTTTTACCCCACGACGATTTATGTCCAGATGGCGCTGTGCTTGAAGCTCAGCCCGGCGAAAGTGTATTAGACGTGGCGCTCAAAAACGGCATTGGCATTGAGCACGCCTGTGAAAAAGTGTGTGCATGCACTACTTGCCACGTAATTATCCGTGAGGGCTTTGATTCTCTTGATGAATCAGATGAGCTTGAAGATGATTTGTTAGACAAAGCATGGGGCCTAGAACCGGATTCACGCCTTGGCTGCCAAGCGATTATAAAAGATGAAGATCTGGTGGTAGAAATTCCCAAATACACCATCAATCACGCTGCTGAAGATCACTAAAGAAAACTATCGAGTTTTGTGTATGGTTTGTTATAATCTGCGCGGAATTTAGAAATACTGACAAATATTGGAGCCCATCATGGCCTTAGAAAGAACTTTTTCCATTGTTAAGCCTGACGCGGTAGCGAAAAACGTTATCGGTGCTATCTACAATCGTTTTGAAAGCGCAGGTTTACAAATCGTCGCTTCAAAAATGCTGCACTTGTCGCGCGAACAAGCTGAAGGTTTTTATGCAGAACACAAAGAGCGCCCTTTTTTCGGTGCACTAGTTGATTTTATGACCTCTGGTCCTGTCATGGTACAGGTACTTGAAGGCGAAAATGCTATCGTGAAAAACCGTGAAATCATGGGAGCTACTAACCCAGCAGAAGCGGCTGCCGGCACATTGCGTTCTGATTATGCGGCTTCAATTGATGAAAATGCTGTGCACGGTTCAGATGCACCAGAATCTGCTGCTCGTGAGATTGCTTACTTCTTCTCAGAAGAAGAAATTTGCCCGCGCACGCGCTAGGCTCTTAGCACAATTTGTTAAAAGGGAGCCGGTGGCTCCCTTTTTGCGTTAAGTTTTTGCACATTTTTTAGAGACACTTACATGACCCAATCTGTCAAAACCAATTTATTAGATCTGAACCGCACCGGTATGCGCGAGTTTTTGGCAAGTATTGGCGAAAAGCCCTTCCGCGCTGACCAGCTGATGCAATGGATATATCACCATGGCGTGAGTGACTTTGACGAGATGAGCAACATCAACAAAGTGTTAAAGAGCAAGCTCAAAGAGCACGCCGAAATTGTCGCGCCCGAAATTGCTTATCAACAAAATGCCACTGACGGCACCATTAAATTTGCCCTTACCTTAGCGGGTGGGCAAGAAGTGGAGTCGGTATGGATCCCAGAAACCGACCGGGCTACATTATGTGTATCATCACAAGTTGGCTGTGCCCTTGAATGTACCTTTTGTTCTACCGCTCAACAAGGCTTTAATCGCAACCTTAAGGTCAGTGAAATTATTGGTCAGGTGTGGCGTGTGGCAACTACCTTGGGGTTATCCAAGGACACTAAGCAGCGTCCCATTACGAATGTCGTGATGATGGGCATGGGTGAGCCATTACTGAATGTCAAAAACGTCGTCCCGGCGATGGAACTGATGATGGATGACTATGGTTTTGGACTGTCAAAACGCCGCGTGACCTTATCAACATCTGGTGTGGTGCCGGCACTTGACAAGCTCGCGGATCAAATCGACGTAGCGCTGGCTATTTCACTGCATGCACCGGATGATACTTTGCGCAATGAAATTGTGCCCATCAACAAAAAATACAATATTCAGCTGTTTCTCAAATCAGTGCGAGATTACCTTAGCAAATCCAAAGCGAACCAAGGCAAGGTGACGGTGGAATACGTGATGCTCTCGCACATCAATGACTCAACTGAGCAAGCCCATGAGCTGGCAAAGGTGCTAAAAGACACGCCGTGTAAGATCAACCTCATTCCCTTTAACCCCTACCCGGGGTCGCCATACACCTGTTCAAGTAATTCGCGTATTGACCGCTTTGCCAAAGTGCTGATGGCGGCAGGTTACACGGTGATGGTGCGCAAAACACGCGGTGATGATATTGATGCAGCATGTGGACAATTGGTAGGCGACGTGGTCGATCGCACCAAAAGAATGTTAAAAAAACAGATGAATGGCCCTGCTATTG
>CAZLGJ010000033.1:0-24238 GCA_964559075.1 uncultured Glaciecola sp.
GTGGTGTCCTGTGAACCAACGATGTTTACTTTAACACGCACGTCAGAACCGGTGTGCAGTGGTGTTTCAGATGCGACACCAATGGCGTTGCGGTTGAAGATTTTCTCAACCGCTGTTAGGCCTTGACCTTCGTTAGAAATTTCTTTTGAAGGTGCATAAACTACAGGCGCTTGAACACCTAAAGTCTCAGCAGCAAATGTTTGTAATTTCTTGCCAAAGACCACCGCGTAAGAACCGCCAGCTTTCATGAATTCGACTTTTTGCGGTGTGAATGCGTCAGCAACGTCAACTAATTCTTCGTCGCCGTTGTAAAGCTTCTTCGCTTTGGTATCAATGGTTAGGATAGTACCTGTTGCAACTGAGTAAGCTTGCTCTAATACAGGGTCGCCATTTTCGTCACGTACGATTTCGCCGTTTTCGTCAGTCTTTTTGACCCAGTTCTTTAGGTCAAGGCCGATACCGCCAGTCACACCGACGGTTGTTAAGAAGATTGGTGCAATACCGTTAGTACCTGCAACCACTGGCTTATTGTTGACGAAAGGAATATAAGGAGAGGTTTCTTCACCCGCCCATAGTGCAACGTTGTTCACACCAGACATACGCGAAGAACCAACACCCATAGTGCCTTTTTCTGCGATAAGCATGACTTTACAGTCAGGGTTAGCTTCTTTCATCGCTTTGATTTCTTGCTGTGCTTCAGGAGAAATCATGCATAAGCCGTGTAGCTCGCGGTCAGCACGAGAGTGTGACTGGTTACCTGGCGATAAAAGGTCAGTTGAAATATCACCTTCAGCAGCGATGTAAGTGATGACTTTGATTTTTTCAGGGATATCAGCAAGCTTTGTGAAGAACTCAGCGTTCGCGTAGCTATTTAAGATATCTGTAGCAATGGCGTTGCCTGCAGCATTCGCCTCGGCTAAACGGCTAGTGTCAGCATCATACAAGAATACTTGTGACTTTAAGACTTCACCAGCAGCTGCTGCTTGCGCGTGGTCAGAAAGTGCAACGTCAAGTAATGCTTCGACAGAAGGACCACCTTTCATGTGAGAGAGCTGTTCGAGCGCAAACTCAGGAGAAATCTCAGCAACGACTTCGTTACCTAGCACGATGTCTTTCAAGAATGCGGCTTTCACGCCTGCAGCAGGTGTAGTACCAGGCAAGGTGTTATAGATAAAGAAGTTTAATGATGCTTCGCGGTGCTCGTTGCCCGTGTCTTTGATTTGCTCAATGATCTCGGCTGTTAGCTCTGCGCTATCAATTGGTTTTGGGTGAAGACCTAAGTCGTTTTTACGGACTTCAATCTCTTGGAGGTATTCAGAATAATGACTCATCGTGTGTTACGCCTTAATTTAAATCCATTAATGATTAACTCGCGGATTATATGAAAAAAAGCACACGATGCCCATGCCTAAGGCATATAACTATTATAATTTATGCTTATAATGGGTGTAAATTCAATAATATCAATGAATTAGAATCACTATACCTTAGTTGTAATACGTTAGTTAAGGATTAATCACAATCGTTCCGTTTGGTTTGATAGGTATCAAACATTTTCCTAGCGCTACTTAGATAGGGACGATGTGAGTTAGGCTGATCAAAATCCCCTCCGCCTGTTGCGGCGAAATAGGTGGCAAGCACACCCGCAGGGCTCTCTGTCGTCACGCTTTGCAGTGCCTGCCAGTGACATTCAATGTCACTATCAGTATGGTCATAACGAGTAAGGTGTAGTGTAAATAGCTGTTCGAACGCACTGCGTGCATCGCTTGCAGATCCAGCTGCATTTCGCCTTGGTCTTTGTCTACATAGGCCTCATCTGGCACCGACATGGCGCACTGCATGCCCATGGTTTGAAAGCGTGTCACCATGGGCATCATGGCGGCAGCATTGGCAGCAGAAGGCTCGGCATTGGTTTTTAGTGCATGCAAAAAGTCGTCTGCCAATGCTTTATCTGCCGGAGTTAGCGAGGCGAGCCATTTATCGGCAATACATGCGCAGATGGGGGCATCGTCATTGGCTTCGACACAGGCATCCATAAACGCCTTTTTATCGACGCTGGCGTAGGCGGCAGTGCTGATGATGAGGGCGGTGCTGATACAGACAAACATACAGATGCGCACTGCCGCTGAACGGATAAAAGAAGCAAGAGCTCCTGACATGATTCTTCCCTGCATGAAATAGGCTTACCCAAATTAATTTAAAACATAGACACTAATGTGGATGTTTGCAATGTAAACTAGCACTTTGTACAGGTGATTTTGCAAGCGCTAATCGATAGACTTGACGGTATTCAAATTTGGAACCAAAATGGAACTATGATATGTCATCGATAAGTCAAATAATGCCAAGTTACACGTTAAAAAATATTTCACCTGAGCTTCATCAAGCGCTTCAATCTGCAGCCAAGGCAACTAGAAGAAGTGTAAACAGTGAAATCTTAATGTGTTTAGAAGCACACTATTTGGATACAGAATTGTCGAACCAGAAGATAAACGTTAAAAGACAACGGATTATTGAACTGTGCAAAGCGCGAGATCAGTTGCTGGGAGAGGATTTCGTGGCGCCTAGCATTGAGCAAATCGTGGCAGATGTTAAGGCTGCCCGTGAAAAATGAAAGTGGTCGATACAAACGTATTAATATCTTTGTTGATCAATCATTCAAGTTCACACCTTGAGTTTATAGCTCAGCAAACACTAGTCGCGCCTACATTGTGCAAAACAGAATTTGTGCATGTGTTAATGAAATATATCAACAGTAATATTGTCAGTCGTGATGCTGCGCACCAGATACTGAGCTTGTTTGACGAAATTACCGAGTTGATGAACATGGTCGGCACTGCCGATATTTACGAGTTAGCTTCACATTATCAAATATCAGCTTATGATGCCGAATTTGTTGCGCTGGCTATTGTCAATAACACCGACCTTTTTACATATGATAAAAGGCTCATTTGTAAATTTCCGCAGATTTGCATCAAACCAGTGTTATCGTAAATCCCTATCTGGTGAGTAAAAAACATTTTTCATGCCAAAAATCGTGGTGCATACCTGTGCCTTTTTGGTTTTTTTAACCCGACTTATTTTGATAACTTTACAACATTTTGTGCTGTTGCGTAATGATTACCAAAATACGCTTTGATGAGTTTCTTTTTACTGCGCGAAATCGGGAACTCGGTGCCATCTAGCATGATGCATTTAGCATGACTATCAGCGGTCACGATGCGCTGTACATACGACTTGTTTACCCAGTGTGAGCGGTGTACTAATAAACCGTCCTCTTCAAACGTTTCCGCGAATTTTGCTACGCTGCGGATGGTTGCGGGCTAACGAGGATGCACGCAGTGACACCTGTAAATACAAATAGCCACAAATCGGTCCACCGCAAATCGCCTAGTCGCTGAATTAACCAACTTGCGACCTATAAGCCAAATAAAGATACGCCAATTTGCAACGTCCAAAATATAAGCCGTAGCCCAATGCCCAGCCCACTGGTTGCTTCAGGCTCTATGACCGTGAAGAGCAAAATTAATAGTATGGCAGTACACGAGATACTTATTGTATTGTAAGCGGTGCCTGTCCCAGTGCGCTTTTGTTAATGATCATGTGAGTACTTATCAGTGACTCGCTAACACGAAGGATAGTTTTATTAACTCATCAATAACGGCGGTCGGTCAACGAAAAATTCATTAAAGGTCAGTTTTTTTCATTAACGGATAACTACATTTCATACAGTAATCTAACGCTAGATGCATAATTCCTCCTGTTATACGGGAACTTTGCTTCGAACATGTTTGCGCTAAATGCCTATTACTTTTTTGCACAACAAGCTTCTTGGCAATGGTTTATGGTGGCGGGCTTGGTCGTAATACAGGAAATTGATATTGATCTAGAGGGTGCCAGCAGTGAGCGATCGTTTTCTGGCAGTGGCGATATTGGGGGCAACTTTTGGTTGGAGTAGATTATCAAATCACTGAACGCTGGTCTGCACAAGGTGAACTCAGGTATATGCACGTGTCTGACGTATCACTGGATGCAGAGGAAAATGTAACAGTAGGGACATTTGATGATGTTGAATATACCCCCGCGAGTGTGCAACTTAACTTGGTATATCGTTTCTAACTCTATGGCCCCTGCGTAAAGCAAAATAGCATATTTACGCAGGGGCATAGTGGTTAAAGATTAAAGTGATTTTATACCCATGTGATACAAGGCAAAGCCAAACACATCAGCTGATTCTTCGATGCGCTTGCTAATTGGAGTGCCTGCACCATGACCTGCGTCTTTTTCGATGCGGATCACAACCGGATTGTCGCCTTGGTGATGATCTTGTAACTCGGCGATAAACTTGTAGGAATGCGCGGGCACAACGCGATCGTCATGATCGGCAGTGGTAACCATAGTCGCAGGATAGCTCACGCCGTCTTTGACATTGTGCACCGGCGAATAGCCTAGCAGGTAGTCAAACATGGCTTTGCTCTGCTCCGCTGTACCGTAGTCGTACGCCCATCCGGCACCTGCGGTAAAGGTGTGGTAGCGCAGCATATCTAATACGCCTACATCCGGGAAGGCTACGGCTGCTAGATCAGGACGCTGAGTCATGACTGCGCCAACTAACAAGCCACCATTTGATGCGCCGCTTAGCGCCAGTTTATCAGAGGCCGTGAAGCCGTTGTCGATGAGGTAATCACCGGCGGCAATAAAGTCGTCAAAAACGTTTTGTTTTTGCAGTTGCGTACCGGCTTTATGCCACGCCTTGCCGTATTCACCGCCACCGCGAATGTTAGGCACGGCATACACCCCACCAAGTTCTAACCAGGCTGCAACGATCGGACTGAAGCGCGGCGTTAAGCTGATATTAAAGCCACCGTATCCGTACAAAATAGTTGGGGCGGTGCCGTCTTTGACGAGGTCTTTGTGGTGGGTGATCAGCATCGGGACGCGCGTACCGTCTTTGGACGTATAAAACACTTGTTCGCTGACATAGTTTGACCCGTCAAACGCCGTTTTGGGTTGCGCAAACACACTTGATGTACCCGAAGCAATGTCTAGTTCATAAATAGTCGAAGGGGTAATTGCATTTGCGAAGGTAAAATACGTTTTTTCCGCATCTACCTTGCCACCATTGACTGATGCTGTGCCTACGCCTGGTAACGGAATTTCACGGACTAATTTACCTGCTAAGTCGTACTGATACACCTTTGACTTAGCATCGATCATGTAGTTGACAAACAGCTGGCCACCGACGGTTGAAATCGACAGGACATTGTCGGTTTCGGCAATCACATCTACCCAGTTATCGGAAGACGGGTTAGCAATGTTGGTTTTGACTAAACGCTTGTTGGGAGCGTTGAGGTTGGTAATAAGGTAAATCTCATCGCCTTCTGAGGTGACCCATCTGACATCCACGCCATCTTGATCAGATATCACCTGCCATTGCGGGTTGTCTTGCGCTAGGTCTTTGACGAAGTAATGATTACCTGAGGTGGTATTGGCCCCAGAAGCAACGAGGTAGCGTCCACCTTCTGACACCCCGGCGCTGGTGTAGCGGTATTTTTCGCTAGCAACATGGCCAAAAACTTGTTCATCTTCAGCTTGCGCTGTGTTGATGCGATGAAAATACACTTTGTGCTGGTCAGTTTTGGCTGAAAGCTCTGAGCCATCAGGCTTGTCATAACTGGAGTAGTAAAACCCGTCGTTTTTGAACCAGGATAGGCCGCTGAATTTGATATCTTTAAGTGGCTCACCAATAAATTCTTTGGTTTTAGTGTCAATCACATAGGCTTCGCGCCAGTCGCTGCCACCAGTTGAGGTCATGTAGGCCACCATCGACGCATCATCCGAGAATGCTACGGCGGTAAGCGATACTGTCCCGTCCTCGCTAAAGGTGTTGGGATCTAAAAACACTTCGGCTTCGCCGCCGTCTTTTTGCCGAAACAGGACGCTGTGATTTTGCAACCCATCATTTTTATAAAAGTAGGTGTATTCCCCTTCGACAAATGGTGCACTGATGCGCTCGTAGTCATACATGGTTTTGAGCGTCTGAGCGATTTTGTCGCGATAAGGGATCTGCTGCAATACTTGCTGAGTCACTGCATTTTGGGCATCGACCCAAGCGCCGGTTTCTGCACTCATATCATCTTCCAACCATCGGTAAGGATCGGCAATTTTGACATCAAAATACGTATCAACCACATCGCCTTTGCGCGTCATTGGGTAAGTTAATGGTGCTTTGTTTGGGGGAGTCATGGCCTGTTCCTCGGTTTTGTTAGCGGGTTGGCAGGCGGAAAGGGTAGCAACGGCAACACATGCCGTTGCAATGGATGCGACAATCTGTCGTGTTTTCATACTCTTGATACCTCTGAGTCTTTTTGATTTGATGGCAATGTATTACGTCATGCACAAAATAACAAGAGGCGAATATGTAAAGAGATGCTACTGCGGATGGATCACCGACAGCTGCGCGCGCGACAGAATCGCTTCAATGTTATCGAGATAAATACGCTGTTGAGTGAGGTTCGGTGCCTCATTAAACGCAGCAAGTAGCACGCTAAAACGTTCATTGTCACTTTGGGCTCGCAACAGTATTTCGTTGGCACTGGCGCGCGCACTTAACACGGTGCGATTGGCTTCACTGCGAGCGGCAGTTAATTTTGCTGAGCGTTCACCGCGACTCTCCTGAATCAGCTTTTGTCTTTCAGAGCGAGCTTGCGCAACGCCGTCGAAAGCTTTTTTAATGGAGCGTGGCGGCTCCAATTTGCGAATTTGTACCGAGGTGATGCGCACGCCCAAGTGATACTTATCAGTATCGCGCTGGATGTGGGTTTTGAGGGTGTTTTGAAAGCGGATCCTGCCGGTGGTCAGAAGCTGTTCAAATTCGTTGCCGCCCACATAGTAAAGCGTCTCAGATGTGGCAATATTGCTCAGCAGCGCCTCGGTATCCAGACTAGCACTATAAAAGACACTCGGCTCAACAATGTTAAATTGCAATTCCAAGGTGACATCGACCAAGTTGCCATCACCTGTGGTGACTTCTGGCTGCAAAAATTTTCTGGCCTCGTCTCCCATATCGATTGAAATAGAGCGCAAACTGGTGGAAGAAAGTTTTTGTACCGATTCAAACGGCCACGGCAGGCGATAATGCATGCCGGGCATGACATTGTCTTGCACCACTTTGCCAAAGCGCGTTACAACGGCGCGTTCTTCTTGTCCCACCGAATAAAAACCACTGATGCCATATACCACCGGCAGCACGATAAATAGCAATGCCCAAAAGACGCGCTGATAGCGGTGCGAAATAAAGCTCAAATCATCGGATAGTTTATTCATTATCTGCCTCCGCAACCGGCTTTGGCGGGTGTAACAGAGCGTCAAAAATAGGGTTGTCACTAGATAAAATGATTTTTGATTGCTGATTAAAAATCGTTTTATAACTCTCTAATGAACGAGTAAATTGATAAAACTCAGCATTTTGGGTGAATGAATCGGCATACAGGCGCGCAGCCTCCGCTTCACTGTTGCCCAACAAAATCTGCGCCTCGCGTTCGGCACTTGCTTTGAGGTTGCGTACCTCCAAATCGGTTTCTGCTCTGATTTTGGTTGCTTCTTCTTGGCCTTCTGCACGAAATTGCTTGGCGAGTTTGTCCCATTCAGACTCCATGCGTTTATAGATCGCCAATAAATTTTGCTGCGGAAAACCAAGACGCTTGGCGCGAATTGAGACAATTTCAATCCCGAGCTCTCGCTGGGCAATGTTACTTGCCGTGCTCGTGACACTTGAAAATATCGCATCCACCTGGCTGGCGTTGCTGTCTGTAGTGAAGATATTATCCAGCGAGTTGCGCCCAATCGCGGCACCAAGTTCGGCATTGGCTAAGGTTTCAAGGCGCAGCTCTGCGGTGGTGCTGTTGCGGACGCTGGCGAGGTATTTCATCGGATCGGTAATTTTCCACACGACAAACACTTCAGCCACGACGTTGCGCCTATCTAACGTCCCGTATTCGGTGGGCAACACTTGAAAATGTTGTAAGCGCTTATCCAATCTTCGCACTGTCTGTATGGGATCGGGTAATTTGAAGGTCGCGCCGGCGTCAGCCACGACTTTGACCGGACGGCCAAATTCAGAGATAACGACTATCTCGGATTCTTTGACTGCGACAATGCTGGTCGCGATCCCGTAAAGTAAAGTTGCAAGGCCAAGGGGTAACCAAATAATGCGTTTCATAATGCGTTCTCAAATCAGATTAATTAGGTTGAGTTATTTGCCAGTTGCGAATGTCTTCTTTGGCAATGTTGGGAGAGATAATGATTAGAGGTTTATTTTCTAAACCATTGGCGATCGCCTTGATGTGTTGTTCATAGCGCATCGCATTGGGATATGCAGCATAGACTTGCCCTTCAGCGTGCTTTTTTGCCACATCGGCTTGGGCTGCATAAGTGATCTCTGTTGCCATGGCTTTCGCTTCGGCGTGTTGGGTGGCAACACTGGCGCGCGCAAGCGGGATGTTTTCTGAGCGCAGGGCAACGGCACGATTGACGCGCTGCTGCTGTTCTTGTACCGCTGTTTGCACGTCGCGATAGGCGCTAACGACCATTGCCGGTGGCTGCAATGACAGTAACTGTGCGTCCACAATATCTACTTCAACACCGCTGGCTGTGAGTTGGGATTGGGCATGTGCCACCACGTTATCCACAAATTGCGTTTGGCTCATAGCAATTACTTGTGCCATGGTCATGTGGCCGGTAATTTGCCAAAGGCTGCTTTCTAGCTGATGTTGAATAAGTGCTGCAATGTCGTTGGCAGCAAAATAATGGGTGCGGACATTGGCATAGCGATACTGCACATTGAGGTTGATATCCAGCAGCTGCTCGTCGCCTGTGACCAGATACTGCGCAGGATCATTGAGCACTCTGGTCTCTTTTATCTCTCGCCAAAGACGCTGCTCGTCTTGCGCAACAAAGTGCGAACTACCAACGGTGACTTGCCATACTTCGCCGGTTGGGCGCTCATCTATTTGCGCCAGTGGCCAAGGCAATGCATAGTGCAGACCCGGTTGCAGAACTTGCGCAGCAGGACGAGCAAAGGTGCTTTTGATACCGATATCACCGTATTGAACAATGGTAATGCCGGTTGCAAAATAACTCACTAATAGCGCCCCGCAGACAAGTAGGCGATGCTTAACGACACCACGAATACTGGCGGTCACTGCGTTTTTGATGACGCGGTTTAAAGGGAGCTTTTGATACAGCGTTGCGCCAAGCTCTAACAGGGAAAGCTGGTCAAACTCGGTGCCTTTGACCAAGCTGCGGATCCCCGAAACCAAGAGTTCAAGGCCCGATAACGCAATCATGATGGCAATCAGGATGGCAACCAAAGCATCGATGTTGACGCCGATCATGTAACCGATCAGCGACAGCAACACCGCGATGGAGGTAAATAAGTCAACATTGCTGTGTTGGCCGTCCGCCTCAAGGGCCATGGAATCGGTTTCTTTGCCGACATAGGTCTTGAGCTTAGCCATAAAAAAGACCACCGCAATCACCACCAGCATGCCAATGATCCCGATCCAGACGATTTGTAGTGCAGCGTCTGAATTACTGCGAATATCGGCAATGATCTCAACTGGGATGTATAAAATGATCAGTGCCACCGCGATGGCAAGTACGGATTCGATGTGCTTGGCCCGCAAAATAGCACGGTCGCTGCCCGTCTTTTCTGCGCGTTGCTTGATCACTAAGCCGCATAACAAAATGAGGGAAACGATGAAATCACTGGCCGAATGATAAGCATCGGCGAGTAACGCGGCGCTACCCGTAAAAAAAGCCAGTACAGCTTTGATCACCGTCAGTACGATATCAGCGCCAATGGCAAATAGCGAAGTGCGGATCCGCCGGTCTAGCGTGATCATAATTGACTACTCCAATCCAAGCGCATATCCCACACATAGTGGAATTCCACTGGCAATGGCTTGTCGTGGAAAGAGACGTCACTGAATACGTTGACTGCAGGCGTCAGGTTGACATCGCGTCCATATAGATAGCTCTGTTCTTGTACCACTTGCCAATACGCTTTATTCAGATCCATCGCGCGCTCGGCAGAGGGGGTGATAAGTTCATAGATACTTGGCAAGCGCGACACTTCAGCAGCATTGACCGTGCCATCGGCATGAAACCAGCGTTCCAGCATTTCGCTATTTTGGCGAAACTCATCGCCGCCGCCGACGCGCTGCAAATAAGTCAAATACTCGCCTTGACGCTCACCCAAATTCGGCACATCGACAATTGCGTGCAAATCTTTGTATCCCCAGCCGTCGCTACCTTCGACTTTGCGCGGGAAGGCAAAGGTGGTGTCAATATTGGCGCCGACGCTTTTGTGGCATCCCATACAAAAAAACTGCTCTTCAAAATGTTGTTTGCGTAGCTCGCCATTAGCATCTTCAATGAATCCCCACAGGGTCCAACCGAGTTTATTGGACATACCGCGCTGCCCGTAATCTTGGATATTAGGCAGGTTTTCATAGTGTTTTTCTTTGCGTTCAAGATAGTTTGCTGAAGTGATCTTGGCTGGTGTCACAAAGCGATTTTTACGGGAATAGCGGACTTCTTTGATGCGCGTGGACGGGATGATATACCCGTCTTGGTCTTCATCGAGATAGCGCACCGTATGTAGAAATTCTGTGCCCACAGGGTAGAGCTGTGGCGTTACCGGGATGTCGCTGGCATCTCCAAGGTAAAACGCGCGATTGAGCATAGTGTAAGCGCTGCTGACATAGACACCATCACCGTCGAGATCAGAGTTGATCTGGGCTTCGTTAAGCCCGTTAATAGCGATTTGGTCGAGCTCTTTGACGGCCATTTCGACCAAGCTTAAGTTGGCATAATAAACGTCTTTAGAAAACTCACCGTTGATTTGTGAAAACTCAGGCGCAAGGCGGATCATCACATCATTGGTCGAACCGTTGGTTGGCCAAAACGTCGATGGCAGGGATTTAAAATTAAACGCAACCCAGCGCGACCCGTCTTTGGCAAGGCCATCGTCTGCAAAGGCGCCATCGGCAAGGTGTAAATTTTGTAAGTTGGGCTGTGCTTCTCGCCAGTTATCCTGCATCCATTCATGCCACGCCGTATAATTATCTTGGCGAATGTACTCGCGCATCTGTTGATCTTCGACACTCTCTATGAATAAGGAGCGGTCTTTAAATAAGTTCACCCAGCTGTTGTGCCGTCCTTCATCTGAAAATCCATAGGTGCCTTGCAAGAAACCGTCGTTGAGGTTGTTGATACGTTTTTTGACGGGATCATAACTTTGGTGACAGACATAACACGGATTGTGTTTGCCTTCAGTACGGGTGTAGCACTGCGATGGAATCAGCGCTTCGGGATTGTACATTTCACCTGCTTCAACCCAAGCGAGTGCTGGGATATCGTCGGTGTTTCTCGACACCGCTGCAATCATCTGTGAATAGGCATCAGGTTGTGCCTGTGATGCGGGAGAAGAAGGTTGGTTGTCTTCACTATCGGAGCAACCTAACAACATGGTGCTTAACAAAGCCGTGCTTAAAAAAATGGCGCGAGGGGAGGTCTTCACAAAAATTTCTCTAAATATAACTAACTAAGGAGATGGTATTATTGGTGTTGCACAACACAAAAAGGAGGCAATGCCTCCTTTGCATAATTGTGCTTAGCGGTTATTCAGCCGCTTTTGGATCGTACATCCACAGGGTGTTGTTGGTTTGTTTACCATCTTCACCGATAAGGATTCGACCGTCTTCTAGTACCATCACGTTGTCTGGCTGTGACAAGTTGTTTACGTCACAACGGTCAGCACCGTCAAGCGATGAACGGTATGTCGCACCCATGATAACTGGTTCGATACGTGAAACGTTGTAGCCAGCTTTTAAAGGCATGCGGTACACACCACCACAGTCTTTAACACGTGCAGACAACTGGATGTCACCTTCGTCGTCAATCATGCCTCGGTCGATGTCTGCAATCGCAAAATAGACAAACGCTTGTGTTTCCACGATGTTGTCGCCATTCACATCTTGACCAGTAATGGCTTCTTCAGCGCGTACTTGGTTGATGTTAATGCCTTCAAATTTACGCCATTCAGCAGTTGCACCTTTAGCGCGTGCTGCTTTACGAGATTCCAAAAACGCAACGCGGTCATCCATAGCCGCTTCAGCAGTGACTGCGCCACCAAAGGTGTTGGCGTCTGTATAACCTGCGTCAATTGCTGCTTGTGAAGCATCTGTGTATGAAGGATAAGCGGAATCACCTGCTGCCCATGCAATGGCGTCAGCATCGGTTAGGTAGCTAGATTTGCCCTGTACATAATCCGTGGTATCGATGTCGTCATACTCAGCAATCCACTGTTCGATTTGTGTGTTGTTGCCGCTTGCAAGCTCAATCCACTCAACGTCGAAACCAGTGATCGCAGGATCATTGACACCTGCGTCTTGGGTAACTTTGGCCGCGTATAGTGTACCCGCGCTCAAATCACCAGCCGTGTCAGCGATAAACTTAAATAATACGCCATCGGTGTTGTCTTGTGACAAGTACACAGTACGTTGGTCAGGCATAACAACCGAGTTTTCATGCTCGTAACGACCCATAGCATAGTGCTTAACAGGTTCAACGGTATCTACATCAGCGCTATCTGCATTAGTGATCTCAACGATGTAGTGATAACGGTAAGTGTTAGGGAACACAGTGGCAGTTTCTGCAGAAGTGGCAGTGCTGTTGATGTAGGTTGCCATGGCGTCACGTGACGCATTAGGTCCACCTAAGATAGCATCAGGAGCATTCCAGAATTCAGTGGCATCACCAAGGTTACCCCATTCTTCAGAAGTAAGAGGAGTATTCCAAGGTGAAAGTGTACCAAAGCAGTTAGCAATTGTACCGTAGGTACCAAAATCAAGCATTTCCGCGTCGTTCACTGTCCAAGTAAGGTCAGTAGGCGACTTAGATAACGCAATACGGCTCATGCCGCCAGGGAAATATTCCCAGTTTGTGTACAAGTAACCAGTGGTGTCGCTGGTAGGTACGTATGCGTTAAAATCAACCATGTTTGATTGTACAACTTCCTCAGTACCTGCAGCGTTATAGACAGAACCAATTCCTTCAGTAGGGGTGCTGGCAAAGTTATCACCTGCTTTCGCTAGAACTTGATACGTACCGTATGCAACCTGTACTGTTTGTTTTTCTTCATCAGATAAAGGCACTGGCGAAGAAATGGTGTTGCGCGGTAGGTTGTTAACATTTACACCAACAACGGCACCAATGATAGCATCGTTATGCACGATACCGGCTGTATCAGCAACCGTGTTGTCTGCATCAGGGTGCTGTGCGTTAAAGAACATGTCGCCATTAGGAGTCACGAATAAACCGGTTACTTCAGCGCCAAGTGGTACTGTAGCAAAACGTGAAAGACCGCGTGCCATGGTGGTGTTTTCATTGCCAGCAGCGCCAGTTGCGCCATCAGCACCAGCCGCTCCGTCTGCACCTGCAGGGCCTTGTGCACCAACAGCACCTGGCGCACCGTCTGCGCCCGCAGGACCTTGTGCACCGTCTTCGCCATCAAGCGTACAGCCAGTTAAACTTAGAGTTACTGCAGCAGCCAGTGCAGAAAGTTTTAATTTGTTAAAGTGTGAGTGTGTCATCACAATTCCTTACTCATTCAAAAAAGTGCTCATAAATACGTTTGCTGTTTGTAAATATGAATAAATTGTCAAAAAATTGACGGGCAAATTGTAAAAATTCTGTATGACAGAAAAAGTGAATTGGTGTGACATCCTAGTGACAGTCTTATTGCATTTTTCTTACAGGGGCGCCATTGCTAAATGCTTCCCAGACGTCCTTGCGAAAGCGCATGTTGGGTCGGTCTTCTACAACCTCAAACGCCAATGTGTCAATGTGCTGTTGGCCGTGACGGTCAGTGATAGTTACGGTTGCCACGTGCGTCCCCAAGGGTAAGTTTGCCGGGAGTTCATAGCGCCATAGGTGCACATTGCGATCGGTCACGTGTCGCTGCGGCTGCGGGACAGTTGGCCCATTTTGGATTCCTTTGAACACCTGATAGCCTTGATTTGCCTCGATTCCCGAGCGGCTTTGTAGCGCAATGCGTGCAACCGAAAGCTGCCTTTGTGCGGCAAATGGGTCAACAAAATCAACCCCGATCTTGGCACTTTCGCCTTGTGCTTGTTGGGTGCGTGCCATGCTGACAGCTGACATGTTATTGATACTGATATTGACTTGAGTATCGCTAGCCCCGGCCCAGACGTTTGCAGTAATGAACGTTTTGTTCATCAGATCCTCCGGTGTCAGGATTTTCACATCCGGTAAGTCGTTAATCGACAGTGGCGGAATGGGATCGCGGGTATTTTTATCAGAATTGTGCCAGGCGCTTATTTGTTGATACCAATCCCTGAAGCTGGGGGTCGAGAGTGACAGCCAGGCAACGCGCTCTCGACCGACATTCGCGCCATGATAACACTCTTGATATTTACCTTGATCATCAAATTGCAAACTGAGCCAGCCTTTTGGTGCGCCCATGCGTTGTAATGACATCGGGGTGCCGTGAATATCCAAGTCACCCTGATACCAGCCACCAGAAGCGGCGCCAGCAATGATATGTCGAAACGGTAAGGCGTCTACACCCACACTGGCAGACCACCCGGCGAACGCATCATTGGGTGCGAGGTTTTCAATGGTATGAGTGTGGCCTGAGATAGATAACACCTCTCGCCCAGCCACAAGTTCGTAGATGTCGGTTACATTATCGGTTTGATGCGCAGCGGTCGTTTGATCATAAAATGAAACAAACGGGATATGATGAGCAAACACGATTGTTTTATCTTTTGGGGTTAGGGCCAGCAGATTTTCTACAAAATGCACCTGCTCTTCGGTCACCCGGCCGTTATAGCGTTTGCGGTCATCGGTCAAACAAAACTCACGGCCAGGGCGCATAGCATCTTCTGCATGACACGGATAGACCACATTATCTAGCGCAATAAACAAAACATTGCCGATTTCGAAAGCGTAATAGGCAGGACCCCATAAACGTCGCCAGCTATCGGCGCTATCAACATCAAAATCTGCGTCAAAATCAAAATCGTGATTGCCGTGCACCCACCATTGCGGTGCTTGCAGCGCACCAATCACTTGGCTCATCCGCGGGATCAAGCCCAAATCATCGCCCATGACATCACCCACTGCAATCACACAGTCTGGTGTTGCTTCCCGGTCAAGTAGGTCATCGATCGTTGAGTCACGAAAATAGCTGATATCTTGGTTGGCGTAAGCTTGGACATCACCAAGTACCACACAATTAAATGCGCTGTTGGCAGCCGGAATGAGGGGGAAATGAATCGCGCTTGGTACAGGCCCAGTCGCAGGTAAACCGCCAAAGCGCAGCGGTTTGGGCGAGCCGGCGGGTTTATGCTGATAAGAAAACTGCGGGGTGTAATTTGGATCAGTAGGTACTTGCCAATCTGAGGGCTGAATAACAAACACGCTCATGTCATCCAAAATGGGCAGTGCATATTGACCATCTGCAGCAGATTGCACCACGTCTTTACCATTGGACACCAGCACATCAGGGATACCTTTTTCATCACTGTCGAACAGTCCATTGCGGTTGCGGTCGTGAAATACTCGCCCTGTCACCTTTGTGGGCGCAGCGGTTTTGACGTCGCGCACTACCTGTACTTGGGCAAAGTAAGGTGTTGCTGTGCCAGTGGTGTTAGGCACAACTGCAGATGTTGCACTGCAACCGCTTAGAACACATATAGATAACGATAAAATTCCGGTGTACAAAAACACAAAACGCGTTCCAGAAGTCATGACCAGTATCCTTATTGCATGCATTAAATAAATGGCGATATACAATAATTTACTGAAAATGTGTGACGCTTTTAAGACATGTTGCTGACAGTTGCAATAGACTTACATTGGGTCGAGTGTTAATAAAACTCGCTGGTCATTTGCTGATACTTGGCATGAACGATGTTTGGCCGCCATGTGCGCTTGCCCTTCCCACGCTTGACCTTTTAAGAGGCCAACATCAAAGGCTGTCATCTGCATGATATGTGCATCATCGGTTGCATTGGCCGCAAGCCATTCTGTACCCGGTCCAATGTAAGTGCTCACTAGTCTTACAGGTATATTATCCACATGAAACTTAGGGCACATGGCTTTTTGTAACGGGGTTAGACGCAGACCAACGCTATCGCAATCAAACAGGCATGTAAGCATTTCACTGAGTAGATAAATGTCATCCACTACCGCATCTTTATAAATATGACAGGGGAGTGTATCAGTTAACTCTTGTTTTAAAGAAGTGAGTGCATACACACCGCGCAGGTTTATTCTCAAGGATGAAAAGTGGTCAGTGAAATATTGTTCAATGGCGCTTTGGGCAGGGCGTTGCCAAAGCGCAACGCTGGTATCAGGGGCAAAAATATCGGTCAGCGCCATATGTGAGTCGCTTACCTTAGTGCAAGGCGAGAAATGCGCCTGTGATAGTTCATTAATTCCCATAATTGTCCTCGCGTGAGTGCTTAAGTTAGTGATCCCAAGATGGGAATGGGTCAGGTAATGTCACCCACATCTGACTGCCGGCAAGCAGCTCATCTTCAGTTAATAGACACTGGTTGAGTCGGGTAATGATGTCGTCTTTATCCAGACCTTGACCGATAAATACTAACTCTTGGCGCATGTCGCCAAACGGCTCGACCCACTGTGCGCGGATATTTTCGAGATACTCAGGATCATCTGGCCATTGTTCTTCTGGTACCGCTTTCCAAAATAAACCCGCAGCGCCATAGCGCGCCATGCCGCCGGCTTGACTCCAGCTACCGGCAAGCTGTGGACGTGAAGCAAGCCAAAAGAACCCTTTTGAGCGGATGAGTTTGCCCGCGATTTCCTTCGAGTGTAAAAACGCATAAAATTTTTGTGGATGAAACGGCACCCTTGCGGTGTAGACAAAACTACTGATCCCGTATTCTTCGGTTTCGGGGACATGCTCGCCGCGCAGCTCTTTGAGCCAACCTGGAGCTAACTGCGCTTTTTCAAAACTAAATTTACCCGTAGCGAGAACTTCTTTGACCGGAACCTTGCCATTTTCGATGGGGATTTGCACGGCTTCGGTATTGAGCGTTTGCAGGATGCTTTGTAGACGCTTGAGTTCGTCAGCGCTGACTAGGTCGGTTTTGCTGATCAACAACACGTCGGCAAATTCAATTTGTTCCACAAGCAAATCGGCGACGCTGCGCTCGTCCTCTTCCCCCAGACTTTCGCCCAGATCTTGCAGGGATTTTGCCTCATCGTAGTCTTTGAGGAAGTTAAGGGCATCTACCACAGTGACTAAGGTATCAAGCTGGGCAACATCGCCCAAACTTACCCCGTCTTCATCGGCAAAAGTAAAGGTCTCAGCAACGGGTAATGGCTCTGAGATACCAGTAGACTCAATCACCAGATAATCGTAGTTGCCCGATGCAGCTAAGCGGTTGATTTCGACTAAGAGATCTTCACGCAAGGTACAACAAATACAGCCATTGCTCATTTCTACTAATTTTTCTTCAGCGCGGTTAAGGCTGATTTCGTTTTTGACCGTGGCGGCATCGATGTTAATTTCGGACATATCATTGACAATGACCGCTACTTTTAAATTATCACGATTGTGCAAAATGTGATTGAGCACTGTGGTTTTGCCAGCACCTAAAAAGCCGGATAAAACCGTCACGGGTAAGCGAGGTAAGGAAGTATGCATTAGCTGTATTTAGTAGATGAATGTACAGTAATGTTATACTGTAACATTTAAATGTGCAAACTCGGTCGACGAAAACTGAGCTACGTCTGTCGCTTTTATTGACACATTTTTTTTGAATAACAAAATCCCCAAATTTTTGCATACAAAAAAGCATATAATCCTCTTTATAATCTTTATCACCACACACGTTTGTAACAGTAAAATAAGGACTCGCCTTTTGTTTACATTTATGCACACCTCGGATTGGCACTTGGGTAAAATTTTGCACGCGCAATCACTACTCGAAGATCAGGTTCACATGCTCGAGCAAATTAAGTCTGTCCTTGCTGATAAACGCTGTGATGCACTAGTGATTGCCGGCGATATTTACGACCGTGCTGTGCCCCCAAAAGATGCGATAGAGTGCCTCAACCACAACTTATCTGATATCGTCATCAATATGGGGATCCCCGTTGTGATGATCTCGGGCAATCACGATGCTGCCGAACGGCTCGGTTTTGGCGCGCAATTCATGAAACATGCGGGTTTGCACATTATGAGTAATTTGCAGCAGATCACCACGCCGGTGGTATTGTCCAAACAGGGCGTTGAGGTAGCCTTTTACGGGATCCCGTATTGCGATCCCCATACCGTGCGCAGTACGTTTATCGAAGAAGAGCGCGCACAAGCCATCAAAACCTTCGATGATGCCCACACGTTTTTGGTCGAAAAAATCAAAGCGGTAATGTCACCACAACAGCACAATGTGCTGCTCAGTCATTGCTTTGTGCAAGGCGGACACACCAGCGACTCGGAACGAACACTGCAGGTCGGCGGGGCTGATCAGGTCAGTCCCGTTCCATGCGAGGCGTTTGATTATGTTGCCCTTGGACACTTGCATAAACCACAGTATAAAGGGGCGCCGCATGTTCGTTATAGTGGCTCGCCGCTCAAATACAGTTTTTCAGAGGTTGAACAGCCCAAAGGCGTTACTATGGTAACTTGTCGTGATGATATGAATGTACCACACTCACGTTGTGATTTTGCTCACCTTGATTTGCCTCCGCGTCGGGATCTGCGAGTGGTGGAAGGCACGCTGGCACAAATCATGGCGCAAGCTAGTACCGACCTGCATACACAGGATTATTTGTTGGCAAGACTTACTGACACCGAAGCGCTCATCGACCCGATGCAAAAGCTGCGTCAGGTATATCCCAACATTCTGCATATTGAGCGGCCTCAGCTGTCACGCACCATAGAAAACACGGCTGATCGTCAGGCGATTAAAAATGAGCCGGAGAAACTGGTGGGGGACTTTTATGCGCAAATTACTGATGCACCACTTAGTAAGGCGCAAGCTGAGATTGTCAAAACAACCCTCAACACGCTCACCAGCCACACGCAAGGAGCCTAAAATATGCAGCCACTTTCGTTGACTATCCAAGCTTTTGGTCCTTTTGCCGGTAAAGAAGTGATTGATTTTACCGTACTCGGTCGTGATCCGATGTTCTTGATCAACGGTCCGACTGGAGCCGGCAAAAGCAGTATATTGGACGCTATGTGTTTTGCTTTATATGGAGTCACCACAGGTAATGAACGACAGGCGGAGGATATGCGCTGTGATAATGCAGATGTTGGCTTGCTGACACAAGTGGCGTTTACGTTTGCTATTGGCTCAGGTGCGAATGAAAAACGCTATCGCATCACGCGCGACCCTAAGCAAGACCGTCCAGCTCAACGCGGCGACGGTATGACTGAGCATAAGCCGAAAGCCACAGTGTGGGAGTTGGATGAACATAGCAATGATTTAAAAGCCATAGTTTCGGGCAAAATCACCGATGCTAATGAGTTTGTAGACAACACAATAGGTCTGTCTGCTGAGCAGTTCCGCCAAGTGATGGTGTTACCGCAAGGACAGTTTCGCAAGTTACTCACGGCCAACACGGCTGAACGTATTAAGATTTTTTCGACCTTGTTTGGCACCTCGCTATACAAGCAAATTGAAGATGACATTGTGACCAAAGCGAAAGCGGTCACCGAAAAAATACGGGTACTTGATGCCAAAAAACAAGCCATATTTGAATCCGTCGCGTTAGATAATCCACAGCAAGTGGCAACGGCACTTGAGGCTAAACAAAGCGAGGTCGATGCCCAGCAACGACTGGTAACGACAGCAGACCAGGCACGCAGTGTTGCAGAGAAAGCGTTAACAGAGGCGCAACAACTGCACAAGCAACTCGCTGAGCACAACCAAAAACAAGCCGAGCTGAGTCAGCTCAACGCCCAAGCGCCGGTCATTAATCAGCACAAGAGTCAGTTACAACGTGCGCAAGCAGCGGATAAGATTGCCTCAGTCTTCACTGATGTCAACAAAACGCAGCGGGCTTATCAACAAGCAGACGCAGCTGTAACCAAAAGTGCAGCCGCGTTGGCCTCATTGCAACAAACGGCTGAGACAGCCAAAAGCGCATTAGACCGAGCTGAGAGTGAGGCTCGTCGTCTGCCTGAGTTACAAACTCAGCTAGCCAACCAAGAACGTGCGCTAGAAGCGCATACTCAGCTGTCTGCGCACATACAGGCTGAGTCAGAGGCACAGGCCAATGTAAGAAAGCTATCAACCAAGTTAGCGAAATTTCAGGGCCGCGTTGACGAGCTAGTGACATCGGTAAGTGAACATGAGACGAACATCACGCAGACCGAAGATGCTATCCATGCACTGCAGGATGCCCCAGTAAATGTTCAGCAGTGGACACATCATCTCAAACAGCGCCAGTTGCTTGATGCTTTACAATCTAGGCGTGCAACATTACAAAATGACGTTGTAGTGGCGGCAACACAGCGCGACAGCGCTAAGCAACAATTGCAAGCCAGTCAGCATAGCTTGACCACCCTCAAGGTTAAATGGCATCAGGGGCAAGCCTTCGCACTTGCCCAGCAACTCGAGATTGATAGCCCGTGCCCAGTTTGTGGTAGTCTGGAACACCCAGCGCCGGCGCAGTTAGCCGTAGAACAAATTGTGTCTCAGGACGAGGTGGAGGCAGCTGAACAGCTCGTTGTGTCGCATGCTGAAGTATTAAATGAGGCAGAGAGAGCGTTACAAAGTGCGGAACACAACTTGGCAGGTCATATTACAGACATAGCAAGTCATCAAGAGGCATTAGGTGATGTTGCTCAGATGACGACAGAAGCTGTGCAGCAGGCTTTAACTGAGTCACAGCTGCAGTTGTCACAGCTCAACAAATTACGAGAGGGACTCAAGGCAACTAAAGCCGCTCTGTCAGAGGAAAAAAACAGCTTTGCCAAGGGGCTTGCTGCGACCAATGAGGTTAAGCTACTGGTAGAAAATGCACAATCTGCATTGGCCTTGGCACAGGGCAAAGTAAAAGCAATGCAAGAGAGTATAGCGGCTGAGTATCAAGATCGCGATAAGGTTGCCCAGGCGACTGAACAGCTAAGTAACACAATTGTACAGATCAACGAGGCCTATCAGTCTGCCAACACTGCTTATAACAACGCACAGACACAAGTTGCCGCACTCAAGGCGACCATAGCGTCACAAACCACCGTCGCGACACAGGCACAGCAAGATGCGATTGCCGCACATTCACTGTGGGAAGTGACATTGCATGATTCGATGTTTGTTGACCAGGCTGATTTTGTTGCGGCGCAAATGGATGAGTCCGCGCAGTTTGCATTATCTAACACCATCAGCGAATATGAAAACGCTGTGATTGCTCTAACTAGCATGATTGCGACACTCGCCTCACAAATTGATGAACAGCAATCACCGAATTTAACAGTGTTAGCAGAAACAGCGCAAGCTGCGAGCGTGCGCTATGAAGCGGAACAAAATACGCTGCAAGGCTTATTGAGTCGCGCGCAGAGCCTTGCGGATGCTCACGCGCGTTTAGTCGAGTATGCCCACAAAAATCAAGCGGCGGAAGAGGAATACAAGGTAGTCGGTACGTTGGCAAAAGTCCTCAAAGGGGATAATGCAAACAACGTCAACTTGGAGACCTATGTGCTTAGTGTCTTATTGGATGAAGTGCTAGCGAGCGCCAGTGCTAGATTGTTACACATGAGTGAAAACCGTTTTAGTTTGCAGCGTAAACTCGACAAAAATAAAGGCAGTGGCAAATCAGGTCTCGATTTGGAGGTTTACGATATTTATTCAGCGACCAGTCGAGATGTTGCGACATTATCTGGCGGGGAGTCATTTTTGTCCGCGCTGGCCTTAGCACTGGGGTTATCGGATGTGGTGCAAAGTCACTCCGGCGGCATCAAAATCGATACCTTATTTATTGATGAAGGCTTTGGCAGCTTGGATAGCGACTCATTACAGCGGGCAATTGACACCCTCGCGGATCTGCAGATGAATGGTCGTATGATTGGCATTATCTCCCATGTGGGTGATTTGAAGGAGCAGATCCCGCTGCGCATCGATATCCATAAAGTCAAAAATCACAGCACCATTAGTCAAGTTGGGATGTAGTTAAACGATAACAACGATTGCCGTGCGAGGTCGGATACTCAGGGGGCGCTGTGTCACAAATGTCTCAAACTGTGGCGCGTCCGTTTGCCAAATACTGACTTTAGTGGACGTCATGAATCCAAGTGGGAAGGGCACTTCGTGATGATCAAAGGACAGATTCACAATAATATAAATGCGTTTATCAGGATGGCGAAAGTAGTAACCAACTATCCCACTGTCACTATTTTCAACGTATAGCTCAGGCGGGATATTGCCAAATACGGCGTCGCTGATAGGGTGCTCAAAGAGTTCCAAAAGCTCCGCGCTAGCAGTCGTTTTATCGCCAGTTAAGGTGGTGTAAATTAGCGCAAGTTGTTCATCTAGTGGTGCAAATTGCTCCGTTGTATTTACCGACGGTGTTTCGATATTTGCAGGGAATGATTGAATAATGTCACTGAGCAAACTAATAGAACGCTGTGCTACTGTTAGGTTTGCAAAACCCATTAAAGACTGATGCAGATTAAGACGTGTTTGAGGCACAGCCGCTTGCACTGCGTAGTCTTGATTTTTAGCAGGAGGAGCAGGCTGGCAGCCGAACAGCAGTAAAAGTACGCCTACACAGAGTAAGCTATGGGAAGTTTTATTTACAAAAACCGGCGACATGTCTGTACCTTGAGTCAGTTATATCCGTTTCTGAAGATTGATACGCTATAAATCTTAATCTAGATGTTGCGTAATTCCATTTTTGGTAGGGTTTATGCTAAATGTGACGGTGACTGAATTTAGGGCAAATATGATGTCGTATATTAAAAAAATACAAACGGGAGAATCAATCAACCTGACTAGCCACAACAAAGTAGTTGCGCAACTGCGCCCACCAAGTACAGCTCAAGCAGATGCAATGGCCCAGCTCGATAAAATCGCGCAAGAATCGCAACTAGGGGATGTGATTGCGCCGATTGATAGCGACTGGAATGCTGATCCCGCTGATCGCATTATTTTAGCCACAACACTAGTGCGTAATGCCAAGTTAATTACGGCAGATAAAAATTTATTGGATTTTCAGCAAGTTAATACAGTCTGGTAAGGGATCACCATCAATTATCCGAAGGATACCTAAACGCTATCGCTTTGCCCGCTTCTGCGCAGCTTTCAAATATTCATTGATAAAACTCTTACGCCCGTATTTACGGGTGATTTCACAATTATCTAGGACAAAACCCCGCGCGGGGCAGAACTCGCGGCCGTAGAAGATGATCTGTAGATGCAGAGCATTCCACTTTTCACGCGGGAACAAGCGCTTTGCATCACGCTCGGTTTGCTCGACGCTCTTGCCATTTGTTAGGCCCCAGCGATACATCAAGCGATGTATATGAGTATCGACAGGAAAAGCGGGTATGCCAAAGGCTTGGGCCACTACCACCGATGCCGTCTTGTGACCGACTCCCGGTAATGTTTCAAGCGCTTCAAGTGACTCTGGAACGATACCGCTGTATTCATTGATCAAAATATGTGACAAATCGAAGATGGCTTGGGATTTCCGTGGAGATAACCCGCACGGGCGAATGATGGCTTTAATCTCTTCCACACTCAGCTGCGCCATATCATAAGGGTTATCAGCGAGCGCAAACAAGGCTGGCGTGACTTGGTTAACGCGCTCGTCGGTACACTGCGCCGATAATAAAACCGCAATCAGTAAGGTAAAAGGGTTGGTGTGGTCGAGCGGAACGGGCGTTTCGGGATAAAGGCGTTCCAGTATCGCGATAATGTCTGCGACTTTTTCAGCTTTGGTCATCTTAGTTATCGATTGCTTTAATATGAAAATAAAGTCGATTATATCGCCATCTAGAGGCAAATGAAACTTATGTGACACAAGCTAAATATGACAATACTGTAATAAAACTGTCATACAAGACCTTTATCATTTCCGCAGTTTTAAATTGCCATAATCATCATGATCCGGCTCCATAAAAATAGGTCCATACTATGAATCGCGTAACCTCTCTTATGGCTCTGATTGT
>CAZLGJ010000034.1:0-24053 GCA_964559075.1 uncultured Glaciecola sp.
GCGCTACCAAGCTGCGCCACACACCGACCGTAGGCTGTGCATTATAGGGATTGTGACGTAGAATTCCAGTGATTTTTTACAAAAAAAGGACTAGCTGCGTCCTTTAGCTATTTTTTAAGTGGTCGTTCGATTATAACGACAGCAAATTAACAACTATTCCTGCCATCTGACTAAATTTGCAGCATCACTTGTCGCTATACAAGGTACCAATAATTACTCTGTACGTTGCACTCTATAAGGACGACGATGTTTTTTTCCAAAAAGCAATCCCCTAGCAACACTGTCACACTCGAACAAGAAACCTATTCACAATTACACGAAGCTTACAACATCATCGAGCAACTTAAGCTGCATCGGGCTTATATCGAATTTACACCTGATGGCGTGATTGAAAACGCCAACCAATTATTTTGTGATGCAGTGGAATGCACTTTGGCGGAGATCCAAGGCAGACACCACCGTATTTTTTGCCAATCAGACTTAGCCGCATCAACCGAGTACCGAGAATTTTGGCATGATTTGAGTGTGGGTGAGTCAAAAACAGGGACGTTTAAGCGCGTGACGATATCGGGCAGACCGATGTTTATTCAAGCGACTTATTATCCGCTCAAGAACGCCCAAGGAAAGGTGTACAAAATCCTCAAGTTTGCTAATGACTATACCGCCCAACATACAGCACTTCTAGAAAAACAACAATTAATCAACACCTTACAAAACACCTCAGCCATCATAGAGTTTGATTTACAGGGCAACATACTCACAGCAAATGATAATTTTTTGCACGCCACGGGCTATCAACTCGAGCAGATTGTCGGCAAGCACCATTCGCTGTTGTGCCCCCAGCATCTCGTCAACAATCAGGCGTATCGCGTGTTTTGGCAAGAGCTGGCTCGTGGCAACCATCAGATGGATAAAGTGGAACGCGTTGATGCCCATGGCCGGCCGCTGTGGTTAGAAGCGAAATACAATGTCGTATTTAATGATGAAGGCCAGCCATATAAAGTAGTGACGCTGGCACATAACATCACCGATGACATTGAACGCGAGACATCAAATTACATCGCCATGTCAAAAACCGCGTCTGACACAGAACAACAAAGCAGCGATGCAGTGATCAAGCTCAACGAGATGTATGCATTAATGCAACATATTAAAGACGACATTAATCAGGCTGATGACGACGTTGCTGAGCTAAAACAGGCCAATGAACAAATTACCTCGATTGCCGATACGGTATTAAGCGTAGCTGATCAAACTAATTTACTGGCACTTAACGCAGCCATCGAAGCGGCACGTGCAGGTGAGTCCGGCCGGGGCTTTGCAGTGGTTGCTGATGAGGTCCGAGAGCTTGCCAGACGCACCGCTGATTCAGTAACAAAAATCAACACTGTGGTCGAAACTAACTTAAGCGTCAGCAAAAAAGTGGCGCACAGTATTAGTAATGCGCAACACACTTCATTAGAGGCTAACTCGCGCATTGCCGATACCAAACAGATCATCGAAAATGTATCGCAATCTGTGTCTGACGTTGCTAACTCGCTAAATGCAGAAAAAACCTAAAAAATCGAATGATATACGCTATTTTATGCGCTTTTAATTCAATTTACTTGCCTTATACTATATTCATTCGCAATTTTTAGGAATGTCATTATGTATATCAGAAGAGCAGAAGCACGAGGTAAGGCAAACTTTGGCTGGCTTGATAGCAAGCACAGCTTTTCATTTGGACAATATTATGACCCCGACCACATGGGGATCTCGGTATTGCGTGTCATCAACGACGATATCGTCAGCGGCGGTGCAGGCTTTGGTATGCATGGTCATCAAGACATGGAGATTATCTCCTATGTGATCAACGGCGCCCTTGAACACAAAGACAATCAAGGTAATCAATATCAAGTCACCGCGGGCGAGGTACAGCGCATGAGTGCCGGCACAGGCGTGATGCATTCAGAGTACAACGCCTCGCGCAGTGATGATGTGAACTTTTTACAAATCTGGATTTTACCAAAAAGCAAAGGGATTGCCCCTGGCTATGCACAAAAGCGTGTCGAACAAAGCGGACAACTAACGCCTTTGGTCACGCCCGATGGGGCGGATGGGTCGATCAGTATGCATCAAGATGCGGCCATCTATCGCTTGCGCCTGGAGGCCAATGATGCATTTACCTTTACCCCAAGTTACGGTCAGGGGTATTTGCACATCATTAAAGGTGCGCTGAGTATCAACGGTAGCTCGTTTGGACCTGGTGATGCGCTAGCACCCGAGGCGTTTGAGGGGCTTAAAGTGATCGCTCAAGATACTAATGTAGAAGCGCTGTGGTTTGATTTGCCTGCTTAATCACGATGAATGACCACGATGAATGATATAGATTAGCAACAACTCAAAAATTTACGGCTTCATCACATTGAAACACATTGCGGATACCCTATATTAGGAGTATCCGCGTTGCATTGGGCGAAGCGGAATTAAAGGAATACATTCATGTTGCGTATCTTTTTGTTTATTGCCACTAACATTGCAATTATCGCACTGATTTCGGTGACCTTTAGCCTGCTTGGCTTTCAAGGATTACTCGCTGAAAATGGCGTCGACTTAGATCTCACCGCGCTACTGGTATACTCTGCGCTGATTGGTTTTGCCGGTTCGTTCATCTCGCTGTTTTTATCCAAGTTCATGGCCAAAAAATCCATGGGCGTATTCATCATTGAACAGCCACAAAACGAGACCCAAGCGTGGCTAGTCCGCACGGTTAAGCGCCAAGCGGAACAATCGGGGATCGGCATGCCGGAAGTCGGTATTTTTGATCACACCTCCCCCAATGCATTTGCCACTGGCTGGAACCGCAACAACTCCCTAGTCGCCGTCTCTACAGGCTTATTAGACGTCATGTCAAAGTCAGAGGTAGAAGCAGTGCTTGCTCACGAAGTTGCACACGTCAGTAATGGTGACATGGTGACCATGACTTTACTGCAAGGTGTGGTAAATACCTTTGTGATATTTTTGTCGCGGATCATCGGCCACACCGTTGATCGCGTTGTTTTTAAAGTTGAGCGTGGCCACGGTCCTGCGTTCTGGATTGTGTCGATTGTGTGTGAAATTATATTGGGCTTTTTGGCACACATCATCGTCATGTGGTTCTCTCGACATCGCGAGTTTCGCGCCGACGCTGGCGCCGCCAAACTGGTTGGCAAGCAGCCCATGATCAATGCTTTACTAAAATTACAGCAACCGCAGCGTCAAGCGGACTTGCCGGATGAAGTCGCCGCATTGGGAATTAACGGTAAGGTCAAAAGCTTGTTTTCCTCACACCCACCCATTGACGCGCGGATTGCCGCCTTAAAAACGCTTCACTAGGATTTAATTTGCATTAAGCAAAACCTGCACCTATGCACTAGGCTTATATTATTAGGCATGGAATATAGTCGTCATAGGTGCAAACACATGACAACACTAAGTGGGCAATCTGCACGTATTTGTGTCACGTTCATCGTGGCATTCCTCGTGTGCGGCTGCCAATCTACGACGCAACACTTGCCCTTTACCATTAGCCAGTTTACTGCATTACACGCTTCCAGTGGCACTGCAGAGCAGTTTGCCATTCCAGATGAAAAAACCATCTTTGCCCTGCCGCCAGCTGCCAAAAAGTTTGTCGATGACGCGCTTCGAGGTCAAGACGCTAACCGCGATAAAATGCACGCTTTGGCCTACCATATCACAGCGCAAAATACCTTAAATATGCAATATAACGCAGTGGCAAATACCGTTGCAGCGGATACGTTTTATCGAGCACATGCCAACTGCTTGTCCTTAACAATAATGAGTTATGCGATGGCAAAATACGCAGGGTTTAACGCCTCGTTCCAAGAAGTGCATATTCCTGAGTATTGGACCGTACAGGAGGGACAGACGCTGTTAAATGGGCATGTTAATGTACAAATAATTGAAAAACAAAATGTAGCACGGCCTAAACTTTTTGGCAGTGTGTTGACCATCGACTTTGACCCCCACCCTCAAAAGCAGCGCTTTACTAAAAGCGAGTTAGCCAAACCCCAAGTCATCGCAAGCTTTTACAACAACCGTGCTGGCCAAGCCTTGGTAGATAAAGATATACCTTTGGCAAAAGCATATTTACTAGCAGCACTCAAAGTTGCGCCGCATGAATATCAAATATGGAATAATGTTGGCTTACTCATGCGGCGAGAGGGTCATTATCAACAAGCCTTATTGGCATACCAAAATGCGCTTTCACTTGCACCTGAGGTGTTGACCGTACATGAAAATCTGGCCATTTTGCAACAACATATGGGGCAACATGAACAAGCGCAACGCACGTTGCGTTGGATACAAACACAGCGCATCAAGAACCCATACTACCATCTCATGCTTGCTCGCCAAGCGCTCGCAAACAACGCCTACGCCACCGCCCTGCAACACATACAGGCGGGGTTGCGAATTGCGCCGAACCTCAAAGAATTGCTGCACTTTCAACGCCACACCATCAGTCTTGCAAAGTTGACATAAAGCGTTACAACTTAACGCTTTTATCCGCAGATCCTAGGCGTATGATAACGTTTATAAAACAATAAAAAATGGTAAGGATTCCGCAATGATCAGACTACGACAGATCGCCAAAACCTTTTCCAATGGTGACGAAACCGTCACTGCGCTTAATCAGGTCTCTTTGGATATCGCGCAAAATGAGTTTGTCGCCATTATGGGCACTTCAGGTTCAGGCAAATCCACCTTAATGAACGTATTGGGCTGTCTAGATGCACCAACCGGCGGCCAGTATTTTCTTAACGACCAAAACGTTGCACAACTCGATGATGATACTCTGTCCGATATTCGCAATCGCTACATCGGCTTTATTTTTCAGACCTTTCACCTGCTGCCTAAGCTCGATGTCGTCGGCAACATCACCCTACCGCTGCGCTATGCCGATATTGATCCAGCCACGGCTGCAGAACGCGCGGACCAGCTCATTGAGCGCGTAGGTCTGAGCCATCGTAAACATCACAAGCCCTTTGAAATGTCAGGCGGCCAACGCCAGCGCGTTGCAATTGCGCGAGCCCTGATCAATCAACCCAGCGTGATTTTGGCAGATGAACCTACAGGCAACTTAGATAGCAAAACCTCTGACGAAATCATGGCACTACTTTCTGAGCTGCATCAACAAGGCCAGACGATTGTGATGGTGACTCACGAACCTGATATCGCCGCTTTTGCACAGCGCATCATTCGTATGAAAGATGGACACATTATAGAGGACTCAGCCACATGCTCCGCCGCGTAGTTATATCCTTCACCTTAATTTTTGGCCTATTTGGCAATAGTGCTTCACTCGGTGCGAGCGAGGCACCGCTGATTTTATCCGGCAAAGTCAGCTCAGCCGCTAAACAAATCGTTAACGCCCCACGCTCTAGCAGCTGGCAAATTCAAATCCAATGGATGGCAGAGGAAGGCGATATCGTAGAGCAAGGTCAGCCGGTAGTTGTATTTGATGGCGCAGCCACCCAAGCGCAACTTGAGCAAAACCGCGAACGCCTAGAAACGCTGCAACTGGAGTTCACCCAGCAGCAAATGCGCCTAGAACAGGCTGTAACCGAAGCGCAAGGACGCTTAAACGTAGCGCAAATGCGCACCGCCAAAGCCCGGATCCCCGTAGCTATTGTCTCAGATACCATCAATGCCTATCAACGCGGCCAAAATGAGCTGGCACTTGAACGCGCGTTAATGGAGCAAGGTAAAGCTCGCGAGGCCGTGACCGAGGCAAAGCAACAGCTGACAGCGGGCATGGAAAAAAAGCGCATTGATATTCTGCAGGTAGAAGATGAAATCAACTATCTTGAAGGCCTCATGGAAAAGCTCAACGTCACTGCTCAACACACAGGTTCAGTCAGCTATGCCCTGCACCCGTGGTACGGCAGCAAACTGCGCTCAGGGATGAACGTGCAACAAAGCTGGAAAGTGCTCGACGTGCAGGCATCAACCAACCTGCAGGTGGAAGCCTATGTACATGAAATTGATGCTCTGCGGCTCACTGTCGGCGACAAAGTCAAGCTGACCTTTGATGCCTTTGCGCAACAGCAGTTCGCCGGAACGATTCAAGCCATTGCCAGCCAAGCAGAAAAGAACCCTTTGTTGAGCAACGCCAGCTACTTTCCCGTCACCATTACCTTTGACACTTTGCCTGAGCGCGATTTGTACATCGGCATGAGTGTGCGGGTAGAAGCTTTTGCCAGCGCATCACAAACGGCGCGTGCTGAGTATGCCGGCCCCGATGCAATGACGGTTCCTGGTGAGTTAAAATCACTGCAAGACTTGTCTTTCGGACCACCGTCGATTTCTCGCATGTGGAATTACAAACTACAGCGCATCATCTCAGACAATGCGACAGTCAAACAAGGCGATGTGTTGCTCAAACTTGATGGCCAAGACTTGCGCAATCGCCTTGTGGGTCGTCAAGCTGACCTAGATGCTGCACGCAAAGAGTTAGAAAATATCATCTTGCAAGACGAAGCGCGCACTAAAGATCTCGAATTAGCACTCGCCGAGGCGCGCATGAACGAAGAAAAAGCCCAGCGCAAGGCGCAAATCACCGATGCCTCACGCTCTGAAATAGAGCGCAAGCAGCAGCAGGCAGATTGGGATATTACCCGCGTTCTCAGCGAACAAGCACAGCAGCGACTAGATGAGCATCGCTCGCGCACTGTGCTCAATCAACAGGTGCAAACGGCGCGTATCGCAAATCTCAACTCACGAGTCAAAGAGATCCAAAGCAACATGGCCCGACTAACCGTGACCAGTCCTGTCGACGGTATCGCCCTGGTGAATCGCAACAACGACGGTGATAAATACGCCGCCGGAGATAACGTGCACATGGGCAATACTTTAGTTAACGTGCCCTCTTTGGACAAGTTAGCGGTTAAACTCGAAATTGACGAGGCTGATACCCAAAAAGTCGCCATCGGACAACGTGTTGACGTGGTCTTAACCGCCTACCCCGAGCGCACGTTCAAAGGCCTGATTACCAATAAAGGCAAAGCTTATCGCGCCAAGTCGCAACGCAACCAACGCGTCGTGTTTGAAGCGTGGGTAACCCTTGATGAGCTTGCCGGTAACATCATGCGCCCCGGGATGCAGGCGAACGTCACGCTGCCGTTAGATACTAATGGCTTGGCATTCGTTCCGGCAACTGCTGCAGATATTGCTCGGCAACAACCTACAAAGAACAATAAGTTACAGGAGCAGTCGCTATGATCCGTTGGTTCTCGAGATCCCTGTTATTTATTGCTTTAATAGCAGTGCTGAGCGCTTGCCAGCCCGCCCCCACCGCCAATATCCCAACTTACACCGTGACTGAACAAGATTTTGTGATTCAGATTGACGCTTTTGGTGAAGTTGAACCTGCATCTGCAGTGCGGATCACCACACCGGGTAGACGCCCAATGGTGCTGTCTTGGCTAGTGCCTGAAAATACCCAGGTCAGTGCCGGAGATGTCATTGCGCGCTTTGATTCTGAGCGCATCATGCGCCAAAAACTAGAAGAAGAGTTTGCCATGCGCAAGATCCAGCAGGACATACTGGCTGGCGTGGCTGAACAAACTCAGGAAAAAAATGAAATCAACGTCGAGCAAACCTTTGTTGACGCCGAGTTTCAGTTTGTCGATAAATTTGCAATCGATGATTTACGTCTCTACTCCAAGTTAGAAATCATTGAAACAATGGCCAACCGTGACTTTTTGGAGGCCAAAGACGGCTTTCTCGACTGGAAAGAAAGCGCGGTCGATGAACAGCATGCTTCCGAACAATCCGTTTTGGATATCCGCAAAACGGGGCATGCGACGAAACTTAAGCAACATCAAATGGCGCTGAGCCAGCTCGAAATCAAAGCACCAAATGACGGTCTATTATTGTATGTCAAAGACCGGCGTGGCGAAAAACCGGCCGTTGGCAACACCGTATTCCCAGGCAGTCCGATTGCCCAAATTCCAGATCTGAGCAACTTACAAGCAACCCTTTATGTGCTGGCCAATGAAGCAATTGAACTAGCATCAGGCAACCATGTCTCGATTACCCTAGATGCCTTTCCTGACGAGGTGCTCAGTGGCAGCGTGATGGAGGTAGCTAACTTCCCGCAAGAAATCGAGCGCGGTAATCCCACCAAATATTTTTCTCTAACCACATCGATAAACGAACAAGACCGCGACAGCTTGCAGCCCGGGCGCAAACTCAGCGCCACGATCACTGTGTCCGATCCTGCCCCACGCTTAGCTGTGCCTATTCAAGCCGTGGAATACGAGAATGAAGCGGCCTTTGTCTATCTTGCCAATGGCGGCGACTTTGTGCGCCACCCAGTTGCTACTGGCCGCAAAAACTTGCACTTTATTGAGATCACCCAAGGCCTTGCTGCAGGTGATCAGATTGCCTTAAGTACTTTAGCGAGTGCACCATGAACATCAATCGCCCCACCACCACGTATGTGAATTTAATTAAAGAAGCACTGTTAGAACTTGCTGCCCAAAAGCTTCGCACGTTTTTAACGTTATTGGGGATGATCTTTGGCGTTGGCGCGGTGATCGCCATGCTCAATATTGGCGAGGGTGCCGAGCGTGAAGCCCTCAAAATGATTGATTCAATGGGCGTGAATAACATTATTGTCAATGCGCTTGAATTTACTGACGATGAGCTCACCGAGATCCGCGAAGAATCCCTTGGACTCAACAGCGGTGATGTGGAAGCGGCGGTTGCAACTCTGCCCTTTGTGACCGAATATTCTGCGAGTAAAACTATCAAAACCTATGCGGTTTATTCAGATTTAGCCAAATCAGATGCACGCGTCATGGGCGTAACCTCAAGTTACTATGCCCATGCGAATTTGGCGCTCACCCAAGGCCGTTATACCGATGATGATGATAATAGTCGCCTGGCCCAAGTTGCGGTGCTAGGTGCTGATGCGGCTAAAGAGCTATTCCCCAATAGCAATCCGCTTGGACAAATGCTCAAAGTCAACCACGTGTGGCTGCAGGTTGTTGGGGTATTAGCGCCACCCGCCGGCAATGCAGATGAATTTCAAGGCGTGCAAATAGGCGGCGATCGCTACAGTGTGTTTATTCCTTTGCGCACGGCACAACAAAAATTCGCCTTCAATCCTCTTGATAGTGAACTCGACAGCTTTAAGTTACAAATCGATACCGACACTAACCCTGTGGTAGCCGCCAAAGCAGTTTCTCACTTATTGGCGACTCGGCATAACAACATCGATGTCTATGACCTGATCATCCCAGCAGAGCTGTTGGCACAACAAAAACAAACGCAGCAAATTTTTAATATCGTCATGGCTTGCGTCGCGGGGATCTCACTGTTAGTAGGCGGCATCGGGATCATGAACATCATGCTTGCCAATGTCATGGAACGCACCACTGAAATCGGCTTACTGCGTGCAGTCGGTGCCACGCAACAAGACATCAGACTGCAGTTTTTGGCGGAAAGCTTTACCATCTCTATCTTAGGTGGACTTCTAGGCGTGGTATTTGGACTGGTTTTATCAGAAATAATTGGCTTTTATAGCGACTGGGCCGTGAGCTGGTCGCTCACGGCAATTGGGTTATCACTGTCGATCTGTATGGTGGTTGGGGTCGGTTTTGGCGTCTTTCCTGCGATCAAGGCTTCGCAGTTGAATCCAATTGAGGCACTACATTCGGATTAACCAAGAGTGATGATGCACCGGTTTGCTCTTTGAGCTGTGTAAACCACATGCGCATAAAGGCTTTACCAAGCATGTCTTCAAGCTGGCCACGCTCATTGGTCGGACAAAACAGACTGACGGTCACGACCGTTTTGGCATAGCGATTGGTTTCCACGGTAATGTGCGGATCAACTTCAATAAACTCAGCGTCTAAACTATGCTCGATAAAGGATTTGTAGCGCAACGCCACCTCGCGAAAATGCGCGCATTGTTCGCGCGCAAAGCGCGCAAAATCTTCAACAAATTCATACACGTTCACCGTGGGTTCGGTCGTGATGGTAAACGTATGTAGCGCATAACGCTTAAAAAAGTTAAGGTTTTTAACCGTTTGCGAAATCAGTTTGTTATTGGGTACATAGATATGCTGCCCCGTGTAGTCGTAGTGTTCGGGGTCAATTTCGAGCAGAACGGTTTTGGCCCAGTCGATTTCAACCACCTCACCGGCCACATTATCCACCTTGATCCAGTCGCCCACGCGAAACGGGCGCACTGACACATAGTACAAAAAGCCGATTACGCACTGAATAAACTCACGCATCGCCAGTACTATCGCGACCATAAACGCAGCAATCGACAGCGCTAGGTTCTGTACTTCGTTTGCCCAGAATGCAATAACCACAAACGCCAGTAAGGCGTTAACGATGTTTTCAAAGGTATTGATGGAGTTGCGATAGTCGTTTTTGAGTTTTTTGCTGCGCCGACGTGCCCACTTGACGATTGCGTGTTTGACCACGAGCACCACGGTGATCAATACCACCGTACTCAACCCTTTGTACGTATCTACCAGCGCCGAAAACTCGCTTAATAGTGCTTGCCAGTATGCCCAATCCACCGCTACTCTCCGCGATGATCTTGGTTGATCCGCGACGCAATAGCGCCATCTTGATTTTTGTATTTGGCATCGACGCGCGCGTTGTATGGTTTTTCTGCTGGTGCAGATAATACCTCAAAGCTCAGCGCGCCAATTTTCATGCCTGGGCGTAATGCTAGCGGCAGTTTGCCCGAGTTAAAGAACTCAAGTACGATATTGCCCGACCAACCCGGATCAATGCGATGTGCAGTCACGTGCACCATTAAGCCTAGGCGCGCCAGCGAGGAGCGGCCATCAAGCCAACCCACAATATTATCCGGCAAGGTCACCGACTCATAGGTAATGGCAAGCGCCAGTTCTCCGGGGTGTAAAAAAAATGACTGGTCATCCGCCACAGTGATCTCATCACTCATCACGGCTTCAAGCTGAGCTTGTACTGCCACTTTAGGACCAGAGAGGTCAATGTACGGCGCAGCGTGATCTTCAAAGACGCGAAACTTATTGCCCAAGCGCATATCAACGGTCAATCCACTGATATCGTCGTAAGTGGGTGCCGGGGTAATGGCGATTTTATCTTGTTGTAAATACGTCCAAATATCTTTGTCACATAAGCGCATAAGCTCAGTTTACTCGCGTTTAAAACTAAAAGTACAATGTACACATACTAACATTTAAGCTAAAATCGCACACCATTATTTTGCGGTAAAAACAAGTATAACGTTTATGAGTCAATCCCCCCGAAAAATCCTCGTGACCAGTGCCCTGCCTTATGCCAACGGCTCGATCCACTTAGGTCACCTCTTAGAGCATATCCAAACGGACATTTGGACGCGTTTCCAGCGCTTGCGTGGTCATGATATCACCGCCGTGTGCGCTGATGATGCCCATGGCACACCCGTTATGCTCAAAGCACAGGAGTTAGGGGTTAATCCAGAAGACATGGTCGAAGCGACCCGTCAGGAGCACTGGCAGGATCTACAAGGATTTGGCATCAGCTATGACAACTACTACTCGACGCACTCCCCAGAAAACGTCAGCTTGTCACAAGCGATGTACAACAAGCTTAAAGCAGCGGGTTACATCACCAAAAAAACCATCAATCAGCTATATGATCCTGAAAAAAACATGTTTTTGCCCGACCCCTTTGTTAAAGGCGATTGCCCGAAATGTGGTGCACTAGACCAAAACGGCGACAGCTGTGACGTCTGCGGCGCGACCTACTCACCTACAGAAGTCAACAACCCGCGTTCAGTTGTCTCTGGTGCCACGCCCATCATGAAAGACTCTGAGCATTACTTCTTTGATTTGCCGCAGTTTGAAGACATGCTCAAAACGTGGATCAACTCAGGCGCCATCCAAGCGGAAATGGCCAACAAACTCAATGAGTGGTTTGAAGCGGGCTTACAGCAGTGGGATATTTCTCGCGACGCGCCCTATTTTGGCATTGAGATCCCCGATGCGCCGGGCAAGTACTTTTATGTGTGGCTCGATGCGCCGATTGGCTATATGGCATCTTTTGCCAACTATGCTGAACAACAGGGCTTAGATTTTAATACCTATTGGGCCGAAAATTCTGAGGCAGAGCTGTATCACTTTATTGGCAAAGACATCACTTATTTCCACTGTTTGTTCTGGCCGGCAATGCTTGAAGGCGCAGGTTATAGAAAACCTACCGGCGTCAATATCCACGGCTTCGTCACGGTTAATGGTGCGAAAATGTCGAAGTCAAAAGGCACTTTTATCAAAGCTAGCACCTACTTAGAGCACTTAAACCCTGAGTACCTGCGCTATTATTTTGCCTCAAAGCTCAATGATTCAGTCACCGATATTGATTTGAACTTTGACGATTTTAGTCAAAAGGTCAATGCTGATTTGGTCGGGAAAGTTGTCAATATCGCCAGTCGGTGCGCGGGCTTTATTACCAAGCGCTTTGACGGCAAGTTATCAGACAACGTGCTTGAACCTGAGCTACTCGCCAGCTTCCAACAAAAAGCCGACACCATTGCCCAGTATTACGAAAAGCGCCAGTATCATCACGCAATTCGCGAGATCATGACACTTGCTGATAACGCCAATCAGTTCATTGACGCACAAGCACCGTGGGTGACTATCAAAGAAGAAGACAAGTTACAGCTGACGCACGATGTGTGCTCCATGGGCATTCATTTGTTCCGAGTGTTAGCAATTTATCTTGCGCCTGTCGTGCCGCAACTTGCAGCAAGTGCCAGCGTCTTTCTCAATGATGAATTTGCGTGGGACGCGGTGCACAAGACGTTGAGTGGTCATGCCATCAACAAATTCAAAGCCATGTTGCAACGCGTGGACAAAGACAAAGTAGCGGCCATGATTGACGCTTCCAAAGAAAATCTCGCGCCAAAAGCGACAGCGCCGGTGACACCGTCGAAGCCAGCAAAATCGGCAAAGGCCGCACCAGCAACTGACGATGCCATTGCACCAACCATTAACTTTGATGACTTTGCCAAAATCGACCTTCGCGTCGCCAAAATCGTTAAGGCCGAACACGTTGAAGGCGCAGATAAACTGCTGCGCTTCGAGCTGGATATCGGTACTGAGACGCGCCAAGTCTTTGCCGGCATCAAATCTGCTTATGCTCCAGAGCAGCTTGAAGGTCGCTTAACTGTGATGGTCGCGAATCTAGCACCGCGCAAAATGCGCTTTGGCATGTCAGAGGGCATGGTGTTAGCCGCTGGTCCTGGCGGTGATGAGTTGTATATTTTGGAGCCTGATAGCGGCGCTCAACCGGGGATGCGCGTCAAGTAACGTTTATTCTCGACTGGCCGAACTCAAGCTCACTGCAGGCTGCAAGCGCGGTTTGAGTTTGGCAAATTTACTCGCAATCAGGTTCAGCGGCGCCTCGCGCTTACGCGCAATAATCACGTACATACTGCTAAGCACAGACAACGAGTTTAACAGCCGACTGTCGGTAGTTTTTTGTGACTTCGCAAACAAGTTATGCCCGGCTAAATATTCGCTATGTAAGACTTCAAAACTCAATAAGCCCAACCAGTCTACTACTCTTGGTAAACTAAAACAACGCGCTTGTTTTAGCGGGTGGCTGCGATACCAAGGGGAGTAACGCGCCATACCGGTCATACTGAATGGATTAATCCCCGTGAGAAGCAAATAGCCATCAGAACGCAAAACGCGATCAAACTCACGCAGCTGCAAATGCGGGTCCGCGCTAAAATCCAATACATGGCACGCCAAAATTGCATCCATCGCGTGTGCTTGTAGAGCAAGATGACAATAATCACTGATACAGTTTGACGCCACATCATCAAGCGGATGATTGAGCAATGCAATCTCGCGGCGAATGCCCTGCCCTTGCCATGCCAGATGATTACTCATCGGCCCAAGTCGCAGCAAATAATCGCCATACATGGTTTGGGTGTGTTGGCGCAAGATATCGACGAGTTTCTTTTGCACTAGCTCGTGGCGACTGATACACTGCCAACCATTGGGATACGCTATTTTTCGGTGTGTTCTAGCTGAGCTTAACATGGGTTTTGCTTCATATTAATTGTCACGGTAATCATCACGACAGATGTTAAAAAAATCAAACTTTGTTAATTTATCGGTGCAACTTGAAGAGCAGGCGATTCGTGCATTGCTCACTCAAGCCCAACAAAAACCCGGATACTTTGGCAGTATTCATATTTTGCCGTTGCCCGCTTTTCAAGATAACTATATATGGGCTTTGTTCAATCATCAAGATTGTGTCGTGGTTGACCCGGGTGATGCCCAAGTCGTCATTGATTTTGTGACGCGCTTTGAGTTAACCTTAACATCAGTATTGATTACTCATCATCATCCAGATCACACCGGTGGGCTCAAAACATTACTCGAATTCAATCCAGACTTAACTATCTTTGGCCCTCACTCACCAAAAATTCCGCTCATTACCCATCCAGTCGGTCAGGGCGATACGCTATTTCTCAACGAGTTTGGCGCTGAATTTGCTGTAATTGAAGCACCGGGTCACACGCTAGATCATATTTTATATTATGCCGACGACGTGTTGTTTTGTGGAGACACGCTGTTTTCAATTGGCTGTGGGCGCATCTTTGAAGGCTCGCACGCACAAATGCACAATAGTCTGCAAACCATCATGAAACTGCCGGCTAATACCCAAATTTATTGCACGCATGAATACACGCTTGCCAATATCGACTTTGCTTTAACCATTGAACCGCTTAATCCGCAGCTTCTCGATTATCAAAAATGGGCCGAGCGCCAGCGCTCCAGTAACATTCCAACCATCCCGACCACCCTCTCGCAGCAGCTGGCGATGAACCCGTTTTTGCGCGTCAAATTTCCGCAAGTCGTGGCGTTTGCACAACGGCGTATTGGGCAACAAAAACTTGACCATCACGAAGTATTTGCCCAAATCCGACTGGCCAAAGACGAGTTTTAAGTAGCCTTTCGCAACAAAGATTCGTAAAATACCTGCATGTTTTTTGCAGGGTGTTGGTTTTGCGCGCAGTTTATCTTACTTTTATCGGATGTTTGTTATCAGGATGCAACGTTATTCCTGAAACAAACTCATCATTGCCCCTCAATACCGGTTCAAAAAACCACCAACCATCAATAGAGGACAGTACACTAGTACATCCAGTGGCAGCGGTCACAGACTCATTAGAGCAGCTATCATTGAGCGATGTTGCTACCGTTACAGAAGTCACGCTTGAGCGAGACTTATGGCGCTACTTAGCAAACAATATGGAAACGCTAGATGTCGATCCCGAGCGGGTTCAATATTACATTGATTGGTATAAGCGCCATCCCAATTACATGCAGCGTATTACCAATCGCGCTAAGTTCTTTTTGTACTACATTGCGACTGAGCTTGAGGCTCAAGACATGCCGCTGGAATTGGCGCTCTTGCCAATTGTCGAAAGCTCCTTTGATCCCTTTGCCTATTCACACGGCAGTGCCTCTGGTTTGTGGCAATTTATTCCCAAGACGGGCGAGCGCTTTGGCATGGAACAAAACTGGTGGTATGACGGCCGTCGCGACTTAGTCGCATCCACTCAAGGTGCGATAGCCTATTTACAGTATTTACATCGTTTTTTTGATGGCAACTGGGAGCATGCACTGGCCGCTTATAACTCTGGTGAAGGTCGTGTTAGACGAGCCATCCGCAAAAACACCAAAAAAGGCCTCCCCACTGACTTTTGGTCGCTAAGCTTACCCAAAGAAACCCGCAGTTATGTGCCCAAGCTGATGGCGCTCGTGCATTTGCTCAAGCATGCCCAAGAACACGACTTTGCTTGGCCGGTCATTCCCAACCAGTCGGTCATCGACGTTGTTGCCATTGATGGGCAAATCGATCTAGCCATTGCCGCAGAATTAGCAGGGTTAACCGTCACAGAATTGCACGCCTTGAACCCCGGCTTTAATCGCTGGGCAACTGCCCCAGACGGACCGCATCGTTTAGTGTTGCCCATTGATCGTGTCGCGCCATTTAATCTTGCGCTATCTGAGTTGGATGCACAGGAACGTGTCATGTGGGTCAGACACCGCGTAGAGCGCGGCGAGAGTTTGGGCGTCATTGCCCGACACTACAACACGTCCGTTAAACTCATCAAAGACATCAACGCACTCTCTGACAATGTCATTGTTGCGGGCAAGCACCTGCTGGTACCGCAAGCAACTGAAAGTCTCGACACCTATCGACTCTCACAAAAGCAGCGTACCTTACGCCTGCAACAGCGCAAAAAAGCCGATGTACGGATCAAGCACACCGTTGCTGCTGGCGATACTTTGTGGGACATTGCCAAGGCATACAAAACCTCTAGCCGCAAAATTGCCAGTTGGAACGGTTTATCGCCGAAGGATTATTTGCGCCCGGGACAGGAATTGGTGATTTGGTATCAGGCTGATAAACCGGTAGGCGTCACTCGCACCGTGACCTATACCGTACGCCGCGGCGATTCACTTGCGCGTATTGGACAAAAATTTAACGTGCGCATCAATCAGATTAAACAGTGGAATGACTTAGCTGGCCAAAAATACTTACAGCCTGGACAACAGCTTAAACTAGTCGTGGATGTGACCAAAACCAGCAACATTTAACAGACAATGCCAAACTGCACCGCATCCTGCGGTGCAGTCCAGATAACGTGCAATTAGGCTTTACGCCACGTTGTGCCGCCTGCGCCGTCTTCAATCACAATGCCCATTGCTAATAACGCATCGCGCGCCGCATCGGCTGCTGCCCAGTCTTTGTTAGCTCGCGCAGTCTGACGCTCAGTAATCAATGCATCTATCGCACTGACATCCAAATCATCGCCGCTCTGCAAAAATGCCTCAGGGGTGCTTTCTAAACAACCGAGCACGTTACCCATGATTATCAGCACCTGTGCCAAGCGTGCCGCTTCGACAGGATCTTCTTGCTTGGCAATATTCAACGCACGGGCGCAGTCAAACAGCACCGACATGGCAATTGGCGTATTAAAATCATCATTCATCGCCTCCTCAAAGCGGGCTAAGTAGCCGCCGTGGGACATGGCTGTCGTAGTATCTGGCGTCACATCACGTAACGCAGTATACAAGCGCTCTAACGATGCCTGAGCCTGCTGGATATTGTCCTGCGAATAACTCAGCTGACTGCGGTAATGCGCCGATAGCAAGAAAAAGCGCAGCGTCTCTGGATGATGCTCAGCAAGCACATCACGCAAGGTAAAGAAGTTACCAAGCGATTTTGACATCTTTTCATTATCGACCTGCACCATGCCTGTATGTACCCAATAATTCACATAAGGCGTATCAAAAGCACAGCACGACTGTGCGACTTCATTTTCGTGATGCGGGAAGGTCAAATCTGAGCCACCACCGTGGATATCAAAATGTGCCCCTAAGTGCTTGTGGTTCATTGCGGAACATTCAATGTGCCAGCCGGGACGACCGGGTCCCCAGGGCGACTCCCAAGAAGGTTCACCGGGCTTAACCGTTTTCCACAACACAAAGTCCATGGGATCGCGTTTGCCTTCATCTACCTCTACTCGCGCGCCTGACTGCAACTGCTCGAGGTTTTGTTTACTCAGTTGGCCATATCGGGCAAATGAATTCACCTCAAAGAGTACATCACCGCTTGGTGCTACATAGGCATGCTCTTTATCAATTAAGCGCTGGATCACGTCGATGATTTCGGGGATGTGGGTCGTTACACGTGGTTCGACATCGGGCGGCAGCAGATTAATCGCCGCAAAATCCTCGTGCATCATCTTGATAGTTCGCTCAGTGAGCTCTGCCATCGTTTCGTTATTTTCATTCGCACGCGCGATGATTTTGTCATCGACATCGGTAATATTACGCACGTAATTAACTTTATAGCCAATATGACGCAAATATCGCACCATCATATCAAAGCTGAGATAAGTGCGCGCATGCCCCATGTGCGATACGTCATAAACCGTGATACCACAAACGTATAGCCCTACCTCGCCTGGCTTAATAGGAGTAAACATGGCTTTTTCACGAGTGTGCGTATTATAAATCTGGAGCATGGCGGTATGTGTTTTTGAAATTAATAGTAAGCGCAGTATACCATTTTAGATTATTGATAACAGTGGCAATTAGGTCTGTTCACTTGCATTGGAGGCGTTTTTAAGTATGATCACGCACCATACATAACTGGAGAATTTTGCATGACAACAGTCACACTACATACCAATCACGGTGATATCGCTTTATCACTTGACGCAGAAAAAGCACCAGCCACAGTGGCTAATTTCATTGACTACGTCAAATCAGGACATTTTGATGGCACAATCTTTCATCGCGTCATTAAAGGCTTCATGATCCAAGGCGGTGGTTTTACTGAAGACATGACGCAAAAGCCAACCAATGATCCAGTGGATAATGAGGCCAATAACGGGCTAGTAAATACCAAAGGGACCATCGCTATGGCGCGTACCAATGACCCGCATTCAGCAACATCGCAATTCTTCATTAACGTACGTGATAATGATTTCCTTAACTTTACTGCGGAAAGTGGCAGCGGCTGGGGCTATTGTGTATTTGGTGAAGTAACCAGCGGTATTGAAGTAGTAGAAGCTATCGAAAACGTCAGCACCGGCAACCACGGTTTCCACCAGGATGTGCCAGTGGAAGCTGTCGTGATCCAAAAGGCGACTATCGCTTAATTAATGAGCGGTTTTAGCTACTTTATCTCCGATCTGCACCTCAGTGCAGATCGTCCTGATATCACCCAATGCCTGATACAATTTCTCGAACACGAGGCGCCGCACGCGGATGCCTTATATGTACTTGGGGATTTGTTTGAGGTGTGGCTAGGTGATGATGACGTGACGACGTTTTCACAGTCAATCGCCTATGCGTTTAAAGCACTCTCGGTATCGGTTCCCATCTTTTTTATCCACGGCAATCGCGATTTTGCGATCCGTGAAAAATTTGCCAAACGCGCCGGCATGACCATCCTACCTGAACAGGCGGTCATCGAGCTGTACGGCACCCCCACCGTTATCCTGCACGGCGATGAACTGTGTACCCGTGATGAAGAATATATGCGCTTTCGCAAAAAAGCGCGCTCGTGGTGGTGGCAAAGTCTCATGCTTAGCCTCCCGCTTGCATGGCGCAGACGCATTGCTAACAAAGGCCGCGGTATCTCCAAACAAAACAAACAGCAGCTTGCACAAGACATCATGGACGTCACCCCTGAAGAGGTGGTAACGACCATGCAGCGACATCAGGTGCAGCGCATGATCCACGGGCACACCCATCGCCCAGCTATCCATATGCTCAAAGTCAACGATGCTGACGCCACGCGGATTGTCTTAGGCGATTGGTATACGCAAGGTAGCGTCTTGCGCGTCAGTAATAGTGGCGTGGAGCTTGAAAAGCGTAAGTTCGCTTAACGCTTAATAATTTGTCCGTTTCTAAGCAGCCACACTCGGCGTGCCGCTGTGAAACTTAACATCGTCATCTGGACCTAATATAGCCTGCGCTTCCACTTCCCCAAAATAAGCCACCCGTTCGCTGATATCTCCTTGCGCAAATTGTTCGGCAAGGTACAGATAATCTTGGTAATGACGTGCTTCTGAGCGCAACAGCGAATAGTAAAAATCACCCAGTACCGGATCGACATGCGGCGCAAGTTTGGCGAAGCGTTCACACGAGCGCGCTTCAATGTAAGCGCCACAAATCAATTTATCCACCAACAGTGCCGGTTCGTGGGTACGCATGTGTGCTAATAACGATTTGGCATAGCGACTCGACGTCGTGTACTCATAGGTGATGCCAAAGTGATCCATCATTTCAAGGACTTGATAAAAGTGATGCAGCTCTTCTTTGATCAGTAGCACCATCTTGTCAATCAGGTCTTGGCTTTGGCTGGCATTAGCACGCGGGATCATCGCTTTGGACAAACGATTGTGCTTGGCTAAATAACGCCAATCCCCTTGCATGCGGTAGGTAAAATCTTCATAAGGTTTGAGCCACGCCAAGAGTGCTTGAGCACTAGTATCATCTACTGCATATTTGCGGATCAACAGCATGGCCGTTTGTGCGGCTTTTAGCTCACACACCATGTGATCGCGCAAGATAGTCGCCAAATGTTCAGGACGCTTGGCCTCTGCTACCCAAGCATCAGGGGTCTGACAGTGCAAAAATTGTGTCACAGGCGTGAGGAGTTCAGATATATTCAAGACAGCTAACCTATTAAAAATTCACTATTTATATTATCACTATTGATGGTGCGAATGGAAAATTACGCACCCATTCCAAGATAAAATTTGACTTATGCTCAAGAAACCATCATATTTGTTACTATATTGTTAACAAAGTAACATAAAAGCAATAATACTGTTGCGCTCGCTTGTTGGTTTAAAGCTTGAGAGCTTTTCAGAATAGCTGTTCAGAATATAACCGAGCACAGAATCAGAATACTTTCCTAACAATACATAATGACAATGGTGTTGATTGTCATGCAAGCAAGAACTTTACAGTGTTCCTCTAAAGCGCTCACTGTTACACAACAAGGAAATCAGTATGATTCTTAATCATTTATTCGGTCTTTACACCAGTCCTCGAGAAGAGTGGCAAACCATTGACCGCACCAAAGAAACGCTAGCCTATCCACTCAGTCACATTGCTATTATATCACTCATTCCCTCTATATGCAGTTACATTGCTAGCGCCAAAATTGGCTGGAGTATCGGAGCTGGTGATCTCATTACGCTGTCTCACGAGTCGGCCTTGTTTATGTCGGTAGGTATGTATTTTGGGCTATTTTTGGGCGTGGTGTGCTTATCGTTTATGATCCAAGATTTAGCCAAAGTATTTGATGCCAAACCAACTATGACTCAATCGCTAGAGCTAGCAGCGTATACAGCAACGCCATTATTCATGGTCGGCTTTGCCGCGCTGTATCCGGTATTGTGGTTTGTGTGTTTGATAGGCCTTGCTGGCCTTGCCTACTCTGTGTACCTACTGTACTCAGGCGTACCTATTTTGATGCATATCCCTGAAGAGAAAGGCTTTATTTATGCCAGTACGGTAGTGACTTGTGGCTTGGTTTTGCTGTCGATTTTGATGGCACTCTCAGTCATATTACTTAATTCAGGTGCCCTCCTCATTTACGAATAACTATAATAAAATAATAATAATAATAACAACGGACCAAGCAAGATTTTGATTTGCCCAACCACTTAGTGGTTGGGCTTTTTTATGTGTGTTGCTTTGAGTTATTCGGCAGGGTTAATCAGTCAGATTATGGACTTCGATATTGCTGAGCTCGGCTTGAATTTTGGGTGACTTTTTAGCCCCTTCAGAACGTGCGTTATCAACGCGTTCAAGATAGGCTTGGTCAATATCACCGGTAATGTACTCACCGTTAAATACCGAAGTTTCAAAACGGGTTACGGCAGGGTTTTCTTCACGAACGGCACTGACAAGGTCATCAATATCTTGGAAGATCAAGCCATCAGCCTGAATGAGGTTAGCGATTTGTTCATTTTCACGACCATAGGCAATCAATTCATTGGCCGATGGCATATCAATACCGTACACATTCGGGAAGCGGATCTCAGGAGAAGCTGAGGCAAAATAAACTTTCTTAGCTCCCGACTCACGCGCCATTTCGATGATCTGCTCAGACGTAGTGCCACGTACAATCGAATCATCCACTAACAAGACATTTTTATCTTTAAACTCAGAGCGGATCGCATTCAGTTTGCGACGCACAGATTTGCGACGCATGGTTTGCCCCGGCATGATAAACGTTCGGCCAATGTAACGGTTCTTCACAAAACCCTGACGATATGGCAGGTCTAGGGTATTGGCGATTTGCAGCGCCACATCCATGGACGTTTCCGGAATTGGAATAACCACATCAATGTCTTTATCCGCCCATTCGCGTTTGATTTTTTCACCCAACTTGCGTCCCATATTAACGCGCGAAGCATATACAGAAATACCGTCAATGAACGAATCTGGACGCGCAAAATACACAAATTCAAAAATACAGGGAGAATGAATCGGATCGGCAAAGCACTGCTTAGTAAATAGCTCTCCAGCATCGGTAATATATACAGCTTCACCTGGCTCCACATCACGCTCAAAGGTAAAGCCAACCGCATCAAGGGCCACGCTTTCAGACGCTACCATATACTCTGTACCTAGCTCGGTCTGACGTTTACCCAATGCCAGTGGACGAATGCCATGCGGGTCGCGAAACGCCACCATACCGTTGCCGATAATCGCAGCGACCACCGCATAAGCTCCACGAATTTGCTGATGCACTCGTGTCACGGCAGTAAAAATTTCATCTGGGGTAATATGCATGTCGCGGCAGTGGCCAAGCTCATGTGCAAAGATATTAAGTAATATCTCTGAATCAGAGGTTGTATTGATATGGCGACGCGCTTTTTGCGAGACCTCAGCGGCCAAATCGTGCGCATTGGTCAGGTTGCCGTTGTGCGCAAACGCAATACCGTAAGGCGAGTTCACATAAAACGGCTGTGCTTCAGCAGAGCTTGAAGATCCTGCAGTAGGATAGCGGGCGTGGCCGATACCGATATTGCCGGTGAGGCGTTTCATGTGACGCGTATGAAACACATCACGCACTAAACCATTAGCCTTTCTCAGCTGAAAATTACCATGATCAATGGTCATGATACCAGCGGCGTCCTGTCCGCGGTGTTGTAGAACAGTTAGCCCGTCATATATTTCTTGAGCGACTGGACCTTTACTGACAATACCGACTATGCCACACATGTTGTACCTACTTACGAATTTGCTGGGGGTTGTAAAAAACTAGAATTTTCTTGCAAGTATTCAAAAAACCATTGAATCACTACGTTAAATTCAGGGATCAAGACGGAGGCTTGCCAAGCTGCTGCCGTTGCTAGGGTGGTGAATGTATCGACAAAAAACAATACCGCAGACACGATTAAGATGCCGCGCATGCCGCCAAATACCATGCCAAGGACCCTATCTGTTCCTGATAACCCTGACACTTTGACCAACTGACCTAAAGTATAGTTTACTAACGAGCCGACTAAGATAGTGGCTACAAACAAAATGGCAATGGCTGCACCATTTTGCCACATTGGATTTTGAATTTGAGTTAAGAACTGCGCCACTTGGGGATAAAAGTTTGAGGCAACAAAAAAGGCACTTAACCACACCAGCAAAGAAATTGCTTCTTTGACAAACCCTCGAACCAGACTAATTAATGTCGATAATCCGATGATGCCTAAAATGGTAAAATCAACCCAATTCATGGACTCTTCTTAAGTATTATGTTGCATCACATGGCCACATTCAATGGCGCGCATTTTACCAGATGTGACTTGAGTTACCAGTCTTTATTTTGCAGTGAACGGCGTAATTTTACCTGATAAACCTGTGATCTCTTGTAAATGCGGCAACGCATCTTGTAAGTTTTGTTTATTGGTGTCCGGCCCAATAAAGACTTTGGTTAGTTCGCCAGAAGCGGTAGATATTGGTCGCGTAAACGAACGATACCCTGCCCGATCGACCTTTTTTACCAATTCTCGAACGTTTTTTTGGTGCTTAAAACTGCCCAGTTGTACCACCCAACCCACGGCTTCTTCAGGGTTGGGACTTTTGATAATGGTTTGCTCAGCCAAAGAAGGCTTTTCTGACGCTAATTTCCTTGGCTCTGCTGGTGCTGTGTTGTTGTCAGCCGTCTGCTCATCAGGCATTTTTTGAGATGCTGGCAGCGTCGATGCAGCCGTTACTGCTGCTTCATCAGTGGCAGAGTTGACATTTGCATCAGCGTTTACACTAGGCTCAACCTCGACTGCTGAATCAGCTGCGGTTGGAATAGGTTGCTCCACAACTGCACTTTGGTTGCTTGTGAGCGGCGGCGGTGAAGGAATTTGTACCTGAATATCCGCGCGCACTCGCTTATTGCCATCCAAATACTCAGGAATGAATATCACCGCTAGCGCGACGACAATAATGGTGCCTACCAGGCGATTT
>CAZLGJ010000035.1:0-16519 GCA_964559075.1 uncultured Glaciecola sp.
ACCTACAGTATCTAAACCAAGCTCAGGTTTATATTCATTGTATGAAAAGTTTTGCTCTAGCATATACAAAATGCTCTGTTTTGTATTCTTCTGTGCCAGCGAAATATCTAACAGGGTAATATCCGAAAAAACTGGCTCATGTATATCAACACCAGCTTGGTGAAGCAGTTTAAGGCCATTTGCATTATCGTAGTTCAGTGTCATTATTGCAGAAGATAAATTGTAGCTTGCCCCGTGATTAGTCAGCTTTAAAAAGAGTTCGTCTGATGAGCTTTTCAAAATGACAAGATGTGCATAAAAGTCAAAAAAACCCGGGAACTGTGTATCTAACTCTAGTGCTTTATCAAATAATGATGCTAAACCAAACTCGTCTACCTCATTGAGAAATTGTGCTGTAGCCTCATTGAATTCTGAAGATACTGGTGTTGATACTGCTGTCTTTGGTGCACGTTGAATTAATGATTGTAATTTCTTATCGAAACTCACAGATTGTGGTTCTGACTGGCTTGCAAGAAATAACACATGTTCAGCAGAATTTGATTCTTTAGGCTCAACATTCGGTACTGAAAGGGACTCGTCATCTACATGTGTTTGAATTGTTTTTTTGTTAGAACTTAGAATTTGCATCTCATCATTGTCAAGATAGCTACTAAATAAATCTTTACCCCAAAATATTAGAACTGTACCCGTTGCAAATATTAAGATGATTGAAACACGTTTAGTCATTACTCACCCCATTCTTCTTCACAGGTTAAGTCACTATTTTCTTTTAACGTATTGATCAGCAATATCTTTAGTTATTGAAGCAATAACTAGGTTGTTGAGCATTCTATATTTATTATTAACTACAGATATTGTTGGACTTAATAAATATCTACGATTTGCCGCTCCTGCAACATTTGGTGTAGGGGTCATTAGTCTCTGGCCTGTTACTTCAATTTTTTCAACAGGTCCATCTTCCCTCTTGTCTTTAGCGTTACTATTTAATGCTAGAAAAACAATTGAAAGAATTATCAAGCTTGGTTTGGTTTGGTTTGGTGAAAAATCTAATTGATCCATTGTCGATGCCTATGATGATCTCAAAAAAAAATGGCGCGATTAGGGCTACTGTCAAGCTTCACCCTAAGGCGCCACGTCACCTCCTGGCTATGCGCCTAGGCGCTGGTGCCAAGACCTCTCACTCTAATGCTGTTTGAATGCCTGCATTGAGGCATGTAGCTGTTCCCCAGAATGAGTGAACTGCTGACGGATATGTTCAATTTTTTGCGTTGCGGCTAACTCGCGATTGGCCGCATCCAGCACCTGATGGGTCTGTTCAGCGATTTGTTGCGAGACCGTCGTTTGCTCACTGGAGACCGCAGCAAATTGCGTCGCCTGTTGATTAAGCAGGTCAGCTTCGCGCTGCAGCTCACTGGCAATGTTCTTGGCTTCATTCACCTTTTCAACAGTGATTTCAATGCTGTGATGCCCATCTGCCACCGCCCCTGTTACCTCTTCTGAAGCGCTTTGCAAAGCGCTTAGTAGGTTGACGATTTCTTCAGTAGACTCTTTGGAGCGTGTTGCTAAGTGACGCACTTCGTCGGCAACCACCGCAAAGCCACGACCATACTCTCCGGCACGAGCGGCTTCAATCGCAGCGTTGAGCGCCAGCAGATTGGTCTGCTCGGAAACGGCATTGATGGTATCTAAAATATTGTTAATGGCTGAGACTTGTGATGCCGTGGCATTAGCCTTGTCATTTATCGTCGCCATCTGCGTACGCAAGGTGTTCATGGCAGACTGCGCATCTTCGTTAATTTTAAGCGTGTGGGTGATTTGTTGGTTCAAGGCATCACTGACCGAGCGGGTCTGCTCCGCTGAATCGGCCAACTGACCGCTTGACGTCGCCATCTGCTCAACTGCTGCGGCAATACTGGTGGCGTGCTGTTGGGTTTCTTTGGCATCTTCCATCACTTCGTGAGAAATCACATCAAAATCGGCGCTGATCTGCTTGGTCACGCCCACCGATTCATTGACCTTGCCTAGCATCACTTTAAAGGCATCGCGCATCAAATTCATCGAATGGCCGATTTGCGCTAACTCATTATTGCCGTGAGCAGAAATTGGGGTCGATAAATCACCCGTTTTGGCGATCATTTCAGCTTCTTGACACATGCCTTGTAATTGAGTGCGCATCACTGAAAAGATCCCAGCGTTAAACAGCACCACTACTAACAAAATCAATCCTGTGACACTGGCTAACAGCCATAAATTCTGCTGCGCTTTAGCGATATTACTGGTAGCTAGATTACTGTTGTACGCCCATTTTGAATCTAGAATTTGTTTGACTGCGCCAATTTGTGCTGTGGCAACACCAAACCAGTCTTTGGCCGATACGGGTGAGTTGTCGATCGTGCCGACACCCGCTGCCAGGATATACTGGTGCACGGCATTGATATTCTGGGTATTGCTGTTTTGCATTAATGCATTGTATTGCGTGAGTGCTGGCTCACTTAGCAGTAGGATTAGATATTGATTGGATAACTGCATGTCGGAGATATAGCTGCTCACGTCACGCAGGGCACTTTCCGAGACTTGTCCACGTGCTAAGAGCCCGTTAATTTTACCCCGAGCCTGTCCCGCGCGCTCTTTAAACCAGGTCAAATGAAGCGCTTGCTCAATCCCCTGCTGCTGAGTTTCAGAAGCAATCTCGGCTCTGAGCATACTGATCGCGTTGATCGCCAGCGTGTTGAGGTTGGAATAATAGCCAAACGCGTTAGCACCGTTAGCCTGATTGACTTGATTGCGGATGGCAGTTTTGTCATTAAACGCTTTTGCTAAGGGTTTGAGCAAGGTACTGATATGCGCAACATTTGTCTGACTAACCGATTCTTCTAGCTGACGCTGCGCCTCATCTGCTCGCTGACGCTGGGCTTTGACCTTATCAAGTTTTTCAGCAGTCGGGTCGCCGAGATAGCCAGCGGTCAGACCGCGCTCAACCGCATGGTGATGCGCCACGCTATCTAGAGCACGCATCATCTGTATGATGGTCTGATTTGTCTGTGCGTATTGGATTTGTTGATTGAGCTGCCCACCCAAAATAACGGCCAAAATGCCGATGCCAATAACCGCGACAACAGCAGCGATAGTGGATAATTTAACGATGGTAATTTTGTATAAAAAATTCACGGACTGACCTCATAATGCTAATGCAATAGTGTGCAAAATTCGCAATGTGCAGTATGTCCGTATACGCGCGGGTAAACGTGCTCGAAAGGGCGTTATGTGTAAGATATCGACTACGAGATAAAAAGCTTGATTGCTTTTACTGGTTTTTTAGGCCTGTTTAATGGGGTAGATTTTATTTTGATAGCACAAAAGCTGCTGAGGTGATGCCGCAAACAGCGATAAAAATGCAGGATCATCGGCATCTAACCCACCGGTAAAAGCACCCAGTGAAGGCATAATCAAACAGGTCGTATCTAACAAAAACACCTTTCCCGTCATGCTATGACGCTTAACGGTACAGGTCGCTTTGGGATGAAAATGCCCTATGATTTGCGCTGTACAGCCAAAGTGACTGATATTTTCTGGTTCATGAGTGAGCAAACACTCTCCTAACTGCCAATGCGCGATGCTTTTTCCTCGGATCCCGTCTGGGATCGCGGGGTCGTGATTGCCCAGCACCCATATCCATTGCGGTACTTGTCCTACCAAGGTATTTAGCTGTTCTACTTCAGACGAACTAAAGCGTTGGCCCGCGCCTAAGTCATGAAAACTATCCCCTAAGCACACACAGGTTTGCGGTCGGTAGCGGTGGATAAGCTCAGTGAGCATAGCCAGGGTTTTATGGGTGTCATAACAAGGGATGGGACTGCCATGCAACTTCAGATAACTGCCTTTACCAAAGTGCAAATCCGACACAAGCAGCAAATCTTCATCAGGACAATACAGTGCCCCTAGCGCATCCGCCAACCACACTCTGTCAGCAAAGCGCAGCGGTGTGATGATTTTTTTTGCCAAATATTGGCTTAACTGTGTGTCATTCATCATGTACCAGACTTTCATCTATTGACGTAAGACATAATTCATACGTTTCTCTTTAAACCTCGCTAAGCAACGCTCGCACTTCTGCCAGCATCGACTCGGCTTCATCATACAGGCTTGCATGCTCAAGCAGTGCTTCGCGCCCGCTGCCTTTGATGATTTCGGCGCGTACATTGAGCACAATCGGGATGGCCATCGGCGAGACCTTGGGCAGTTCGATAAAGTCGATTTTGCCCACATAGCGGATCAGCATATCGGTCAGCCGCTGCAAGTCGAGTAACTCGCGCTCAGCATCTTGCTGGGTGACTTTTAACAAAATATGATCAGGGTCGTGCTCGCGCAAGGTGTCATAAATCAAATCGGTAGAAAAGGTCACTTGTTTCATGGTTTTGCGCGTGGCGTGATGATTTTGCTCGGTCAATCCACTGACCATAGCAACATGGCGGAAGGACCGCTTGAGCATGGGAGATGACAGCATCCAATCAGCCAATTCATCTCCCAAGATATCGGGGTGAAAGAGGTGGCGGATGCGCTCTGCGCTGATTGGTTTGAGTGAGCATATCGATAAGCCATAGTCGTTGATGCTAAAACTCAGCGGTTGAAGTTTGAGTTTCTCCATGCGTTTGGTGATCAGCATGCCTAGAGTTTGGTTAGCTTTGCGCCCTTCAAACGTATAAATCAGGGTATATTGCGCTTGGCGATAGGGAAAATGTTCAATCATCACTTTGCCCAACTGAGGGATCGCCGAAAAGTCCGCCTGCAAATCCAGCCACTCTTGCACTTGCTTCGGTAGCTGACGCCACCGAGATGGCTCAGATAACAGCTCACGTACCGCGTCTGCCAAAAAGCTCGATAGCGGCATCTGCCCACCGACAAAGCTCGGGATCTTCGGCTCCTTGCCTTTGCCCGGATAGGCCTCCACGCACATGTCCTTGATGGTATCAAACACCAGACACTCACCGGCAAACAAAAACGTGTCTCCCGGCACGAGTTGCTGCGCAAAATACTCCTCTATTTCGCCAATGATTTTACCTGTATGCGCGCGGCGCAGACGCTTAACCTTCAAGCGCCCTGCTTCCACAATCGTCCCGATGTTTTGCCGATGACGCAAAATCACGCGTTTATTGGTCGGCTCAAACGCGCCCTCATCATTGCTCGTCAAGCGATGGTAGCGATCGTAATGACTCAGCGCATAGCCACCGTCAATGGTAAACTGCCATAGCTGCATAAAGGTCACTCTATCCAATCCACCATAGGGTGAAGCATCAAGCACCTGCTGATAAATCTCATCCGGCTGGCAGGCACCCGCTATGGCACAGTTCATGATAAATTGCGGAATAATATCTAGCGCGCCATCATACAAAGGCTCACTATCGAGCTTGTGCTTGTTTATCGCATCAATGGCGCTCAGCGCCTCTAACGCCTCAAAACGATTGCCCGGTACCAGCATCGCTCGGCTAGGCGTATCTAGCGTATGGTTAGAGCGACCGATGCGTTGCAACAGCCGCGATACCCCTTTAGGCGCGCCGACTTGCATCACCATATCCACATTGCCCCAGTCAATGCCAAGCTCTAATGCCGAGGTACACACCACTGAGCGCAGCAGCCCTTGAGCCATCATGTTTTCGGTTTTATGGCGCTGTTCTTTGGACAAGGCGCCGTGATAAATCGCGATGGGCAAACCCTGCTCATTAATCTCCCATAAGCCTTGAAATAATAACTCCGCTTGCGCGCGCGTATTCACAAACACTAAGGAAGTATTCACTTTGGTGAGCTGCTGATAAATATCAGCCACCGCATACGTCGCCATATGTCCGCCATAGGGGATGTCAGCGCTGCACGGCATTAGCTCTACAATCGGCTGTACCACTTGCGGACAAGTATGTATATCCAACGGCTCGCCAGAGCGGCCCAACCATGCTGCCAACACCTCAGGCTCGGCAACTGTCGCGGATAGGCCAACACGTAGAAAATTTGGCTGTATCCACCCTAGCCGCGCCAGGGCAAGCGACAAAAAATCCCCGCGCTTATTGGGTGCGAGCGAGTGCGCTTCATCAATGATCACCATGCGTAATTTGCCGAACATCTTGCGCGCATCGGCGTAGCTCAATAGCAGCATCAGCGATTCCGGCGTCGTCAGCAGAATGTTCGGCGGCTTTTTGCGCTGACGCTGGCGTTTGTAACTCGGCGTATCGCCTGTGCGGGTCTCAATTGTGATGTCTAAGCCCATTTCCTCGACAGGTTTGAGCAAATTACGCTGAATATCGTGGGTTAATGCTTTTAATGGTGAGATGTAAAGCGTATGCAGGCCAGATTGCGGCGTGTCTATTAGCTCACATAAGGACGGCAAAAAACCCGACAGCGTTTTACCCGCGCCCGTCGGCGCCACCAGCAGTGTAGAGCGGTTGTTGCGCGCTTGCACCAGCATATGCGCTTGATAGTCACGCACGGTCCAGCCTTTACAGGAAAACCAGGTGTGTAACTGAGGAGGTAAGTTAGCGTTTTGCATGCAATTAATACGGCTTTTTGCTGCAAAACGCTCACTTGCATACACCTTAGACGCTATATATAAGAATTACTTCCATGACACGGTCAAAAAGTAAATACTTTACATTTACCTAATAGTAAACTATAAATAAAAAATACAATCTATTTACTTTTAAGTTATGGAATCAACTAACCCGTTTAATCCCGACAAAGTAGTATCGCCAGAGCAATTTCTGGGGCGAGAAGTTCAGTTAGAGAAAATGCAACAGCTCATAGAAACCAAAAGTAACATTTTACTTTACGGTAACCGTCGCTATGGCAAAACGGCATTAATAAAAAAATGTTTCTCTGTACAAAGCAATGTACTTTGTATTTACATTGACGTTATGGAAGTCACTGATGCGATGCATTTTGCACGGTTGTTATTCAACGGCGTACAACACGCATTGCCCTTCCATCTAAGAAACACCCTAGAGAAAATGAGTCGTTGGTTTAGCAAAATGTCGTTTAAAGTTGGGCCAAACAAAGCGGGAGACTCGCTCGTATTTTCACCCGACATGCAAGACATGGGGTTTGAGGAATCGCTTGAGGTTACTTTCTCTGGCATAACACGCTTTATCACAGACAATAGCGAATATACTCATTGCGTCATAGCAATCGATGAGTTTCAACAGGTATCACAAATAAAAGAAGAAAAGGTCGACGCAATTTTGCGAAAAATTTCGCAGGTATCTGAGGAAGTTAGCTTTATTTTTTCAGGGAGTAAAAAAAACCTTCTGCGCGCAATGATGATGTCGCCAGATGCCCCCTTCTATCAAATGGTCACACCCATTTATATAGAAGGGATTGAAGAAGAAAGACTTCACAAGTACTGCAACGAATTATTACAAGCAGAAATTGACGAAGACGCCTTTCAAATACTTTACCAGTGGATGCGAGGTACCACGAAGTTAATTTTGACCGTTTGTCGCGATCTATGGTGGAAACAAGCATCAACTTATAGCCTCATTGATATTCGTGAAACAGTAGAAGATATGATTAATTTATATGGAGATACCTACAACGATTTAATTACGGGCCTCACGCCGTTACAAAGAAAAGCCTTACTGATCATTCAAATGGCAAAGTGCGATGGTGTCTTTAATAGTAAGTTGCTGAATGAATTCAACATCACTAAGCAATCACTCAACCAAGTTCTCGAGAAATTTATCAAAAATGACGTTGTATCAAAACATGCCCAAGGCGAGTACGTGATTAATGACACGCTTTTTGCGCTATGGATTGAGATGAATCTAATTGAAGGTGATAGATAAGTAGAACAAAAAACCCCTATTTTACAAAGCATAAAATAGGGGATCTAAAGTTCAAGAAACGAGCTTAGGCCAAAACTAAGCTTTGATAAGGCTGTAAGGTAATGGCATCGGCTGTGCGCACCACATCTTCAAGGTTATTGCTCAAGACCTGCTGATATTGCACACACTCAGCGCAGCTAACCGTCTGCGTAGTATCCGAGAAGTTTAATAAGACCAAGATCGCCTTCTCGCCTATTACATCCTCACTCGAGTCAGCTAATACGCGCGTGTAGGCATAGACTGACTCATGCTCAGGTAACAGCAAGGTATACGCGCCGTACACCAACGTTTGCTGCGCTTTGCGCAGCGCGGTAAGCGCGCGGAAGTGATTCAGCACCGAATGCGGATCGGCCTCTTGCGCCGCCACATTTAACGATGAATAATCTGGATTCACTGAAATCCACGGCTCTCCAGAAGTAAAGCCCGCTTGTGCAGTCGCATCCCACTGCATCGGTGTGCGTGAGTTATCGCGGCTAAACTCCACCAAGTTGCGCATGAATTTTCCTATGTCACGGCCCTTGGCCTGAGCTTCTTTGTAGCCATTGATCGCCGCGATGTCTTTGTATTCGTCGATCGTTTGGAAGCGAATATTGGTCATGCCGAGCTCATCACCGTAGTAGGTAAACGGCGTGCCGCGCATCGTTAATAGGAATGTATTGAGCAGCTTGGTCGAGGCATCGCGATATTCCGCGCGGTCATCGCCCCAGCGCGACACCATGCGCGAGAGGTCGTGGTTGGCCAAAAAGATCGCCAGCCAGCCATCGTCAGCAAATGACGCATCCCATTGAGAATACAGCGTTTTAAACTCTAACAACGTGTGGCGTTTATCCACGTCTTTGCCAAGCTCTACCCCTTCAAAGTGATAGGCAATTTGTAGTTCATTCCGATGGCTATCCACTAGATCATGCGCGTCTTGAAAGCTCGAACCCGCCCCTTCGCTCACCGCAAACACGTCGTATTTGGAGAGGACTTCATCATACATCTCACGTAGATAGGGGTGGATATTGGGTCCCATGCCGTGGTATTTGATGATGTAGTCGATACTGGCTTCGTATTCGTCAGGCAGTTTGGGAAATTCAGTGTCTTTAGAGACAAACTGAAACGCATCCAAACGGAAGCCATCGACGCCTTTTTGTGCCCAAAAATGCATAATGTCATACACTTCTTGGCGCACTTTGGGATTTTCCCAATTCAGATCAGGCTGTTTGACCGCAAAGTAATGCAGGTAGTAGGCATCGGTTTGCTCGTCGTATTTCCACGCATCGCCATTTTCGTCAAAATAACTCCAGCGCCAGTTAGGCTTGCCCTTTTCGGCCGGCCACCAGTGATAATAATCGCGATAGGGATTGTCCCGAGATGAGCGCGACTGCTGAAACCAGTCATGTTCATCTGAAGTATGGTTAACTACCAGATCCATGATGAATTTGATGCCACGCGCATGCAGACCAGCAAGCAGCTCATCAAAATCAGCCATGCTGCCAAATTCGCGCATAATCGCCCGGTAGTCACTGATATCATAGCCGTTATCGTCATTGGGCGATTCGTAAATCGGGTTCATCCACACTGCGGTAACGCCAAGGCTGGCGATATAATCGAGCTTGTCGATCACTCCGCGCAAGTCACCCACACCATTGCCGGTGCTGTCTTTAAAACTACGTGGATAAATTTGGTAGACAATTTGTTCTTTCCACCATACCTGCAAATCCGCTAGCGCTTGTGCGCTAGCGGTTAGTTCGTTCTTGCTCATGCTTGCTGTTGCCTAAAAATTAGCTTTGTTGACCAGAGAAGTCACCCTTGGCACGACGCTCAAGCAGTTCATTCTCAATTTTGTCGAGGAGGGTTTTGTCCAGCTTGTAGAAGACCATCAACACTCCACCGGCGATAAATAGCACCGCAGGGAGTAACGTGGTCATCCAGTGGATCCCGTTCATCGCACTCTCAGTCAGCTCAGTATTGGCCACAAAGCCTACCCCTGCCAAGATAAAACCTGGTAGCGCGCCGCCAATGGCAGAGCCAAACTTTAACGCAAACATGGACGCAGATACCGTCAAGCCAGATGCACGCGAGCCAGTTAACCACTCGCCGTATTCGGCGCAGTCGGTAAACATGGCGAATAATAACGTGATGGTGAGACCAAAGGTAAACAAACCACAGGTATGTAAGAACACCGCTAGCCAGTAACTTTCTGCCGGTACTAGATAGCTCAGCACGAGGAAGCCAGCGTGCGCGACCGACGCCCACAGCACCAGCATGTGTTTGGAATAGCGCTTGGTAAACCACGGCGTGGACATGGCACCAATCAACTGACCAAGTAAGGCAATGGATGAGAACACCGCCACGCGGTCAAAGATCCAAATAAAGTTTTCACTGCCGTGGCCTTGGTAGTATTTGACATAATAAATGACAGTCGCAACTCGCGTCACGTACGCTACTAATAGCACAATACAAACAATCGCCAAAATCACCCAGGAGATGTTCTTAACAAGCTCCTTCATGTCTTCCATCGGCTTGGTTTTGTGCTTAGGCAACTCAATGCGCTCTTTAGTTGTTGCAAACGTCGTCCAGAACATCAGCATCGAGAGGATCGCAAACAAAATAATGGTCATGCGAAATCCTAATACATCATCGCCACCACCAAGCATGTTTACTAGCGGTGTCGCAAACATAGCGACCAATAAAGTACCGCCACTGGCAAATATAAAGCGATACGTAGTGACCTTAGTACGCTCTTCGGCCACCGGTGAAATCACTGCCAACAAGCCAGAATACGGTACATTGATCGCAGTATAGATCAACATCACGCCAATATAAGTGACGTAGGCATAAGCTAATTTGCCTGAATCTGACAGCTCTGGACCATAAAAAATCGCCACACCCAAAATGCCGTAGGGGATCGCCATGTACAACAAATACGGACGATATTTACCAAAACGCGTATTTGTACGGTCGGCAATTAAGCCCATACCGGGGTCAGTCACAGCATCGATGATTTTTGAGATCAGCATCATGGTCGCGACAGCAGCGGGTGCCAGTCCATATACGTCGGTGTAGTAATAAAGCAGGTAAAGACCAAAAAAACCAAGATAGAAGTTTGAGGCCATATCGCCTAGACCGTATCCCGCTTTTTCTTTAAATGAGAGTTTGGACGTATCCGCGGTTTGCTGTGTCATCGATGGATGCTCCTGAAGCTTATGTTAACGCTGTGTGCAAAAGTTGCTTATGAAATTTTGCAACTATAGTATCACGGCATCAGGATTTTAACACTTTTTTTACTTAATCCATTAAGATAAAAATCTATCATCCGCAATTTTGCGTACTTAAACGCATGTTAACGATTACCAATCACCCCGAACATTGGCTCGTGCCGCGCCCTTCAGGTCTCTACTGTAAACCTGCAGATGCCTATATTGATGCCATGCAGCCACACGCCAGAGTCATTGTGACGCATGGCCATGCTGATCATGCGCGCGGCGGTCACGGGACGGTCTGGGCAACGCCGGAAACCTTGGCAATCATGCGCACGCGCTATGGCGATGAGCACTGCAAAACAGAGCGTGATTTGGGCTATGCACAAGAGATCGATATTGGCCTAGACGAGCCGGTGTGGCTCAGTTTTCATCCCGCTGGTCACATTTTGGGCTCAGCGCAAGTGCGCCTGCGCTACCGCGATGCCACTGTGGTGATCACCGGTGATTATAAACTCACGCCAGATCCCAGCTGCACCCCATTTACGCCGATCCCATGTGATGTGTTTATCACTGAGGCCACCTTTGCTCTACCGGTATTTGCGCACCCGCACATCAAAGACCAAATGCAGCGCTTGCTTGATTCATTAACTCAGTTTCCAGAGCGTTGTCACTTACTGGGGGTCTACGCTTTAGGCAAATGTCAGCGGGTGTTATTGGCACTGCGTGAGTTGGGCTATGACAAGCCGATTTATGCGCACGGAGCTATGCTCAAACTCATAGCACTATACCAATCCTTTGATTTTGACTTTGGAGAAGTAATTGCAGTGACTGATGTAGCCGATCCAAAATCACTTGCCGGTGAGTTAGTACTTGCACCGCCTAGCGCATTGCACGACCGCTGGTCACGCAAATTGCCCAATGTATTACCCGTTGCTGCATCAGGCTGGATGCAGATCCGCGCCCGCGCCAAACAAAAAAACGTCGAACTGCCCTTGATTGTCTCTGATCACTGCGATTGGCATGAACTGCATGCAGCGAGCGAGGCGGTCAATCCTCAGGAGGTGGGGGTGACCCACGGCCGCGAGGACGCCCTGATCCACTCGCTGACCCAGCAGGGTCGCACGGCGCGGGCCTTGAGGCTGGTTGGATATGACGAGGACAGTGAATAATGCAGGCACTATCGACGCTGTTAGATGCGCTGTATTTTACCTCCAGCCACTTAGCCAAATCTCGCATACTGCAAGATTATCTCGCCAACACGCCCGATCCGGAACGCGGCTGGGTACTAGGCCTGTTAGCTGGTGAGCTCGATTTTAAATGGTTTAAACGCAACACCATTAAGCAGTTAATACTGCAGCGCTGTGATGAAACCTTATTCAACCTCAGCTATGACTACGTCGGTGAAATGTCAGAAACCGTCGCGCACCTTTGGCCAAACGCGCCGACTGAAGGCTTTGTCGCGCCGAGCTTGAGCGAGTTTATTGCCTTTGTTCAAAGCCATTCCAAAGCTGAAGTAGAAGCGTATTTAGTAGAGTGCTTGAATAACCTACCGACTAGCCAACGCTGGACCTTGATCAAACTTGGCACCGGTGGCTTGCGAGTCGGTCTCTCAGCACGCCGCCTCAAGCAGATTTTGGCCAGCTACGGTAACCGTGACGTCAACGACATTGAGCAGCTGTGGCACGGACTAGCACCGCCCTATACTGACCTGCTAGCATGGCTCGAGCAGCGCGGTCCTAAACCCGACATTAGCGATAAAACCGTGTTTCATCCGGTGATGCTGGCTCACCCCTTGTTGCCAGATGTTATTGCCAATTTAGATTTTGCGCAGTATGTCGCCGAGCATAAATACGATGGGATCCGCGTCCAGCTGGTGATTAAAGCGCACGGTAAGGCGCTGTTCTCGCGCACCGGTGATGATATCAGCCACAGTTTTCCCGATGTGTTAGCCCTATTCGACCACGTAGGTGTGTATGACGCCGAGCTGTTGGCCTTTGATACAGACCATCGCATCGCTTCGTTCAATCAATTACAGCAGCGCTTAAACAAAAAGAAACCCAGCCACAAGCTACAAAACACCATCCCATGCGGACTGCAGTTTTATGACTTGCTTGCCATCGGTGATACTGAATTAGTCTCACTGCCGCTGATCGAGCGACAAGCGCGATTAGCACAGCTTGTTACGCACATGGACAGCCCACTGCTGAATATCTCCACGCCGTTCAATATTCAAGACCATGCAGCTTTAGTGGCTGAGCGCGAAAAAGCCTGCTCCCTTCATGATGGGCATGTCGAAGGACTCATGCTCAAACGCAAAGACGCGCCCTATACACCAGGGCGGCCCAAAGGCGTGTGGTACAAGTTTAAACGCGACCCAAAACTCATCGATGCCGTGATCATGTATGCCCAACGCGGGCACGGCAAACGCTCGTCATACTATTCGGACTTTACCTTTGGATTGTGGGCACAGCGCGATGGAAACACGGTGCTACTGCCTATTGGCAAAGCCTATTCCGGTTTTACTGATGCAGAACTCACTGAGTTAGATAAATGGGTCAGACAGCACACTATTGGCCGTTTTGGTCCTGTCAAAGAAGTGCACAAGAGTCTCGTGGTCGAGGTCGCATTTGATTCAGCACACGTCTCAACGCGGCACAAGTCGGGGGTCGCGCTTAGATTTCCGCGTTTCCACCGGATCCGCTGGGACAAACCTGCCGCCGAAGCAGATACTCTCGAGTGCTTTGAGCGGCAGTTTATCCAGCTTTAAGACCATACAAAATAGTCTGTTTACGCAGTGTAACTGGGCCTTGTCTTCACGGCATCATACCATCGCTGTAAATGCACTTGCGCAGGACTAATCCGCAGTTTGATTACCCGAGCAAAATCTATCGCACACAGGGCTACAATATCCGCGATCGAAAATTGCTCTCCAGCAACAAAGGTTGACTCAGCGAGGTGCTGATCGAGCAAAACCATGGTCTTAGCGGCGTTAATACCTGCTTCTTTGCCGTATTCTAGCACCGGCGTCATACGGTCTTTAAACGCCCCAGAGGTATGCTGAAAACACATCCCCACCGGCACAAACAGATAAAACATCATGCGCTGTTGCCACTGCATAATAATGGCTTTTTTTACAGCCGTGGTGCCCATTAAAGGCACATCGGGGTGCTCTGCTTCAAAATAGGTGCAAATTGCCAGAGACTCACTGATACAAATCCCGTCATCAAGTTCTAAGATTGGCACTTTGCCGAAGGGGTTTTTGGCGCGCAAATCAGTAGCGAGATTGTCACCTGCAACAATATCGACCTGCTCATAGGTAACGTCAATGCCCTTTTCAGCGAGGAATATCCTTACTATTCGCGGCGTCGGCGCGGTTTGCGTATCATAAATTTTCATATACTATCCTTAGTAAATACTTGTACATAGTTGATTGGCATCTTGGTGCCAAAGCGCCACTTTTTGTTCCAAATCGAATAGTGCATACCCGTTTGATCAACAAGCTCACAGCCTCCTTCATGCGCCCATCGAGAAAGCTCATCGGGGGTGACAAACTTATGCCAGCTATGCGTGCCTTTGGGCAGATATCGCATCACATACTCTGCGCCGACGATAGCAAACACAAACGATTTGATGGTGCGGTTAAGAGTCGCAAGGATCAACAAACCACCCGGTTTAACCAGCTGAGCACATTGGGCAATCAATAAAGACTGATTTTGTACATGCTCGACAACCTCGGCGTTGATCACCACATCATACTGGGCTCCCTGCTGGACGAGATCTTGCGCCAGCAGATGCTGATAATTAACCGCGGTATTGGTGTTTTTCGCGTGGCGAGAAGCCACCTGAATGCTGGTTGCCGAAGCATCAATGCCGGTGACATCAGCACCGAGATTGGCTAGCGGTTCAGTCACTAATCCGCCGCCGCTACCGACATCCAAAATCGATAGTCCCTCAAACACTGTACCAAGATCATACAACCGCCAAAGGTTGTGCTTTGGCGATGGTGCAAAGGGCAAGTCGCGGTCATAGTGTGCAGCGATTTGGGTGGTAAAATAGGCCAACCGAGCATGATTAAACGCGATAGCTTGCGCAAATTTCCCCATCGGATCCCACCACTGCTCCGCAAGCCCTTCAAACTTGGTGAGTTCAATTTCATCCAAGGTGGTGGCTACCTCTCCTTTAAGTGCGCTTTTATCTAACATGCTTATCCTTTTTTGACCAATCCAGTGGACTAATACGTATGCATTGCACACTAAGTTTACGTGCGGAGAATAAAGATGACTGCAAAAAATGTATTAGGCGAGCCGTTACAAGGGTGTTGTGCAGGGACGGGCTTTATGCGCGATGGCTATTGTCAGGTGCCAAACAGCGATATTGGCAACCACTCAATCTGCGCCATTGTTACTGACGAGTTCTTGCAGATGCAGGCGAGGTTGGGCAACGATTTGATTACGCCCATTCCCGCTTATCAATTTCCAGGACTCAAAGCCGGCGATCGCTGGTGCTTGTGTGCATCGCGCTGGCGTCAGGCATATGATGCGGGTATTGCGCCGCCTGTGGTGTTAGCTGCATGCTCTGAAGCTGCTCTTGATATAGTGACGTTAGACATGCTCAAGGCACATCAACATCAGGTTTAATGTGCCTTGTGATTTTTTGACTAGCTGTCGTATTATTGGTTGATGGGCAGTGCCGAGTTAATCCTTACTTTGCCCGTCAGCGGCGGGGCAGCACGACTTTCACAATACTGGGTAAAATCCACCGCCAGTTCAGTAATGCGGTCATCCGCGTCAATGCTCAATGCCAAAATCTCAAAGTCGGCATTGAGTCGATTACAGCCTCGACCATCACCACCAAAGTCAAAACCGTCAACACCTTCAGCTTGAAATGGATAACGCGTTGCGTCATCGTACACGCCAACCGCTAACGGCGTATCATTAGCAAGCTCGATGGTCATGGTATACCATAGCCAGTTATCATTTGCGTTGTACTGAACTTCCACAAAATTAGGCAGAGCGGGGTCATATTGAATCGTGATGCCGCCGACATCGGTCAACGCCCACTGCTGCCCTTGTCCAATATAATCACCCGGCGCACTGTTTAAGATAATAAACTGGCCGTCAATTGGCGCGTGTTTTAAGGTCATATTATATTGTGCTGCTACCCCGTCATCATTGGTCATACGCATGCCTACGACGACGTCTTCAGTCACACCATTGGGCACGGTAATTGCTGTGATTAAGGCATCAGCAGAGAGAAAAGTCACCCCTGATTGACTGACGTCCAGCCACTCATAAGTCACGCCAGTTCCATTAACAACTTGACTGCTACTCGCATCAAGTACCGGATAGTCGTTATCGCGATAGACACCGGTGGTGGCCACCATATTGGGGATCAAATCTCCTTGCGTTGAAAAACTCACGTTCCACAGGCTAGTGGTTTGTAATGTTTGCGCCACAACCTCAAACC
>CAZLGJ010000035.1:16529-23348 GCA_964559075.1 uncultured Glaciecola sp.
CATTAAACGTGGTGTTTGCTGGCAATAGCGATTGGTCAATGCGAGTAAAGGTCAAGGTAGCACCATCAACTTCAAGCGGCACCAATATCTCATGATATTGACTGTTACCATCAAAACCATTTAACTCCGCCAACATATTGTCACGGGCTTGCAAAGGACGATTAAATAAATACCGCAGCAAATACTCGTCATTGTTCACACCAAATATAGGGGTCAGTTCGCCTACAAGTAAAAATTCATTGCCGTTATACGCCTCAACATTGTTGTAGGCATTCAAACCAAAAATCGGTCCTTCCACCGTATCACGCCAGTGCATTTCTTCACTCCAAGGGCCTGTAGCGACTTCAAGCCATTCTATCCCGGCGTTGGTATCAACATCTATCGTGACGGTCTCCTGACCGTCGGTAATCGCCACTCTGCCTTGTGTAGGCAGTGAATTGAGATAGCCATCAAAGGGCGTAACCTGATCGATTTGATAAGTAAAGTCAGTGAGTAAATCATTGACCTCACCATCAATGCTCACGGCAAACCGAGCAGTATTGAGGTTGTGTTGTTTGACCACTTGTAAATCAGTGATTGAAGCAAACACCACTGAGTTCAATGAAAAGTCGATTTGATCAACGGGTGAAAAAACAAACTCACGTAACAAGGCTGTCTCTGACATTCCAAAACGCATTTCTCCGATAATATTAAATACACCAGAGCTATAATCACGGATAAAAAATTCAGCAAAGCTCGCACGCCCCTCAATCTGTTGATTGGCTAAATCAACCATATCAAAATCAAGCATAATCCGCCCGTAGACCTGCGCATCAAATAACGCGGAGTAACACTCTGTCACCCCAAACTCAATACTGTCACCCGCAGATAAATCGCCGCTATTGTCATTATCTTCCAGGTTAGTAAATTCCGCATCATTCCCCTGACAAATATGCTGCATGGGATCGTCATTATTGTGGTACTTAGCCACCGCAACGCGGGCCGCCTCTAAGAGCTGTACTGCACTTTCAGTTGTCCCCATTGCCATCAGCGCCACTTCATTTGAAAAATCGGAAAAAGTCATATTGTTATCAACATAAACCCCCACCCCATAAACATCACTGCTGACATTATTGACTGTCGCGACCACAGTAAAGTCAAATGTCTGTGTGGGAACACGATGTATCGCAGGCGCCACAAAACTCATGACATTGCCATCGATTTGCATATTAACAAGAGGGCCGCCAATTTGACGCCATTGATAGGTAGCAGCAGCATTGGTATCTACACTGGCTGTAATAGTCACTGTGTCGCCTTCATTGTAATCATAGGTAGGAAGGGTAAACTCCACCGCTGGGGGTTGCGCAGGAGGCGTTGTCGGACCTTGCTGTGGCGGGGTTGAGCCACCACCACCGCCGCCACCACAGGCAGCAAGTGTTAATATAGATAATAATAAAAGGCTTAGTTTATTCATTCCGTACATGAAGTGCATTTCCTATATGAATCTTGCACTTACAGAGTAGTCGAAACGAGGGTATTTGTAAAATTTGTAGTTTTTACTTGGGGTTATGGCTGATTTTTGGGCGATGCAGAAGGGGCTGCAGAATGCGCACGCTCGGCAATGTCATCCTCATCGAGCGCATCACGTAGCGCTTGCTGTGCTTCCCATTTAGCCAACTCCGCTTGGGCATATGCATCAACATCATCTTTGTGATTGCTGATCCACCAGCGCTCCATCAGCTGGACGTTTTTGGTATTGGCTTTATAGAAAATATCCACTATATCGCCTACCAGCGGAATACAGCCCAAGCCAAAATCAATCAATGAATTGCGTACCATCTGGGTCAATACCGGCTTTGGCACGCCCATTTTTTTGCCCAAATAAACAATGCGCCACGACAGTAACAACACGATTGCATCGCCAATCCCCGGAACCAAACCAATTAAAAAATCCAATCCCACTCGTAAACCTAAAAACGGGATCTTCACTGCGGTGTCTAGCGTATTGGCAATATCCTGTGCTTGTTTGAGCTCATTCGGTGCGCGCATGATGTTCCTTTAGAATTGGTCCTTAATATTCAGCCGTTACACTGGAGCGTCGAGCTGTTGAGCTTCCTGCGCTCGAGTGGCAATTTCTGCTTCAGTAGCGATATGCCAGCCGCCTAGGTTTTCACGAAGCAAGCCAAATAACATATCAATGTGGGCAGGGTCGCTGTTTAGACAAGGTATATACTCGTATCTTTCACCACCGTTGTCCATAAAATACTCGCGATTTTCTTCACCGATTTCTTCAATGGTTTCTAAACAGTCTGAGCTAAAGCCGGGGCAAATGACCTGCAAGCTTTTGACCCCTTGTCCGGGCAAGGCTTTGAGCGTTTCATCGGTATAAGGTGTGAGCCATTCTTCGCGACCAAAGCGGGATTGAAAGGTTGTCATGTACTCATCTTTACTCAAGCCCATCGCTTGCGCCACCAATCGGGTAGTTTTGTGGCACTCACAATGATACGGGTCGCCGTTAAGTAGGTATCGCTTAGGGATCCCGTGGTAAGAAAAGACTAATTTGTCGGCACGCCCGTGTGACGCCCAGTGCGCTTTGATACTGTCAGCAACACACTGAATATAGGCAGGGTGGTCATGATAGTGGCTCACAAAGCGCAAATCAGGCAACCAGCGGCGCTGGGTAAAATCTGCTGCTAGCGCGTCAAAGGTCGAGCCTGTTGTCGAAGCACAATACTGCGGATACAGAGGCAATACAATGACTTTCCGCGCGCCTTGCTCCAATAAGCGATTCACAGCAGTGGCAACTGATGGCTCCCCATAGCGCATCGCAAAATCAACAAGATAGGTACCCGGTGCATGCGCATCAAATTTGGCTTGCAAAGCTGCCGCTTGATTTTTGGTATGCGTCAGCAGCGGTGAGCCATCTTCCGTCCACACGGTAGCATAAGCTTCTGCTGAGCGTTTAGGACGGAAATTGAGGATAATGAGGTTAAGTACGCACCACCAAATCAACTTGGGAACCTCAACCACCCGAGGATCCGACAAAAACTGCTTTAAATACGGTTTTAACGCTTGCTTGGTAGGCGCTTCTGGTGTGCCCAAATTGCTGATCAGCACGCCAATTTTGTCTTGCTGCTGATGGGTAAAAACCGTGTTTTTGGTGAATTTCATCTACTGCTTATCTCTTTTAAATAACGCTTATACGCATCAACGACACAATTAGCTTTGGCGAATAACAATTATTATCCTGCTGGATAATAGGTTGGTGCACCGGCACCCACTGGTAAGCCCAATGCAAACACCCAAATGTAAAATAACAAAGTCCAACCAACGATGAAGACCATAGTATATGGCAGCATCATCGCAATCATTGTGCCCATACCGGTGTCCTTTTTATATTTGACCGCCATAGCCAAAATCAAGCCAAAGTAGCTCATCATCGGAGAAATCACGTTGGTCACCGAATCACCGATTCGATAGGCTGCTTGAATGACTTCAGGTGCATAGCCGACCAACATCAACATTGGCACAAAAATCGGTGCGGTCACCGCCCATTGCGCAGAAGCGCTACCTAGCGATAAATTAACTAACCCACACATCAAAATAAATAAAATAAATATCTCGGGGCCGTCCAAGCCTACCGCTTGTATACCTGCTGCACCCTGCACGGCTAATACTGTTCCAAGGTTCGTCCATTTGAAGAACGCCACAAACTGCGCCGCAAAAAACACCAAGGTAATGTAAATACCCAATGAGCTCATGGATTTGCCCATACCCTCAATGACATCGCGATCGGTTTTCATGGTGCCTACGGTTTTGCCATAGACAAAGCCAGGAATAGCAAAGGTAATAAAAATAAATGCCACAATACCCTTAAGGAAAGGAGAGCCTTTTACTTCGCCCGTTTCGGGATGTCGCAACATGCCCCACTCAGGCACAATAGTTAATGCGAGTAGCACGCACAACACCAAAAAGGCAATACCGGCATTGCGCATACCGCGCTTTTCAAGCGCAGTTGGCGCTTCTATAGTGGGCTGTTCTAGTTTTTCTGGAGCATCCGATGGGTTGTATTTGCCCAAGCGCGGCTCCACAATGTATTCGGTCACGACATAACCCATCGCAGCCACAACAAAGGTACTGGCAAACATAAAGTAATAATTAGCTTCTACACCCACCACATAACTTGGGTCGATCATTTGCGCTGCTGGGGTAGTAATGCCTGCAAGTAGTGGGTCAAGCGTTCCGAGTAAAAGATTGGCGGAATACCCCGCCGATACACCGGCAAAAGCAGCAGCGATCCCCGCTAACGGATGGCGTCCTAGGGAGTGAAAAATCATCGCAGCGAGTGGGATCAGTACGACATAGCCTAACTCAGAAGCGGTGTTTGAAATAATGCCGGCAAAGACAATGATAAAAGTAACCATTTGACGCGGTGCACCCACGACCATCGAGCGCAATACTGTGGATAACAAGCCAGAGTGCTCAGCGACCGACACGCCTAATAAGGCAACTAAGACCGTGCCAAGCGGCGCAAACCCGGTAAAATTAGTTACCAGCTCAGTCACAATGCGCGCTAAACCTTCAGCATTTACCAAAGATATCACTTCAATCATACCGTCCGCCTCGCGGCCCTTAGCACCTTCTGGCCGAGGGTCGGCAACGGCAATGTCAAAGTAGCCCAAAATTCCGCTTAACAGCACGATGACAATCGATAAGATCGCAAATAATGTCACTGGATGTGGGAGCAGATTACCCAAGCGTTCAACGGCATTTAAAAAACGGGCAAAACCACCAGATTGTGATTGTTGTGCAAAGGCATCAGAAGATTGCGACATAGCGATTTCCTCTTATTATTGTTGTGTCACCATGAGTGGATAGAATATCACAAACACAAAAAAAGCGTTACCCTGTGACCATCACGAGATAACGCTTCTGTATTGTTGTGCAGTGCTTATTGCGTGACTGGACGCATCCCGCTTTGTGCATTCATAAAGCGGAAGAAGTCGGAAGACGGGTCCACGATTAACACGTCTTGCTTGGAGTTAAAGCTACCGCGATACGCATCCATTGAACGCAAAAAGCTATAAAACTCGGCATTCTTTGAGTAGGCATCCGCGTAGATACGCGCTGCTTCTGCATCACCTTCACCGCGCAGTTGTCGTGCGTTACGTTCTGCATCAGCAAGCATTACTGTAACGCGTGCATCGATGTCAGCACGAATAATATCGGCTTGCTCTTGACCTTCAGAGCGGTGCTCACGCGCAACCGCTGCACGTTCTGCACGCATCCGCTGGAAGATCGAGTTTGAGACTTCGAGCGGCAAGTTAATTTGCTTAACACGTACGTCGATGATTTTAATCCCCAACTCATCTGAGCTGCCTGAAGCTTGTTCCATCGCTTCGTCCATTAACTCAGAACGTTCACCAGAAACAATCTGAGAGATAGTACGTGTACCAAACTCCGAGCGCAGACCGTTGTTCACTTTTTGCTTTAACAGCGCCTCGGCCTGTAAGGTATTACCGCCGGTTGATAGGTAGTAACGCTCAAAATCATTGATACGCCATTTGACGTAAGAGTCGACGATCAAATCTTTTTTCTCGCTAGTTACAAAGCGATCCGGCGCATCATCAAGCGTTTGCACACGCGCATCCAAAACACGCGTTGAATCGATGAAGGGCATCTTTAAGTGAAAACCCGGCTCGTAGATTTTGGTCAATCCGGTTTCGCTGTCTTTTTTGACTTTACCAAACTGGATCACAATGGCACGCGTGCCTTCGTTAACAAAAAAGATAGCGCCTGATGCGAGCAAAGCTACTGCCACAATAATGGCAACGATTAAATTTTTCATCACTTATCTCCCATTACGTGTGTTGTTGCCGCGTAACGTGCTGTTTGGTGGTGTGCTGTTGGCACGGTCAACCGTAGCGGCATTGCGCAATCCATCTAATGCGTTTTGCGTCGCATTGGTCGGTAGTTGCGAAGGATTGGACGTATTTTGACGCTCCAAAATCTTGTCTAGCGGCAGGTACATCATCGAACCGCCACCATTTTGATTATCGACCATAATTTTGGACGTGCTTGAGAACACTTCTTCCATAGTCTCGATGTAGATCCGTTGACGCGTCACTTCTGGAGCCGCCTCATACTGAGGTAATAGCTTTTCAAAGCGCGCCACTTCACCTTGTGCCTCTAAGGTCACACGAGTTTTGTAGGCAGTTGCCTCTTCATTCATACGGTTCACTTGGCCACGAGCGCGTGGTTCAATTTCACGAGCATAGGCTTCAGCTTCACGAATAAAACGAATTTCGTCTTCTTGTGCTGCAATTGCATCATCAAATGCGTCTTTCACTTCCTCTGGAGGACGTGCGTCCTTGAAGTTCATATCGATGATGGATACCCCCATGTCATAAGGTTCGATAATCGCTTGGAGTTCATCCCATACGCGCTGACGAGTCACTTCACGACCTGAGGTTAGCACGGCATCCATCGTTGAATGACCCACAACATAGCGAATTGCAGAGTCTAGTGCTTGCGATAAGCTTTGTTCAGGATTGACCACATGGAACACAAATTTCTTAGGATCGACGACGCGATACTGCATTTCCATCTGCACGCGAACAACATTCTCATCTTCTGTAAGCATTGAACCGGCTGAGGCTTGATCGCGAATAGTCTGGACATCCACTGGGAGTACACGGTCGATAAACGTAGGTTTCCACTGCAGGCCTGGCTCTACCAGCGTATGGTATGCACCAAAACGCAGCACGACACCGCGCTCCGCTTCGCGGATGGTGTAGAAACCACTGATCACCCAGACCACGACAAGGATCGCAAGTAAAA
>CAZLGJ010000036.1:0-3357 GCA_964559075.1 uncultured Glaciecola sp.
GTGGCAATTAACGCCTCAGCAATCCCCGGCGCAACCATGGCAAGTGTCGCTTGCTTGACTTGCCCAAGCGCAATGAACGAGTTCATGATCCCCCACACAGTGCCAAACAGGCCGATGTATGGGCTGATTGAACCGGCGGTAGCTAAAAACGGTAGGCGTGATTCTAACTGATTGACCTCACGAGATAAGGCAATGCGCATTGCGCGACCGCTGCCTTCCATCACCATGTCGGCATCATCGGTCGACTTGCGCAAGCGCACAAACTCGCGAAAACCAGCGACAAAAATCCCATCGGCGCCGCTGTTGCTGTTATTTTCTGAGAGTTCTTTATACAGGGCATTGAGGTCAGTGCCAGACCAAAACTTGTCTTCAAAATACGTCAAGTGCTGTTGCGCGTGGCTCAATACGCGTGCGCGCTGAAATATGAACGCCCATGAGGTGATTGAGATGACGACCAACAAAATCATCACGAGTTTAACCACTAAACTGGCTTGCAAAAACAAGCCAATAAAAGACATATCATGTGCCACTATGTGTTTCCTTGTAGTTCTTTAACGAGTTGTGTGGGGATGGCGCACGGTTTCATTGTGTTGAGATTAACACAAGCGACTTTAACGGTCGCTGAAACCAAGGTGCGTGTATTATCAGTAATTGTTTGTGTAAAGACCAGCGAAGCCCGCTTAAGTTCGCAAACTGTGGTGTGAACGGTGATTATTTGTTCAAATTGAGCCGGCGCATGATAATCCAGATTAACTTTTTTGACCACAAACGCGATACCGTCAGCTAAGAGTGACTGTTGAGAGAGGCCGTGGCTGCGTACCCATTCACTCCGAGCCCGCTCAAGAAACTTCAAGTAATTCGCGTAGTACACAATCCCACCTGCATCCGTATCTTCGTAATAGATGCGAATATCCATGGCATGAGGTGCATTTTTATTCATTAGAAATTCTAATCCAAAAAAATAATTTATCTCAATTGCGCCACACCGATTTTCGTCTACAATGCGCGCATCAATTGAGTTTGTTCATGTTGATACCTGACCTTGAAGTGATTGTATCACCCAATAGTTCAGATTGTTTTTTCCTTTAACACTTGTTGTTTTGCCCAGCCTTGCGCTGGGCTTTTTTTTGGCTTAGTTTTATTCATCGACCTCAAAGCCAAAATGCGTGTAAGCCCGACTTGTCGCGATGCGACCACGAGGCGTGCGTTGCAAAAAGCCCTGCTGGATCAAAAACGGCTCAATCACATCTTCAATGGTTTCTTTTTCTTCACCAATGGCAGCGGCTAAGTTATCTAGGCCAACTGGACCGCCGTTAAACTTATCAATAATTGCTTCGAGCAATTTGCGATCCATGTAGTCAAAGCCGACTTTATCCACATCTAACATATCTAATGCCGCACCGGCCACGTCTGTGCCGACATCTCCAGGCGCTTTGATTTCGGCATAGTCGCGCACCCTGCGCAATAAGCGATTGGCAATCCGCGGTGTGCCGCGTGAACGCCGCGCGATCTCGCGTGCGCCCTCAACCAACATCGGCACATTCAGAAAATGAGCCGAACGCTGCACGATATCAGTCAGATCCGCCTCGTTATAAAACTCTAAGCGCTGCACAATGCCAAAGCGATCACGCAATGGAGAGGTCAACGACCCAGCGCGTGTGGTTGCGCCAATCAGGGTGAACGGCGGCAAATCCAGTTTAATCGAACGCGCTGCCGGTCCTTCACCGATCATGATATCGAGCTGATAATCCTCCATTGCTGGATAGAGCACCTCCTCGACCACCGGACTCAACCGGTGAATTTCATCAATAAACAACACGTCGTTGGCTTCTAAATTGGTTAACAAAGCGGCCAAGTCACCTGCTTTTTCGAGTACCGGGCCTGAGGTGGTTTTGATACTCACGCCCATTTCGTTAGCAACGATGTTCGCCAGCGTAGTTTTGCCCAGCCCCGGCGGCCCAAAAATTAACAGGTGATCAAGTGCATCTGCACGCTTGCGCGCCGCTTCTATGAAGATCTCCATTTGCGCTTTGACGTGTGGCTGGCCAGTATAATCTTGTAATAAGCGCGGCCGAATCGCACGGTCAATCGATTCATCTTCGCTGCTAGCACTGGGTTGGATTAAGCGGTCTTCTTCAATCATCAGGTTTGTCCATCACAGGTTAAAGCATGGCTTTGAGCGCTTCGCGAATGAGCGCTTCACTGGTCATGTCATCTTGGTAAACTTTCTTGATGACGGTGCTGGCTTGCGCAGGTTTATAGCCGAGCGCTAACAATGCACTTTGCGCTTCTTCGCGAGCATCGTTAACCATCACTGTCGGTGTGCCCGTCGCGCTTTCCATGGGCAATGGCACATCGTCCACACTGCTGCCAAGGTTGAGTTTGGCCAAGCGATCTTTGAGCTCAACGACCAAGCGCTCGGCGGTTTTTTTGCCCACCCCTGGCAGTTTCACCAGTGCACTCACATCCTCAAAACTCACCGCCTGCATGAGCTGCTGCGCCGACATTCCCGACAGTATGGTCAACGCTAGCTTGGGGCCAACTCCGTTTGCTTTAATCAACTCGCGGAACACGCTACGTTCGTTTTGATCGGCAAAGCCGAACAATAACTGCGCATCTTCACGTACGACAAAATGAGTAAAGACCGTCACGGTTTCTCCCACATTCGGTAGTTGATACATGCTGGTCATCGGCATACTAATTTCGTAGCCAACGCCATAGGCTTCGACCATGATCTCGGGAGGTTGCTTGTACAAAATCTTGCCGGTAATTAATCCAATCATATATTTATTCTTTTATGTTGTTTCAGTATCTTGGTTTAGGGTATTCAAGCTAGCGCAAACGGCCACGCGCCATGCGTGAAGCTTGCCCAGACATGTTGATTAAGCTTTGTTGAGTATGCCCATGACATAATGCAACTGCAAGTGCATCAGCAGCATCTGCTTGCGGGGTGCCGGGTAATTTGAGCAAGTGTTTGACCATGTGCTGGACTTGGGCCTTATCGGCACTGCCTTTACCCACTACGGACTGTTTGATTTGCCTGGCGGCGTACTCTGCAACCGGCAGACCAAATTGCGTCGCCGCCACAATAGCCGCGCCTCGCGCCTGGCCAAGCTTAAGCGCAGAATCTGGGTTTTTTGCCATAAACACCGATTCAATCGCAAACTCTTTAGGTTGATACTGGGCAATCAGCTCACTGACCCCCTTAAAAATAATATCCAAACGACCCGCTATTTCATCGCCAACCGTTTTGATACAACCACTGGACATATAGGTGTATTGACCCGATTGATAGCGGACCACACCGTAGCCGGTGATCCGCGAACCCGGATCAATCCCCAGTATGATCACTGGGGC
>CAZLGJ010000036.1:3367-22689 GCA_964559075.1 uncultured Glaciecola sp.
GTTCCACGTAATCGGCAATCGCATTGCGGTTGGATTCGCTCCACACAATTTGCAGTGCTTCTTCTTTGCAAACCCAGCGGTGAGCAAGATGTTCCGTTAGGAGAATAGGCTGGCCACTGGGCACTTGGCAGCTAAAGACAAATTCAGTGTTGTGGACCGTGCCGGGAGGATAGCGATAGCGCCACTGCGGACGAATTTGATATTGATTTTGTTGTAGCACACCTTGCACATCGCACCCCAACTGGCGTAAATCCAGGCCAGTTTCCTCGAGCACTTCGCGGTAGGCGGTTTCAAGCGGCGCTTCCCCCGCCTCGATGGTACCCGTCACAGACTGCCAAAAATCAGGGTCATCCGCACGCTGCATCACCAATACCTGGTGTGCTTCATCAAACAAAATGACCAACACTGATTCTGGGCGTTTATAGGACATAATAACGGCTATCGATTCCTATCGGGCTGTTGACGTCTATTTTGCGTCGCTCACGAGAGACGCAATCGACAGCTCCTTTAACTGCTCAGGGTTTGCCACCCCTGGCGCTTGTGTTAGCGGACATGCCGCTGTGGTTGTTTTAGGGAACGCCATCACATCACGGATAGAGCTCGCACCGGTCATCAACATCACCAAGCGATCCAGGCCAAAGGCTAGACCAGCATGCGGCGGCGCACCATAGCGCAAAGCTTCTAACAAGAAACCAAATTTTTCTTCGGCCTCATCTTTGCTGATCCCCAAAATATCAAACACAGCAGACTGCATTGTTTGATCGTGAATACGTACCGAACCACCACCAAGTTCAACCCCATTTAACACCATGTCATAAGCATTTGATAATGCTTGGCCGGGATCCGCTTGCAATGCCTCTGGCGAGAGATCACGCGGTGCAGTGAACGGATGGTGTAACGCATGAAATTGCCCGTCAATTTCTTCAAACATCGGAAAATCGACAACCCATAACGGTTTCCAGTCGCCTTCTAGCAACTCTAGGTCTTCACCTACTTTTAAGCGCAGCGCGCCGAGCGCTTCGGTAACAACTTTGCTGGTATCAGAGCCAAATAACAAGATATCTCCAGATTGCGCATTCGCGCGTTTGACCAGCGCTTGTGCCGCTTCTTCTGTGAGAAACTTCGCGATCGGCGACTGTAAGCCAGCTAGACCAGCATCTGCGTCATTGACCTTCACCCACGCCATGCCCTTGGCGCCATAGACACCGACATAATCTGTATAGCCATCAAGCTGCTTACGCGACAAACTAGCACCGCCAGGTACACAAAGCATAGCAACACGGCCATTGGGATCATTGGCCGGTCCGCTGAATACTTTAAAATCGACCTCTTTGAGAATGTCTGCAACATCGATGATTTGCAGCGGGTTGCGCAAGTCTGGCTTGTCCGAACCGTACAGGCGCATCGCGTCTGCATAGCTCATCTGCGGAAAATCACCTAAATCGACATCAAGCATGGTTTTAAACAAATCGCGGATCATCGTCTCGGTGATCTGCATTACGCCAGCGGCGTCTAAAAAGGTCGTTTCGATATCGATTTGAGTAAATTCTGGCTGGCGATCAGCGCGTAAATCTTCATCGCGGAAACACTTAACGATTTGATAATAGCGATCCATGCCAGCCATCATTAATAGCTGCTTAAAGAGCTGTGGAGACTGTGGCAAGGCAAAGAACTGGCCTTTGTGGGTACGCGACGGCACCAAATAGTCACGCGCACCTTCTGGAGTAGCCTTGGTCAAAATCGGGGTTTCGATATCCAAAAAGTCTTGCCCTTCTAAGAAGCGACGCACAAAGCCTGTCACCTTAGCGCGAAATACCAAGCGCTCACTCATCTGCGGACGACGCAAATCCAGATAGCGATACTTCAAACGCTGCTCTTCAGAGTTTTCTTGGTTCCAATCAAGCGGCAGTGCCGGCGCGGCATTAAGGATAGTAATCTCTTTACCCAAAATCTCAATTGCGCCGGTACGCATGTCAGCGTTAACCTGAGATTCAGGGCGGGCGCGAACCAGCCCAGTAATTGTCACGCAGTATTCGTTGCGAACGCTGTTTGCAGTCGCGAATGTGGCTTCGGTATCAGGGTCAATGACCACCTGCACAATCCCTGCGCGGTCACGCATATCCAAAAATATCACCCCGCCCAAATCGCGACGTTTGTTCACCCACCCTTGGATGGTGACGGTTTGGCCTTCGTATTGAGCGGAAATATTGCCACAGTAATCAGTTCGCATGCTGCCTTTCTCATGAGTTGCGCTAATAATTTGCTCGGTATTATAAACGAATGACAGTGAAAACCTAGTATCGATGCGAATTATTCACGAAAACTCGCCGCTATCAAATCGTGTTTTTTCAGTAATTTGTGCAAGTCACTGCGATTGCGCCCTGCTAGGTCAGCCGCCTTGGTCACATTGCCCGACGTCATGTGCAATAATTTATTGAGATATTGAAATTCAAAAGCATCCTTGGCTTGTGTTAAATTTGGCCATGCGCTGGTGTCTTGCCGCAGCGCCTGACGGACTAACTGGGCACTGACCATATTGCCCTGCACTAGCGCCACGCATTGCTCAATCACATTCCCTAGCTGACGAATATTGCCCGGCCACGGATAGTTCATCAGCTCCGCCAGCGCATCATCGGCAATATCAATGTGCCCGAGGTGATAGCGGTCGGCATTGTGTTTAATAAAATGCTTCACCAAAATGGGGATATCCGCGCTGCGCTTTTTGAGCTGAGGCAGATGCAAATCCACGACATTCAAGCGATAGTACAAGTCTTCTCGAAACGCGCCAGCATGCATGGCTGCAGACAAGTCTTGATGCGTGGCACAAATCACCCTTACGTCGACGTGCATGTCTTTCACACTGCCTAGTGGGCGAACTATCCGCTCTTGTAACACGCGCAGCAATTTAGCCTGCAACATCACATTCATGTCACCGATTTCGTCCAAAAACAAGGTACCACCGTTAGCTTGTTGAAATAAGCCAGGGTGATCGCGCATCGCGCCGGTAAACGCGCCTTTTTTGTAACCAAACAGCTCCGATTCTAATAAATTTTCAGGGATCGCCGCACAATTGACCGCCACAAACGGCTGCTCGCGGCGCAGACTCGCCTCGTGAATTTCTTGCGCAAGCAGCTCTTTGCCCGTACCGCTATCACCGGTGATCAGCACGTTAACATCGCGTTTGGCAATCCGGTGGGCTTTTTCGAGCATTTGCAGCATGATGTTGCTTTTGGCAATGATCCGAGTTGGCCAGTCGTTTTGGTGAGGAATTTTGTGCTGCGCAATTTTGTTTAACAACAGCATCAGCTTATCGTGATCTAGCGGCTTGGTAATAAAGTGCATCGCGCCCGCTTGTGTGGCCTGCATTGCGTCATCGACCGTACCGTGTGCAGACATTATGATCACCGGTAACAAGGGAAAATCCCCTTGGATAAGTTTAAATAATGCCAATCCATCGATATCTGGCATCCTCAAATCTGTGATAACGCAGTCAAAGTTGCCTTTGTGCAACAGCGGCAGCACCGCACTGCCGTGAGCTGCCGTTGCGATCTGTTCACAGTGTGGTTGCAGGCGAATGGCGAGCAGGCGCAGTAGCGCCTCATCATCATCCACTAATAATATATTCAGTCCCTGTTTCATCCTGATACTCATCTAAGGGAAGGTTCACAGTAATGCGAAAAATCCCGCTGGTTGATTTGTCTAATTGTGCTGAGCCACCTAATAATTTTGCGCACTCAGCAATAATGGATAACCCCAATCCAGCCCCAACGACCCCATCGTTGCGCTTGTGTTGCCCGCGTTGAAAAGGTTCAAACACATCTTCTTTGCTAACGGTTCGTGAGTGGTTGACCAAATTGCTGCAGTTAATAGTCAGTTTTTCATCCTGCAGCATAATATCGAGCTGAATATTGGCGTGCTGCTGCCCATGCGCCATGGCATTGGATAATAAGTTATCCAAAATGCGCCGAAACAACATGCGATCCGTGCACACGGACTCTGTTGGCACATTCACAATCACCTCCATGCCTGCCTTGCGCAAGGCGAGTTGTTGCTCTTCAAGGGCGTTGTTGATCACTTTAGCAATGGAGAAAACGTTGGCTTTGACGGTTTTGTACTGCAGTAACGCGTTGTAATCCAAGAGCCGCTCAACCAGCACATGCATGCGCTTGATACTACCGGCGAGCAGCCCCAACACTTCTTTTTGCTCATCGTTAACATAGCCCACCAATTCTTGTGACAACACTTCACAGCCTTCGGTGATACTGGCCAATGGGGTTTTTAACTCATGCGCAGCATGGCGCAACATGGCGTTTTTCATTTTTTCTAAGGTTTGATAGTTTTTTTCTAAGCGCCGTAAGTCCAGCGAAATTTGTTGCAACTCGGGGTAGTTATACCCTCTTGTTGGCAGCGGTGTGTCATCAACATTAGGTTGAAAAAACTGTCGCAGCTCTAACGCAAACGCGTTTACCTCATCGCGATAATTGTATAAGAGCCATAACAGGACCCCACACGATAACAATAGCACACACATTTGTTGCAATAGCGCTTGGCGCATTAGCACATCTTTGTTTGATACAAACTGCTGCTGCTTTTGTTCATAGACATCTTGCAGCTCGGCCTCTAACTGACGCAATGCACCTTCCATCCCGGACCATGAAAAGGTATTGAGCTGCCCGCTTAGCTGTACAGCAAAAATATCAAGCTGTGCCAAACTCGACTGTAAATAATCGCAATTCGGAGAAAGCAAAATATTAATACAAATATGTGAGACTTGGCGATTCATGCGTGATAACAGTGCTTGGCGCTGTTCGATTATGGAACGCTGGAGCGCTTGATTGCGCACAAATAAGCCTTGAATTTGTTGCGTGTACTGCTGCAGCTCAGCTACACCACGAACATTCTGTCGGTACTGAGTAAACAGTGTTTGTTGCTGCGTCCATAAGTTAGCCAGCTGATTGCGTTGCTGCTCATGAATCAACCACAGTATTGTGCAAGCGACTAGCGTTACTGCCACAAACCAATGTGCACCGCCCAAGTATTTCAAGACTTATTCCCTTAAATCATCCCATGCTAAAGCATAGACGAAAACTGGCATTTGTCAGTTTTTATGAAATAGCATGTAGCTCACGGGGCAGACGCTCTGTTTGGGCCACCATTTCTGGACGAAACTCCAATTCAAAGTTAAAGTTTTTGTCCTGCAGCGCAGCTAGCGGCAGCGGTTGAGAATATAAAAACCCTTGATAAAAATCGCAGCCAAGCTGAGCGAGGTATTTTTGTTGAGCGCGGCTTTCGATGCCCTCGGCACAGATTTTGAGATTCAGGCTTTTGGCCAAATCGATGATGGTGCTGGTCACGAGGCGACTGCGCGAAGAAAAGTCAATTTCACGCACAAAGGATTGATCGATTTTAAGGGTGTCAATTTTAATTTGAGTGAGGTAGCTGAGACTTGAATAACCGGTACCAAAATCATCCAAGGCGATTTTACAGCCCATATCTGAGAGCTGCCGCAGGGCATTATTGGTAGTTTCGAAGTTTTCTAGATAGGCCGTTTCGGTAACCTCAAATTCAATATGTTCTGGACCAAAATCACATGCGTGCACATAACTAATAATCTCTTGCACCAGAGTGTCCGACTGTAGATCATGTGCCGACAAGTTCAGCGACACCACCAGTTTTTGTTCAGTAAGCGCTTGAATGACGTGCATTTCATTGCACACTTGGTGCACCACAAACTTGGTAATTTGCGGGATCTTGCCTGCTTGCTCGGCTATGGGAATAAACTCCCCTGGCGAAATACTGCCCAGCGATGGATGATGCCAGCGGATCAAGGCCTCAAACCCGGTTAATCTACCATACTGATTGATTTTGGCCTGATAGACCAAGTGAAACTCATCTTCTTCAAGCCCTTTGGCAATAGAGTTTGAGATCAACAATTTGCGTTTATAATCTTGGATCAAATCTTTATGGAACAAGGTAAATGTGCCGCGTCCGCTGGCTTTGGAGCGATACATAGCAATATCGGCATTACTCACCAATTCGGTCAACTCATAGTTGGCCTCCTTCGCTGAGGCAATCCCAATGCTTAAACCCACGCGTAATTCGACACCATTTTGCACGATAGGTTGTTCAATCACTTCAAGCAAGCGCACGCAAATCTGTTTAATTTCTTCTACCGATGGCTCATCAAATGGCACGATCAAAAATTCATCTCCGCCTAAGCGCGAGATCAAATCCCCTTCGCGCAACATGCCCTGCACGCGCTTGCCGACTTCAACCAATACTACATCACCGGCTTCATGACCTAGCGAGTCATTAATACTCTTAAATCCGTCCAAATCAAAAAACAACAGGGCCAAATCACGCTCATGACGCTTCGCCTCTGCGAGTTTATAGCGCAGCGTATCCATAATAAATTGACGATTAGGTAAGCCCGTTAAGGTGTCAAAATTCGCCAGACGCGTCATGGTCTCGCGCTGCTCTTCGAGCTTTTTGGTATGCGATTTGTTTTTTTCTAGCTCAAGATTAATCGTGTCGAGCATGGTGTTGACGTTGCGTGCCAGCTGCCCTATTTCATTGTTGCCCTTGGTTCTAAAACGCAGCGAGTAGTTTTTGGAGGCATCAATTTGTTTGGTAAAGGTGGAAAGTTTCGCCAACGGTTGTAATAAGCGATTAGACAGCATCAACGCCAAGGTTAAGACCAGTAGCGTACTGATACTGACGGTGGGAAAGGTTTGTTTGATTAGGCGTATTTGACTTTCGAGTAAGGGCTTTTTGAGGTTATGCACTATTTGTAAGTAGCCAAGCGTAATCGGCGTGTCGCCAATAGGGGCAATCGCATACAAATATCCCTCTCGCTGAAATACCCCAGATTGAAAGGCACTTACTTGCAGCTGCTCGGTGCCGCTGAGCTTAGCTTGGGACGTAAAGCCCGTACCGTGATGAGCATGCAATAAAGAACCGTTGACGTGATACACATTGACCATCACGACATCTTTATACGGAATAAGTCGTGCCAGTACCTGATCAATCTCTTGGCCTTGAGACCCTTTAGGGTGCTGTGCCAGTAACACCGGCTCCAAATCTAGACTGGTGTTATATGTCAGGCCTTCTAGGTTTTTGCTAATAGCTTCGGCGTACAAATTTTCATATTCGTAAACCACCAAAAAAAGCACGGATCCCGTGACCGTGACTACCAAGAACAAAATAATCGAAACAATCGCTGATTTGATAGATGAAAACACACTACTTCCCTGTTAGGTGTACATCTTATTAACGGCATCAGTAAAGAATGTTTTAGTCTGTTTGCACCGGGAAAATTTGCACGTGAGCAATATCTAAGCGAAAGCCAAACGGCATGCCAACGGCGTGAACGTGATGCGATGGCGCCAAACACAAAATAGGCGTGTCAGTACCGGCAACACTGAGTCCATACAGCATACTCGGACCGCGAAATGCCTTACTAATCACGATGCCCTGCAACTCACTCTGATCATCGTGGATCACATCATCCGGTCGCAACAGCATTTGAAAACATTGGTTTTGCCCGTCCGTCGATTGGCTTGATTCTATTTGGCCTGATTGGGCATGCTGGTTAGTTTTGGCAATGGGGATCTGACCAAACGGGGTATGGGCTACCCCCTCGCTATCAAGAATGACATCAACTAAGCAGCCCTCCCCGATAAATTTGGCAACAAATGGCGAGACCGGTCGGTGATAAAGGCCATAAGACGTATCGTATTGTGCAATCTTCCCCTGCTGCATGACTGCAATAATATCTGCAAAAGCAAAGGCTTCGCTCTGGTCGTGGGTCACCAGCAAACTAGTCACGTTTTCACTTTGCAAAATCCGTTTAATATCGCTAGCAAGCCCCTCGCGCAATTCGGGATCGAGCGCAGAAAACGGCTCATCTAGCAGTAATATCTGGGGTTTTGGCGCCAACGCCCGAGCAATCGCCACGCGCTGTTGCTGTCCACCTGATAGCACATGTGGGTAGCTGTCGGCGTAGGCTTCGAGCTGGATCAGCGCTAACAGTTCAGCACAGCGCTGCGCTTGAACTTCGCGGCTGGATTGATGTAAACCAAAGGCGATATTTTGCGCTACCGTTAAATGCGGAAACAGCGCAAAATCTTGCATCACAAAGCCCACGCCACGGGTCTGCACCGCTTGCATCATCTCTGTGGTACTGCAGATTTGGTTATGCAGCGCAATCTTGCCTGCTTGGATCTCAGTAAAACCGGCAATCGCGCGCAACAGCGTGGTTTTGCCACAGCCTGAGGGCCCCAATAAGCAGCCCATCTGACCAGTAGCTAAGCGCATTGTCACATTGTCTACTGCGGTATGGCTACCAAAACGAATACTGACATTTTCTATGGATAACATCTAATTGGACTCTTTGTAGACGTGTTTTAACAACAGCATTAACGGCAATATACCCACTACTACAATACTCAAAGCGGGCAACGCTGCAGCAAGTAACTGCTCATCAGAAGCATATTCAAAGGCTTTCACCGCAAAGGTATTAAAATTGAACGGACGCAAGATCAAGGTCGCGGGAAGCTCTTTAAGCACATCGACGAAAACCAGTACCAACGCACTAAATAGTGCAGGTTTAAGCATCGGCCAATGCACTTGCGAAACGACATGCCAAGCGTGTTTACCTAAACTTAAAACCGCATCATCGTAACTCGGTGAGATGCGCTGTAAACCAGTAAACACGTTGTTGTTGGCGACATTTATAAAGCGGACTGCATAGGCGAACACAAGGGCAAATACAGTACCTGAAAAGAGTAACCCGATGTACTCTCCTTGCCACATGTGCCACAGCAAATTCAGCTGCATATCGAGCCAGCCCAGAGGCCACATTATCCCCACTGCCACCACGACGCCTGGCAGCGCATAGCCTAAGCCAATGAACTGCGCCATGTAGCGGAAGCGACTGCGCTGAAACCAGCGTTGGGTATAGCTAAATACCAGCGCCAGCGCGACGATCACCACGGCACTTAGCCCTGCGAGGCCAAGCGTATTGCGCAAAAGATTAACGTATTCGGCCCAGTCGGTGCGCGACCAAAAATCCACCGACCACCACGTTAACATGGCTGCGGGGAGTATAAACCCGAGCAAGCACACGACACTTAAATAGACAGTAGTGACTATTTTTTTATGCACCGCTACCACAACATGCCGCTGCACGGCTTGGCTTTTGGGAGATTGATAAAAACGCATTTTGCGGCGGCTGTGTTGTTCCAGTAGCAGCACAATCAACACTAACGTGGCTAACAGTGACGCGAGCTGACCGGCAAAGGCGCGCTCCCCCATCCCAAACCACACGCGGAAGATCCCCGTGGTCAACGTATTAACCCCAAAGTAGGCTACGGTGCCATAATCGGCCAAGGCCTCCATCATGGCCAATGCCGCACCGGCAAAAATAGCAGGACGAGCAAGTGGCATAGCCACTCGCCAAAAATACTGACTGCGACTCAGCCCGAGCGTTTGGCTCACTTCGGCAAAGCGCACTTGATGTTCTGCAAAGGCGTGATAGCTCAGCACATAGACGTAGGGAAATAACACCAACGCCAGCATCACAATCGCGCCGGGCAAGGAACGGATGTCACCCACAGTAGCAACAGCTTGTGACCACCAGGTGCCCTGCGCAGGATCCAGCACCCCAGTATAGGTATAGGCAATAATATATGCAGGCATAGCAAGAGGCAGAAGTAACGCCACTTGAAAAAATCGACGCCCGTAACAGGCATGTTGGCTCATCAACCACGCACAACTTACACCGAGTAATGTACTGGTAATCCCAACACCCAAAACAAGCACTAGGCTATTGCTTGCGTAGTGCCAAAAATTGGTAGCCAGCAAATGTGCCCATGTAGCGCCGTTAAATTCACCCCAAGCCACATAGATACTAATGACAGGGACTAACAGCAAAAGGCTAAGCAACCAGCTTAGCCTTTTAAGTGCAATATGTGAGTAAACGGTGTTTAGCGCCAACCTGCTTTATCCATGATCTTTAACGCGGCCGCATTGAGTTTACCGACCTGTTCCAAATCGACCTCTTCCGCGCGAAACTCGCCCATGGCGGTGAGTGTATCAGACCATTCTACAGAAGCAACTACTGGATATTCTTGATTCACCTGGCTGTACCAAGTTTGACTAGACGGGCGTAACATAAAATTAATTAAACGCTTAGCAGCATCTTTGTTTTTGGCATATTTGGCAATAGCAATACCAGAAATATTAATGTGTGCACCGCGATCGGCTTGATTTGGCCAGATTACCTGTACGCGCTGTGCAAGCTGGGCATCATCACCAGCATCATTGAGCATAGCTGCAAGATAATAAGTATTCACAATCGCGATATCACACAGTCCGGCACTCACCGCGCGGATTTGATCGCGATCTCCGCCTTTGGGCGCGCGCGCAAAATTTGCCACAATCCCTTTGGCCCACTCGAGTGTTGCTGCTTCACCGACCTGCATCAGCATAGCTGCGACTAGTGATTGGTTGTACACGTTGCTGGAGGAGCGTACACAAATACGATCGCGGTATTGGGGTAACGTGAGTTCCTCGTAGCTAGTAATCTGAGATACGTCGCTGGCCTCTGGGTTAACAATAATAGGACGCACGCGCTCAGTTAACGCGACCCAATGCCCGTCAGGGTCGTGCTTGGCTAAATTGGATAGTTGCTCAAGCGGGATGGCTTGAGTCAAATTAAGTGATTTTGCTCGCACCAAACGCCCCACATCCGTCGTTAACAACACGTCTGCAGGAGATAGCATTTGTTCAGCTTGCATGCGGCTAATTAAGGCATCCGCTTTGCCCGTGACTAAATTTACTTTAATCCCGGTTTCTGCTGAAAATTTATCCAGCAATGGTTTGATCAGTGCTTCTTTACGCGCTGAATAAATATTGAGCTCTGTCGCATTGGCCACGGCAAATGCCAACTGGGTAAGTAATATAAGCAGAACTATAGCGGTGCGAGTCACCTGTGTCATCATCTCGAAAATTCCTTGTGAAAAGCAGAAATTCGAGTTTACTCCAGTTGAGAATGATTATCAATAACTCGCGTTATTTTAAGGCTATTACGCCACAGCCATCTCTTCTTCCACACTCTGAGAAGAACCTGTTACGGTATGACTATCCGCTGTTTGTCTTAGTGGAAAATGTTGATCCAAGCGTGCTAAATACAGCATTCTTGTCAAACTTTCGTTACAATTTTCCATTGCAAAACGACAATGTGTCAGCTCCGAGTGCATAAATAGGAGCATGCCGAGGGCGGAGCTATCGTGGTGGACAACTTGTTCGCAGTTAATACAAATGGTCTCGACTTCCTTTGGCAACTCTCTCACAAACGCAAAAAACGCATTCACTATGGTATAATCAAAGACCTTATCTAGGATTAAAATGGCTTGTGACTGGGTAATTTCGATTCGTAAAGACATGCAAAGCTCTCCTTTTCAATGCAGTTACCTATATCGGCTCCCATCACCAAAATTTAAGTGTACAATTGTACCCTTGATAAACTAATGGAAAATCATAAATGCGCGATAACCTTGTATACAGCACCGAAAGTGGTCGCCTGAAACCCGATACAGCCCCCGCACCGACATTTTCTGAGGATGGGATCATTCGCATTAAACGCGAAACCAAAGGACGAAAAGGCAAAGGCATGACGATCATCGAAGGCGTCAATCCACTTGAGCACGATTTAAAAAAATTGTGCAAAACACTCAAGCAACAATGCGGCTGTGGTGGTGCAGTAAAAGACCAACATCTCGAAATCCAAGGAGATGTGCGAGATAAAGCAAAAGATTTTTTTGAAAAATTGGGGTTTGTCGTAAAATTTTCAGGCGGCTAGCGGGTACCTCAATCACCAACTATTAGGAATGATGTGATGCATCAACTCGAGCTAGAAAACTTACATGTTTTACTGATTGAACCCTCTGATACCCAAGCCAAAATCATTAGAAAATATCTCGAAGCCCAGCAGGTCACTAACATTTCGCACGTGTCCAGCCTTGCACTAGCCAATTCCTATATTGCGCAAGACCCGCCTGATTTAGTGATTAGCGCGATGCACATGCCAGATGGTGACAGCATTAGTTTAGTCAAAAGCATCAAACATTCTGACAATGACCAGCACATCTCGTTTATGCTAGTGTCCAGTGAGGATCGGTTAAGCAAGTTGGAAGAGTACAAACAGTCTGGGGTTATCGCTATTTTGCCTAAGCCCTTTACCGATGTGCAGCTCAAGCGCGCCTTAAACGCGACATTACAGATGCTCAATACTCACGAAATTGCCCTTGAGGCCTATGATATCGATAGTGTACAGGTGCTGGTTGTTGATGACTCAGCGCTAGCGCGCAATCATATTTCACGCGTGTTGACGACCATGGGGCTGCAGCACATTGTGCACGCACAAAATGGTAGCGAGGCACTTACTCTGATTAAAGAACAAAACTTTGATCTCGTGGTGACTGACTATAACATGCCAGAGATGGACGGGCGTGAACTCTCTGAATTTATACGCTTTAATCCTGCGACCGCGCACATTCCTATCATTATGGTCACGTCTGAATCCGCTGACAGCCCGCAGATGTCGAACATTCAACAAACCGGAGTCAATGCATTATGCGATAAGCCATTTGCACCGGAGGAAGTCAAGCGCATGCTAGTGGCGCTTTTATCTGAATAATCTGAATAACCTGCATAAGCCCCCCGCAATAAGCCGCATCGCAATCAGACACGTGCAACTCAGGTTAGACCAAATCCGCATTGACATTTTAGCTGTGGTTTTTTACAGTGCTTTTTTTACAGGAAGCACGCATGTCTCAAGAAACCCCGTTAGCTGAATTGCGCGATGCCATCACTGCACTAGACAGTGACCTGCTGGCATTGTTGGCCAAGCGTCAACATTTGACCAACCAAGTAGCACAAACCAAGATCGCCAATAATATTCCCGTACGCGACCCTGCTCGAGAGGAGCAACTGTTGATCACCTTAATCCAAAATGGTCAACAGCATGGGTTAGATGCGCATTACATTACCAAATTATTTCACGTTATCATTGAAGACTCGGTGCTAAACCAGCAAGCTTTATTATCTGCTAAGGCCAACCCCGAGTTGGCAGCCCCGCTGCAGCGCGTGGCATTTTTGGGTGACAAGGGCAGCTATAGCTATCTAGCGACGCAAAAGTATTTTGCCCGACGCGCTGGTGAGCTACTCGAAATAGGCTGTGATAGCTTTGCGGAAATCATTGAGAAAGTCGAAACTAACCAAGCTGACTATGCAGTATTGCCCATTGAAAACACCTCGTCAGGCAGTATCAATGAAGTGTATGACCAGCTGCAACACACCCGTCTGCATATCGTTGGCGAGCTGACACATCCTATTCGCCACTGTTTGTTGATCCCCTGTGCTACCTCGCTTGCTGAGATCAAAACGCTCTATGCGCATCCACAGGTATTTGCCCAGTGTTCGCACTTTTTGGCAAACCTGAATAACATCGAAGTCATTCCGGCAGACTCAACCTCTGCGGCGATGCTTAAGGTGGCTGAACTCAACGACCCGACCATTGCCGCCATTGGCAGCGAGGCCGGTGGCAAGCTCTATGGACTAACCACGCTCGAGTCGAATTTGGCTAACCAAAAAGAAAACCACAGCCGCTTTATTGTGGTTGCACAAAATGCCGTGACCGTGCCGCTGCAAATCCCAGCCAAAACCACACTCGTTATGGCAACCACGCAAACTCCAGGCGCGCTCGTCGATGCCTTAATGGTGTTGAAAGAAAACAAGGTCAACATGACCAAGCTCGAATCACGCCCAATTAACGGCAACCCATGGGAAGAGATGTTTTATTTGGACATCGAAGGCAACTTACAGGATGGTAAGATGCAGCAAGCCGTCGAGCAATTAAAAGCCTGCACGCGCTACTGCAAAGTGCTAGGCTGTTATCCCTCAGAGGAAATTCGCCCCACCGCCGTATCTGCTGTAGAAGCGCTGAGTCAATAGCTCAGTCAATAGATGAGTCATTAATAACGCAAAAGGGCATGATGTTTGAAACAGCATGCCCTTTTTTAATATTGATAAAAAAACCTATCGCTACACTTTAAAACGCCCGACCAGTTCTGAAGCGCGATTAGCTATACGAGACAGTTCTGCCGCAGCTTCGCTCGTTTGACGTGCACCAACTTCGACGTCATGGGCCATTTCATTAATACTGTTGACGTTTTGCGACACTGTAGATGAAGTCACATCCTGTTGTTCGGTAGCACTGGCCACTGTAGTGGTCATATTTGCCACGCTGTTTAAGGTTGTGCCGAGCTCTTCCATGGCTACAGTCACCAAATCAACCAGATGGATCCCGCCATCTGCAGCTGCCGCAGCTTGTTCCATTGCTTTGACTGACTGTTCTGATGAGGAGATCATCTTCTCGACAATCTTGGAGATCTGCACGGTATTTTCTTGCGAACGATTAGCCAAGGCTCTGACCTCATCTGCCACGACTGAGAAGCCTCGTCCGGCATCGCCAGCTCGCGCGGCCTCAATGGCAGCGTTGAGCGCCAGTAAGTTAGTCTGATCAGCGATACTGGTGATCACATTGAGCACGTTAGTAATGTCATTGACTTCATCTTGTAGCGAGGTAATGGTTTCACTTGAGTCGCGGATCAGCTGCACCAGTAATTTGATATTTTCCGCAGCCATATCGGTGCGTTCTTTGTTTTCATCTAAGCTTTTGTGCGCGCCAAAGCTAAATGACTGCGTCTCTTGCGTAGAACGTGCCACTTCAGTAATTGAGGCAGACAATTGTTCGAGCGCAGAAGCCGCTTGATGCGTCATATCGCGCTGCTGAACCGTGGTGGACTCAGATTGATGCGTAATGGCAGAAAGCTCTTCTGAGGCAGAGGCAAGCGATTCGGCGTCTTGTTTGACATTGGCAACAATATCGCGGATCTGACCAATAAAGACGTTAAACGGATGCACTATGCGGTCAATTTCTGGGATCCCTGATTCTTTTAAGCGGATTGTCAAATCCCCCTGGCCTGAGGACAGTTCTTCACACATATCGCCAACACGGTTAAGCGGTTGAACTAACTTGATAGCAAGAAAAGAAGCAATAAATACCGCCACACCTACTACGATCGCCATTTCGACCACGGTCGATGCCAGTAGCTCATTGCGCACTGTGGCCATTGCGGCTAATGCTTCATCGGTATCAATTTCCGCCATCAACGCATAGGTGTTATCTCCCACCTGAATCGGAGAAAACATCGAAAACACTTCTACACCACGGTAATCTTCAATCACGTTGAAGCCGGTTTTACCCGCAAGCGCCGACTTAACTGACACAGAATTGACCGGCTGGATCCCAACTGAGGTGCCAGCTTTAGTAACGGCACTGGCAACCGCTGGCATAGAGGTTTGAATTATATCGAGATAGCCACGATCGTCTTCCAAGAAAAAGCGCGATTCAGTCAATAACGTGCCATCAGGATTCACCATATAAGTCTCGCCAGATGCCCCAAAGCCGCTGTCTGACCAAGTACCATTATGGGTTAAGACTGAATTTAAGCGATCCAAGGGGATCTGGTAGATGAGTACCGCACGATTAATCCCATCAACCGCAATCGGTGATGCCAAAAATCCTGCTAGCGCATTATAAGAAGGCAAATAAGTCGCGATGTCGCTAAAGAAAACGGACTGCGAGTCAGTAGCGTTTTTGGCTTTGGCAAACGCTTGACCTATTCCGGTATTGGCGTAGGGGCCAGATGCGATTGATGTTGCATAATCTAGCTCTTTGAAGACACTGTAAACGATATTGCCGGTGTCAATATCGACAATAAAGATGTCATAATAGCCAAATTCCTGCAAAAACTGACGAAACGAGTCGTGATAGCGGTTATGCACCTGCGCATAATCAGTGCCATTAGCCAAGTCATACAGTTCATCTTTTTCTCCAATCGCAAAACTAGAACCTGCGATAAAATCATACTGCAGCGCTTGGGCAATGGCATCCAAACCGTTGTATAAATTGCCAACCCCGCTCAGCGGATCACTGTTGCGATCGTTGTATAAGCCATTAAAGTCACGCTCGTAATATTGCGCGAGTGCCTCACTTTCAGCTGCTGATACAGTGCCGCGCTGAGACAAGTAATTGTTGAATGCTGGAATAAATTTGGCGGTCGCTTCCTTGACAAAAATGTCGTTTGATTTTGACCTCAGCTGAGACTCGATGGTGGTGAAATAATTATCCACCAATGCTTTCATTTGAGTATTTTGCGCGTTGAGTTTTTCTTTAGCCGATTGAGTAAGGGCGTCCTCTGTATTGCTAAGTGCAATGGTTAAAGACGTTCCGCCCATCACTAAAATCGAAATCGCTACAAGGGGAATAATAGCAAGCAGTAAGCGTAATTTTAAGGTCATTATTGTCTCACAGTGTGTTAGCAATAGACCTAGCAAAACTCATTACGCTTTTAGTATTTTCACTTTATTTGCGTAACATCCTGTCGTCATCCGCTTTGAGCAGAAGTTGCTTTGAATCAACCAAGCAGGTTTTTGCATAGTCTCCAAACCATTCGCTTATTTGTGCAAATTGATGGGTAAAACCGGCTTTATCGTTCGATTCAAAGAGCTTAATAGCTTCGGCAAAACGCGTATGAAAACGTTGAAGTAATGCTAAGTTTTCATTTTTGTCGAAGATAATATCGGCATACAGATTGGCATCTTGAGCAAATAGACGCCCTACCATGGCAAGTTCCAGTCGGTAAATTGGCGAACTCAAGGCAATCAATTCTTTAAGGTCAGGATCCTCGGCCTGTAAATGCGCGCCGTAGACAAAACTACAAAAATGGCGCATTACTTGAATGTACGCCATCGCTTCATCATGTGTATGACTTGACGTATAGTGAAGCTGCGCTCCCCACGTCAGCATTTGGTCAATCAGCCACTGATATTGTTCGGGATAACGGCCTTCACAAACGATGACGACCTGTTTCACCATGCCTGGTGCATCTGGACCAAACATCGGATGCAACCCCACTACAGGACCACTATGTGCCGCGAGCATTGCCGCCAAAGGTTGCGTTTTGATACTGGTGACATCGGCTAGGATACAGTCAGTAGGCAAAAACGTCAGGGCTTCAATCACTTGCTGAGTTTGATTGATAGGCACACAGACCAAACATAGCGCAACATCTTGGAGCAGGGTTTGTGCTTGAGCCCACTGCTCCTTATCGATCACGACTACATCAAAGTGACTGCGCTCAAACAAGCTGACCAACAGCTTACCTAAGGCCCCTTTGCCACCGAGCACAGCAACTTTAGTCCCTTTGGTTGTTGCACAGCGGTATTGGGCGTTTTGGGTCAGGTAGGACTCACGCATCATGCGCCTGAGTAAATCTTCCACCAAATCCGGCGATACATCACGTGACTCAGCCTGCGCCCGTCGTGAAGCAATTAACTGTGCCTCACGTTCAGGCACATAAGTCGGCATCCCTGTTTGCGCTTTAATCTGACCGACTTGGGTCGTCACCTGAGCGCGTTTCGCCAACAAATCGACGAGCTGGCTATCCAAGTCATCAATTTGATCTCGCAGTTTGCTCAGCTCACGCGTGTAGTCGGTCATATAAACTCCTGTTGTCTAGGCGTTTTGCGCGCGTTTGTTCAAACGCAAAGGCAACACGGTAATGAGTTTTTCACGTGCTTGGTTGATTAAACGCGATGTTTCATCCCAATTAATACAACCATCAGTAATAGACACGCCATATTCTAGCTCATCGCGTGTTTTACCAGTCGAGCTTTGATTGCCGGCATTAAGGTGTGATTCAAGCATGATGCCAATAATCGAGTCATTGCCTTCAAGGATTTGGTTAAAGACGTTTTGCGCCACCAGCGGCTGGCGGCGATAGTCTTTGGCAGAGTTAGCGTGCGAGCAATCGACGACGAGACTGGTCGGAAGGTTCGCTTTCGTTAGCTGCTCTTCACAGTCTGCCACACACACCGAATCATAATTAGGGGTTTTACCACCACGCAAAATCACGTGACCATCTGGGTTACCGGCGGTTTTGATGATACTGACCTGGCCGTTTTTGTTGATCCCCATAAAGTTGTGACCTGACGCCGATGACTGCATCGCATTAATCGCAATACCTAGTGAACCATCCGTGCCATTCTTAAAGCCAACCGGCATCGAAAGACCTGAGGCCATCTCGCGGTGGGTTTGTGATTCAGACGTACGGGCTCCAATGGCTGCCCATGAAAATAGCTCACCTAAATACTGCGGTGAAATTGGATCGAGGGCTTCAGTAGCAACCGGCAGCTCTAGCTCGGCCAACCAAATCAATAGTTCACGGGCTTTGTGCAGACCTGTTTCAATATCAAAGGAATCGTCGATGTTAGGATCGTTAATCAGGCCTTTCCAGCCGGTAGTAGTACGCGGCTTCTCAAAATACACACGCATCACGATATAGAGCGTGTCTTTGCATGATTCGTGCAGCTCTTTTAAGCGTAACGCATACTCTTTTGCTGCTTCGATATCGTGAATTGAACAGGGGCCACAAACCACCAACAAGCGGTGATCTTTGCCGTGAATAATATCGGAAATAATGCTGCGCGCCGTTTTGATCTCGGCTAGCGCTTTGTCACTCACTGGTAATTTTTCAGCGAGTTGCTCAGGGGTGATTAAGACTTGCTCAGAGGCAATATGCAAGTTATCAGTCACTTGGTTTGGCATGAATGTTTTCTCTAAATGTTGTGTATCAGTTATCATTATAGGTTTACAGCGTATCCGCTGTCGTGGCTCTCGAGGGCTAGTCTTAGTTATTATTGATATTGCTAAAGACGTTGTTGCAGCAACAAACGCAGGAGTGTACAAATATCGTTACGACAATATTCTTGCACACCGCATGACTATTGACTTTGTACCAATTTTTCAGGATACATGCAATAAGCAATGTGTTTATCTGTATGAAATTTTAACATTTTTATACTACAAAAAAACCCGTCACTAGGACGGGTTTTTCAGATTTGTTAACGTAATCGCGAGAATTAAAATTAATTAAGCTTTTCTTTAATACGTGCAGATTTACCTGAACGCTCGCGTAAGTAATACAACTTAGCACGACGAACGGCACCACGACGCTTCACTTCAATCTCAGCAATCGCTGGGCTGTGTGTTTGGAAAACACGTTCAACACCTTCGCCTGAAGAAATCTTACGTACGGTAAAAGCTGAATGTAGGCCACGGTTACGCTTAGCGATAACAACACCTTCATATGCCTGAAGACGCTCTTTATCGCCTTCCTTTACTTTTACTTTTA
>CAZLGJ010000037.1:0-22036 GCA_964559075.1 uncultured Glaciecola sp.
TACATTTGTGCTGATACTCCGCCGGACAACGGTCTAACAAATCAGCCAAGTTGCTGCTATCCATCGCCAAAATATAATCAAACTGCACAAAATCATCATCGCTGACTTTGCGCGAGCTGATTCCGGTAAAATCATAGCCAAGGGTTTCCCCTGCACCAATCGAGCGAGGATCTGGCTGCGCACCTATATGATAGCCGGCAGTACCCGCCGAATCGATGTGATATTGCGCCGCAAGACCAGCATCAGCCACCAGCTTACGAAACACAGCTTCGCCCGTTGGCGAACGACAAATATTGCCCAAACACACAAATAACACGGCTATTTTGCCAGCTGATGGCGCATCAATGCTCATATTTCACTACTTTTTTATTTAATCCATTTTGATGGGGCTAATTTAGCAGGATTTTGTACAAAAGTAACCTGCTGGCGAGAGTCCAGTTAACAGGATTGCCCTTGAGACCCATAATCCGTTACCATAGTGATCCACGTTGATAACAATTATCTCTACTTCGCATTATCAAGGATCACTATGCATATTCTCATGCTCAGCAGCTCGCGTGCCCATGGCTCAGACTATTTAGCCCCCAATCAAGATCTCATTACGGCGCATTTAGCTGGCAAACAGCAGGTGTTATTTGTCCCCTTTGCTGGCGTCAGCGTGAGTTATGACGATTACACGGCAAAAGTACAGGCCGCATTGCCTGGCTATCAAATTACTGGGATCCACGCCTGCGCCGATCCTATCGCTGCAGTTAGTCAGGCGGAAGCGATTTTGGTCGGCGGTGGTAACACCTTTCATTTGTTATATCAGCTCTATCAACAGGCGCTGCTCGCGCCCATCCAAGCAGCGGTAAAATCTGGCACCCCCTACATTGGCTGGAGTGCAGGCTCTAATATCTGCGGCGCCACTATTCGCACTACCAATGATATGCCCATCATTGAACCGCCCTCTTTTAATGCTTTGGGATTTGTGCCGTTTCAGCTCAACCCGCACTACACCGATGCGCACCCGAAGGATTTTCATGGCGAAACACGCGATGAGCGCTTAATGGAGTTCAGTCTGTTACATCCACAAATTCCGATTGTGGGGATCCGCGAAGGCAGTGCGTTGATCCGTCATCATGACCAACTGATGTTAGCGGATGTTGAGGATGGCGTCATGTTTAAAGAAGCGCACAAACACACCTTAGCTAAAGGAAGTGATTTATGCTTTTTGTTGTAGGATGTAAGGCCGTAATTTAACCGTTATGAAAGAACGTCATGCCTTGCTCTCAATAATGGTAGCGACAAGAAATAATGGTAATTGCCTCGTCGTCAACTGCATAAACCAGCCTATTGGTATCATCAATTCTGCGTGACCAGAGCCCTGATAAGTTTTCCCTTAATGGTTCTGGTTTACCAATGCCCTCAAATGGCGAACGCAAAATGTCAGTGATTAATCTATTGATACGTTTTAGCGTTTTTCTATCTTGCGTCTGCCAATAGAGGTAGCTTTTCCAAGCTTCATCAGTCCATGATAATTGCTTGTCACTCACCAATTATGTCCCTCTGTTTTGTCTTGCCATTTTTATACTGGCTGATAGATCGTTCAAGGTGATCTGCATTTGCCGGGGAACGAAGCAAATGTACTGTCTCCATCAAACTATTGTAATAATCTAATGACATAACAACGGCATCTTCGGAATCTCTACGAGTGATCACGGTAGTGTCCGCATCGTTGACGACAGCATCTAGTACTGCCTTTAGGCTATTTCTGGCTTCAGTAAAAGAGACAATTTTCATAATCAAACCGACATGTGCAATAAACAAGACAAGTATAGTTTAGTTTAAAATACATGTACAACAATATGTCCAACTTATGACTATTTTGAAGTAGCTATTAAAGCCCTCGCACATCCAGCTGTGCCGCCACAGCCTGCGCCTGCTCGGCAACAGTTAACCGCGTGTCCACCTTACCTACCCGCCCCAGTAGCGGCGCAGCAAACATCGCTTGAAGCGTCGCGATATTCTCATCGGCAAACGGCTGGTCACAAAAATCATTCGCCACCCAGCCAACGACTTTGCACCCGCTTGCCTGCACAGCTTGATAGGTTAACAACGCATGATTGAGACATCCCAAACGCATGCCAACCACAATAATCACTGGCAATTGGTGTTTAGCTACCCAGTCGCTTAATAACGCATCGTTACCGATGGGCAAGGCCCAACCGCCGGCACCTTCAACCAGCAATACATCAAGTTCCTCAGCGCTCAACGCTGCCAAGCCCTCATCCAACATGGTTTGAGTAATCGTTTGCGACGCCAACTCCGCAGCAATATGCGGCGCAATTGGCTCGGCAAAGGCAACGGGATTGACCAGTGCGTATGGCAGTGCAACATTAGTTACGGCCTGCATGGCCATTGCATCATCGTTGCGCAAACCCTCGCCGGCAACAAAGTCACAGCCAGCCGAGATGGGCTTGTGCCCAGCGATACGCTTATTTTGTGCTTGAAAAGCGGCCATGAGACCTGTAGTGATGACCGTCTTACCGACATCAGTGTCAGTACCTGTTACAAAAAATCGTTGCATTTTTTCTCTCCCAACTTATTGTCCGCGCTGCTGTTTAGCGTGCTAGTTCAAGCATGAGGACGGCATAATCCAAGGTGAAATTCCCCTCAAACGCGGCTATTACCTGCTGATACTCAGCTTTACGCAGTGGCGCGTTGGTATGTAGCGTCAGTTTGGTATTCGCCCCCACGCCTTTGATAGAGGCCATCATGGCTTTAAAGGACGCAAATTCAATGGGGTATTGCTCGGTGCTTGCGATAACGTTTTCAGCACCAAATAATGCTTGGGCGACTTCGACCCACTCATCCGCTGCATAAAAATCATTAATGTGCGACTCGCGTCCAATTGTGGCAAACGCCTGACGCAAGTGAACAAAACTGGGCGAAACCATAATCGCCAGCACGGCTTTGCCATCAGGGCGCAACACGCGGTGAATATGCCCTAGCGCCTTTTCTGGCGCGGCGCTCCACTGCAAGGCCATGCTCGAAAATACATAGTCCACAGTAGCATCTGGCAACGACAAATCGTCAAAATCCCCTTGCCGTATGTCATAGTCTGACGTGTTGTGCGCAATCATTCCCGGGGCTATATCCACGCCCATGATCCGCTGAGCAAATGGAGACAAGTGGGCCAAGTTGTGACCCACGCCACAGCCAAGATCAATCAACAGCTCGCGCTTATCGCCAAAATGGGTGTTGGCACGCGCCAAGGCATCGCCAAAAATACGATGCTGTACTTGCGCGCATAGGGTGTATTGCTCAGCGTGACGAGAAAATGCTTGAGCGATCTTCGCCTTATCAACGCTGTCTATATCTACATCTTTGCTTTGTTTTGGCACCCTCACTTCAAGCGCCCCATAGCGACTGTTTGTCTCTGACCACACACAACCCATCCACTAGCGCGGTGATGTCTTTGTCTTGATGCAAGGCTGATAGCGTGATCCGCAAGCGGTCTTTACCAACGGGCACTGTCGGTGAGCGAATTGCCCCTACCCACAAGCCCAACTCTCGCAGTGCGTGCGCTGCCTGTAAACAGCTTTCTGGTGCCCCAACAATGATCGGCTGGATTGCCGAGTCTGACGGCATCACTGGTAAACCGCGAGCCTGTGCAAGCGCTTTAAATAGAGCAATATTGCTATGTAACTGCACCCGCTCGGCACCAGTCACAATCAACTCCAGCGCCGCCAAAGTCGCGCGCGCATTAGCCGCGCTAAACGCAGTGGAGTAAATATAGTGTTTGGCGTTGTTGGTAAGATACGCAATCATGTCGCGCGAGCCAGCCACAAAAGCCCCGCCAGTACCCACCCCTTTGCCAAAGGTACCTAACAATAGCGGACAATCGGCCATGCTCAGATGATTGGCATCCACACTGCCTAAACCGCGCTCGCCTACTACGCCAATGGCATGGGCATCATCCAGCATCAGAGTGGTTTGCTGCTGATTGGCAAGCTGCACTAAGGTCGGCACATCCGCACTATCACCATCCATACTAAACACCCCTTCAGAGGCGAGTAACACCGCTTTATCAGCAGCGCTTGCCAAACGCTGCTGTGCATGTGACATATCGTTATGGGTAAAGCGGAGCAAAGTGGCAGGCGATTGCACTGCGCCTTCAATAAACGAGGCGTGCATGAGTTTGTCTGCCACGACCACATCGTCTTTATTCAATAGCGCCTGACAAATGGCGTGATTCGCCGCAAAGCCGCTGCTAAACAGCAACACATCCCCATAGCCAAGCTGTGCAGCAAGCCATGCGCATAAACGTTCATGCTCGATACTGTGCCCTGTAACTAAGGGGGATGCGCCCGAGCCTGAACCATATTTGGATAAGCCTTCGACATAGCTTTGCAGCACGTGTTGATGTTGACGCAAGCCTAGATAATCATTGCCGGCAAAATTCAGATAATGCACGCCATCCACCGCAATCACGCCGTCATAATCATCGCTGATGGTAACGGGCTTGCGCAGCAGTGCGGCGGCTTCTTTGGCCGCGAGGCTTTCCTGAATGCGGGCGTGCAAACGCGGATTCATGGCGTTTATTTCACTTCGGTATAGAGCTGCGCTTGAGCTTGCTGCTGAATCTCATCTGCCAAGGCTGCCTCATACGCCTCGTCCGAAAACGACTTGGTCATCTCGCGGTTAATCCCGAGCTTTTTGAACAGCTGCACGTCTTGGTGTGATTCAGGGTTGGAGGTGGTCAACAATTTGCACCCATAAAAAATCGAATTGGCACCGGCCATAAAACACAATGCCTGCATTTGTTCGTTCATCGCCTCGCGCCCTGCTGATAGTCGCACGTAAGACGCCGGCATCATGATCCGCGCAACCGCAATGGTGCGGATAAACTCAAAGCCATCCAAGTCATCGACCTTGTCTAGCGGCGTGCCTTCGACTTTTACCAGCATATTAATTGGCACACTCTCAGGGTGTTTTTCTAAATTGGCCAGCGCGATCAATAACCCCGAGCGGTCTTGGGCAGACTCGCCCATACCGACAATGCCGCCACTACATACATTCATACCCGCATCACGCACATTTTGTAAGGTGTCTAAGCGGTCTTGATAAGTGCGCGTAGTAATAATATCGCCGTAGTATTCAGGCGAGGTATCGAGGTTGTGATTGTAATAGTCAAGCCCTGCTTGTTTGAGCATTAGGGCTTGGTCACGCGAGAGCATGCCTAAGGTCATGCAGGTTTCCATGCCCATGGCTTTGACTTCTTTGACCATATTGATGACGTATGGCATGTCGCGATCTCTGGGGTTGCGCCACGCCGCGCCCATGCAAAAACGCGTTGAACCGGCCGCCTTGGCCTCGCGCGCACGCTCGATGACTTTTTCAATCTCTAACAGACGCTCTTTTTCTAAGCCGGTGTCGTATCGTGCACTTTGTGGGCAATATTTGCAGTCTTCTGGGCACGCCCCGGTTTTGATCGACAACAGCGTGCTTACCTGCACATGGTTGGGATCAAAGTGTTCACGGTGCACCAGCTGCGCCTTGAGCAATAGGTCGTTAAAGGGCAAAGCGAATAAGGCGTCGACTTCGCTTTGTTGCCAATCATGGCGTACAGGTGCAGTTTGTGTGTTCATAGGAGGGTCTTTACATCGAGAGTTAATGGGCTTAGTCTATGCGCAAAAGTTGACTTGTCAACCAACAAAAAAGCAGCGCGTTTACTAGCGGTCACATAATGAGCAAAACATGAGCACACCTCACTCTCTTCCCCACTCGCCTTTGTCCAATATCGACTTTGACAAAGCGCACATTTGGCACCCCTACACTTCGGCCACTGAGCCGTTGCCCTGTTATGAAGTCACTGGCACTGATGGCGTAGAAATCACGCTTGCTTCAGGGGAGGTGCTTGTTGATGGCATGTCATCGTGGTGGGCCGCTATTCACGGGTATAATCACCCGCACATGAACGCAGCTATCAAACACCAAGTGGAGCAGTTTTCTCATATTATGTTTGGCGGCTTGACGCATCAGCCCGCGATCACCCTCGCCAAACAGCTGTTAGAGATGGTACCTGAGGGCTTAAACCGGGTATTTTTTGCCGACTCAGGCTCAGTGGCCGTCGAAGTGGCAATCAAAATGGCCCTGCAGTATTTTGCCTGCCAAGGTCAGCCTAACAAACACAAGATCCTCACTCCTCGCAACGGCTATCACGGTGATACTTTTGCCGCCATGTCGGTATGTGATCCCATCAACGGCATGCACTCGCTGTTCAAAAACGTGCTCGCCGAGCAAGTCTTTGTGCCCGCCCCACAAACTCGCTTTGGCAACGCGTGGAACGAAGATGAAATGCAGTCGCTCATCGACACGCTGGATATGCACCACCACGAAATCGCCGCGCTAATTTTGGAGCCAGTGGTGCAAGGTGCTGGCGGCATGCGCCTGTATCATCCCGAATATGTGCGCCGCGCCCGACAGCTGTGCGATGAATATAACGTACTACTAATCGCGGATGAAATTGCCACGGGCTTTGGCCGCACCGGCAAATTATTTGCCTGTGATCACGCTCAAATCACCCCTGATATTTTGTGTTTGGGCAAAGCCTTGACCGGTGGCTACATGACCATGGCAGCGACCTTGTGCACAGAAGATGTCGCGCTTGGTGTGTGCCAAGGCGCACCGGGCGTATTTATGCATGGGCCCACTTATATGGGCAACCCCTTGGCATGCGCAGCTGCGTCTGCTTCATTGAGTATCATTCAGGACAATCAATGGCCAATTCAGGTCGCCAATATCGAACACGCTCTCAAAACCCACCTGCCCAAATGCTTAGCACTTGAACAAGTTGCGGATGTGCGGATTTTGGGCGCCATTGGCGTTGTTGAGACCAAAACACCGGTCGATGTTGCGCGCATTCAGGCGCATTTTGTAGCCCACGGCGTGTGGATCCGCCCGTTTGGCAAACTGGTGTATATCATGCCGCCGTTTATTAGCACGCCCGAGCACATCAAGACCCTGTGCGATGCGATTTATTCAGGCGTCCAGATTTGATGTGATGCATAGGTGCGTTCATGATGAGCTGGCTCCATCCAACCATTGCCGAGCAGTTTGGACTCCCTATCATCAATTTTTCAGAATTTCAGCAAAACCGATCTTAGTCCCGATTTTGTGTTGGGCATTGCTAATGATTATGCGTATAATCACGCGCAACGAAATTTTAGGAGTAAATACCCATGGCGCACGCCGCAGTGACTGATGTGCTCAACGGCACATATGCAATTGGTGATTCGGTCACCATCAAAGGTTGGGTTCGCACCCGCCGTGATTCGAAAGCTGGTTTATCCTTCGTGGCATTACACGACGGCAGCTGTTTTGATCCAGTACAAGTCATTGCGTTAAATACCCTCGCCAATTACGACGACATCACGCGCTTAACTGCAGGTTGCTCACTAGAAGTGACCGGCACTGTCAAAGCATCAGAAGGTCAAGGCCAAGCGTTAGAAATCGAAGCCACTGAGGTAGTTGTCGTGGGCTGGGTCGAAAATCCAGACACTTACCCGATGGCCGCCAAACGCCACTCGATTGAATATTTACGTGAACACGCACATTTGCGTCCGCGTACCAATGTCATCGGAGCTGTGACGCGCGTGCGCAACTGTTTGAGCCAAGCGATTCACCGCTTCTTTCACGAGCGCGGCTACATGTGGATCAGCACGCCGATTTTGACAGCCTCAGATACGGAAGGCGCTGGCGAGATGTTTCGTGTCTCCACCCTAGACATGCTCAATTTGCCGAAAGACGACAAAGGCAACGTCGATTATGCACAAGATTTCTTTGGCAAAGAGACATTTTTGACCGTATCAGGTCAGCTCAATGTTGAAACTTACTGTACCGCCATGTCCAAGGTGTATACTTTTGGCCCGACGTTTCGTGCCGAAAACTCCAACACCTCGCGTCATTTGGCCGAGTTTTGGATGGTAGAGCCAGAAGTGGCGTTTGCCGACCTTAACACTGTGGCAGGCTTGGCCGAAGACATGCTCAAATACGTGTTTAAAGCAGTGCTCGAAGAGCGCGCCGATGACATGGCATTTTTTGCGCAGCGCATTAATAAAGAGGCCATTAGCCGTTTAGAAAAAGTCATCGACCAAGACTTTGTGCGCATGGACTACACCGATGCCATCACTATCTTAGAAAACTGCGGTAAAGAATTTGAATTCCCAGTCTCGTGGGGCATTGATTTGTCCTCTGAGCACGAGCGTTATTTGGCTGAAGAGCACGTCGGTGCGCCAATCATCATGCAAAACTACCCCAAAGACATTAAAGCGTTTTATATGCGTCTGAACGATGATGGCAAAACCGTGGCCGCGATGAACGTACTCGCGCCGGGCATTGGTGAAATCATTGGTGGTTCACAGCGTGAAGAACGTCTCGATGTCTTTGACGCCCGTCTTGCCGAGATGAATTTGAGTCAAGAGGACTATAGCTGGTATCGCGATTTGCGCCGCTACGGCACCGTGCCGCACGCCGGGTTTGGCTTGGGCTTTGAGCGCCTAGTTGCCTATGTGACCGGCATGCAAAATGTGCGTGACGTGATCCCCTTCCCGCGTACGCCGGGCAACGCCAACTACTAATTATAGATTTTGTAAAGATACGACAAAAGGCAGCCTCGGCTGCCTTTTTTGTGAATAATGTATTGACACTGCCTTACCCAAGGCTGACCCAGTTTTCGACCAGTAATCCCTTTACTCGTTCCAATTCGCGCGCATTGTTAGTCACAACCGTCAAACCTAAACTTCTTGCATGTCCTGCAATGTGACAGTCATTAACGCCAATCATTTGCCCCTGACGTTCAAGCACCGCACGAATTGCGCCATAGTGATGTGCAGCAGCATAATCGTACTCAATGACTTCCAGGCGCGAACAAAAATCTTCAACCTGTCTTAAGTTATGCGCCTGACGTTGGCTTTTTTCACAGCCATGTAATAACTCTGCTAAGGTAATTGTCGAGATTGCCATGGCGCCAGCACAGTCATTAAACTTATCGAGCACGTCAATGGGTCGTTGCTTGATAACATAAATGCAGATGTTGGTATCGAGTAGATATCTAATCAAAACTCTCTCGCTCGGGTTGCTCTTGGCTTGCCCTTTCAGTTAAAAAGTCCTCAGACACACATTGGTCAGTATAGAAAAAACTATCCCAAGTATTTTCAAGTGGACTAAGAATACGCTCTTTGCCCACAACGCGAACATTTACTGATTTGATCGAAGCATCAAAACGCGCGTGTGCCGGTAAGCGTACCGCTTGGGTGCGATTGTTCATGAATACTGTTGCCTTTGACATACTCAGTCTCTCATTTAATGGTTATTAAAAGTATAACCCATCGCTTGTATATAGCAAATGTATACAGCACTAAAAACACCCACTTCGTCACATTTCTGACATCAAACTGTCACCAAACTTCCTTTTAAACATCATGCGCTTGTCAAGTTGTATAACTATTATCGCGACCATTTACACACACTTACAACACATATTGACTAGGATGAAACATGTTTAAGAAGACCACCCTTGCTCTTGCGCTTGCCGGGATCTCCGCGACCGCTGCCGCAAATACAGCAACCAATATTGATGATATCGAACAAATCGAAGTCGTCGGCCAACGCGGTATGATCACCAGCGCCATTGCGGCACAGCGCGCAGCTGAAACCGTTTCTAGCATTGTCACCAACGCCACTATCGGTAACCTACCGGACCAAAACGTCGCGGAAGCTGTACGCCGCTTAGCCGGTGTAAACGTGCTTGATGACCAAGGTGAAGGTCGCTTTATCTCGGTACGTGGTCTGGATCCTGAGCTCAACGCTGCCACCATCAACGGTGTGCGTTTACCGGCACCAGAGGGTGATACGCGTGCGGTAGCATTAGATGTGATCCCATCTGAGCTAGTAGAATCTATTGAAGTCATTAAGACGCTGATCCCTGAAATGGACGCAGACACTATTGGCGCAACTGTGCGTATCAATACTATCAAATCCACGAATCGCGACGATTTTATCAAAGGCCAAGCGGTCGTTAACTACAATGACTTAAATGGTGAGTACTCGCCTGAATACGGGGTGGATTTTTCACACCGTTTATCAGAGCGTTTAGGCGTTGCCGGCGGTATCAAAACCTCATCGCGCAAAACCGCCACCGACAACATGGAGATGGACGGCTGGGACGAAACTGATGATGGCGTTGTGTATGCTGAAGCAGTTGAATATCGCGACTATGATGTCACTCGCGACCGCACCGGCTTAACCTTATCGTTTGATTTTATGGCCTCAGAAAACACCGAGCTGTTTTTACGCACCATGTATTCAAAATTTGATGACTTTGAAGAACGTCGTCGCTTGGTCTTTGAAATGGATGAAGCACCTAGCTCAGCCTCTGGTGATACCGTTACTTTCTTATCGTCAGATGGCGAAATCTCGGTGCGCCGAGGCCTTAAAGACCGCTACGAGTCACAAATTATCAAAACTATAGAGTTTGGTGGCGAAACTGATCTAGACAGCGGTTGGGAATTTGAATACGCAGCCTCTTATGCAGAAGCCTCTGAGCATGAATACCGCACACAAGATCCAACGCGTTTTCGCAAAGATTTTGACGAAGCCGGTGATTTAGCCGTTGCCTTTGATTATTCACAGCTCGAATTCAGTACTTTTGCAGTGGATTCACTCAATTTTGATTTTAACGACCCCGCTATTTACGAGCTTAACAAAATGGAAAGCGTGGATGGTCGTGCCGAAGAAACCGAAACTACCCTGCAGTTTGACGTTGAGCGAGAGTACGAAGTCAATGGCAACGAACTCGACATCAAATTTGGTATGAAATACCGCCAAAAAGAAAAAACCTCGGATGTTGAAATCATCGAATACAGCGATTTTGATGACTACACCCTAGCGCAAGTCGCCGGTAGCCAGAGTTATGAGCTATTCCCGTTGGGTCCACTGCCAGATTTGGGCGCAACGCGTGCCTTTAACAACGCCAATTTGGACCAGTTTGGCGATAGCGAACTGTTGTTCACTGACTCTAACTTGGACGATTACACGGTAGAAGAAGATGTGCTGGCCGTGTTTGCCCAAGCCAAATATGAAACTGAGAAGCTGATGATCATCGGTGGTCTACGCCTAGAGCAAACCGATACTGCGATGCGCGGCAATGTGGTTGATGATGATGCCGAAACCCTGGAGCGTCAGTCGTTTACCAACGATTACAATAACGTTTTACCATCTGTAGCACTAACCTACACGCTTGATGAAAACTTGCTATTACGCGCCGGTGCTTACCAGTCGATTGTGCGTCCCAAAATGAGCAAAATCGCACCGCGTCTAGAAACCAACGAAGACATGGAAATCGAAGCGGGTAACCCGTTCCTACAGCCGTATGAAGCATCTAACCTCGATATTAGCTTGGAGTACTATTTTGCGCCAGCAGCCGTGGTGCAAGCGGGTCTGTTTTATAAAGACATTGATAACTTCATCGTTGACCGCGAGTTTGCGGATGACGACGCGCCGTACAACGGTACTTACAACGGCGTGGAATTTGTTGAAGCACTTATCCCGCAAAATGGTGAGAGCGCCAAAGTACAAGGCCTAGAACTCGCCTACAACCAAGCGTTTGAGTCTGGACTAATTGTGGGTGTTAACTACACCTATACTGATACTGAAGGCGATGTGGGCGAGCGCACCATTGTGTTGCCATCGACCTCAAAAGAAACCTTTAACGCCACGCTAGGCTATGAAGCAGGTAAACTATCTACGCGTTTAACTTACTCTTACCGCGATGATTATCTGGATGAATTAGGCGGTGATGCGTTGGAAGATCGCTGGGTGCAAGATCAAACCAAACTTGACCTTACCGCCAGTTATGAAGCCTTTGATAACGGTTCGGTCTTTGTTAAATTTGCTAACCTAAACGATACTGACTACGTCGCCTACCAAAAAGGACCGGGCAAAGCGCGTTTGTTGCAGTATGAAACATACTCATGGACAGCAAAAGTCGGCATTAACTACACATTTTAAGGACCTGCTGCATGGATGTTAAACAAAAGCATACGATGTTCATTGGTGCTTCACTGGGAGTGGGCGTATTAACGCTCACTGCCTGTGGTGAAGCGGTGGATCGGGACCAGCTAGTTTATGAGGATAGCCTAGCGGTAGTCAACGTCATGGCCAGCGTGGAAACCACGCCGGTAGATTCGACTGATGATGCCGCTGATGATCCGGCTATTTGGGTTCACCCCATTGATGCTAGTAAATCCTTGATCCTCGGCACGGATAAACAAGCCGGTATTGGCGTGTACAACCTTGCCGGTGAGCAGGTGCAGTTTTTTGCCTTTGGTCGTCCAAACAATGTGGATGTGCGTCAAGATGTCATGCTGCAAAACAGCAGCCGTGATATCGGTGCATTTTCTGACCGAGCAACCAATACCGTTGGCTGGTTCACCATTGATGAATCAGGTATTGAGTACTTAGCGAGCTTTCCTGCACAGGATGAGCCCTATGGCTTTTGTTTAGGCACTCACGCAGGAACCGTATCTGCGTTTGTGACCTACAAAAACGGCTTGCTTGAGCAGTACGCGTTACAAGACGCTGCTGTACTAGACATGCCACTAGTTGCCTCTTATCAGCTCGACTCTCAGCTTGAGGGCTGTGTCTATGATGAGCCAAGCGACACCTTGTTTGTTGGCGAAGAAGAGCACGGCATTTGGGCATTTGCTGATGTCCCAACCGGGCTAACAACGCCAACACTCATTGACGTGGTCGATAGCAAAAACGGTATCACTGCGGATATTGAAGGGGTGAGCGTCTATCGCGGCGAGCAAGCGTATTTAGTGGTCTCCTCTCAAGGCAATGACAGCTATGCTCTGTATGACCTAGCCGCTCCGTATGCGTTTCGCGCGCGTTTTCGCATCACCGCAGGTGACGTGATAGACGGCGCCCAAGAAACGGACGGCATTGAGTCGACTGCAGCAACACTACCAGGATACCCAAAAGGGCTGTTAGTGGTGCAAGATGGCTTTAACAACGATGGCTTACAAAACTTCAAGTATGTGCATGCAGATTTTGCCAAGCTAATCGCGGAGTTTGCGAGCAAGTAGCACACTTACCTTTACTATTAAAAAGCAGCCATCGTGCTGCTTTTTTTGTGCCGAATTAAATACATACTTGATTTTAGTGACCAACAACACCCAAGAATTCAACCGCGTGGCAGGCCTGCGCTATGAAAATTGGCTGGCAAATCAACCTTAAGAAAAACCCTGTTACATTTGCAGACACAAAATGACATTTACTTTATTTATGCTTACCATAACAAAAATATCGTTATCCTACCGATAACGTTTATCAACAATATGGTCGTTAGTGCACTCTTATGCACCAATGTATCAATGCAAAAAAAGCATTAAAAAGTAAAAGGTATTTGCATGGCTCAACCCACCTCCCCCGGCTCTCCAACCGCCACCAAAACATCGCGCAAACAACTTGCCATCAAAATAGGCTTACCCGTCCTCATTTTAGTGCTTGGTACTGCCGGTATGATGGGGATCAAGGCATCAGCGCAAGACAAGGCCGAAAAAAAGCCGGTTGATACTCGCCCCAACATTAGTTACCAAGCGATTCAACCCATCGATCATCAGGTGGTGATCAGCGGCAACGGCGAAATCCAGCCAAAAGAAACTACCGCACTATCCGCGCAGGTCTCGGGCGAAGTCATCAGCTTACACCCTAATTTTGTGGCCGGTGGCCAAGTCAAACGCGGCGATGTGTTATTCACTATCGAAGCCGATGCTTATGAAGCTGCCGTGTTACAAGCGGAAGCCGAAGTCCAGCGCGCTCAAGCGGCGCTCATTGAAGAACAAGCCCGCAGCAATGTCGCCAAACGCGAGGCCAAAAACCTGCCGGCAGCCTCTGTTACCGACTTGTATTTGCGTAAACCGCAACTGCTCAGCGCGCAAGCAGCGCTAAAATCAGCTCAGTCGCGCCTCAAAATTGCCCAGCGTGATTTAGGTGATACTACTGTGCGCGCCCCTTATGATGCACTGATTGTATCGCGCAATGTGGGCGCAGGACAGTTTGTCAATCGCGGCGTGACGGTGGCACAAATCAACAACATCGAAACGGCGGAACTGGTATTCCCAGTAGCGGGTTTCGACGCCATCTTTTTGCCTGACAATATCATTGGCGTTAACGCCACCTTGCACACGCGCAACGTTGACAAAATGCAGCGCAAAGGTAGTATTACGCGTGATATGGGCGTGATTGACAGCGCCACTCGGATGACCCAGCTCGTGGTCGAAATCAACGATCCTTATGGGATTGTTAGTCGGGCCAAACCACTTAAGTTCGGCACTTATGTCGATGTTGAATTCAACGGCACAACCATCAATGACGTGTTCAAGCTACCGCAAACCTTAGTGACCAACCGCAAGGTTTGGGTGGTCGATGATGACAATAAGTTGCGCATCAAAGACGTCACCGTGCTGCGAGAAGAAGGAAAATACTTCTATATCGACTCGGGGCTTGCTGCCAATGACAAGGTCGTGATGACGCTGCCGGAGTACCCACTTGATGGCATGGAAGTACGCATCAATAATTCCCAAGATACCGTGGTTGCCACCCCAGCCGCTAGCGATAGCGAAACAGAGTAAGGAGCGGCAGTATGTCAGAACAAAGCCCTAATACCCCCGCTCTCCCTGAGGACAGCAATGCCAACCAAGCGCCCAGTGAACGCGGCTTGATTGCGTTTTTTGCCAACAACCCGGTCGCGGCAAACCTGATGATGATTTTTATCATTGTCATGGGACTAGTGAGCTACAGCACCATCCAGCGTCAGATGTTTCCCAACATCGAAATCAACTGGATCAACATTCAGGCTACCTACCCAGGGGCTGCGCCACGAGAGATCGAAGAAAGTATCTTAATCAAGATTGAAGAGGCCATCAAAGACATCACCGAAGTCAAACAAGGCATTTCACGCTCGTTTCGCAACGGCGGACGGATCAGCTTGCGGATCCGCGAAGGCGAAGATATGTCTGAGGTCTTGGACAAAATCAAAACTCGCGTAGACAGTATCGGCACCTTCCCTGCGGATATGGAGCCCATTCAGGTAACCCAGGCGGAATTTCAACAAGACGTCATGGAGATGTCCTTAGTTGGCAACTACCCATTGGAAAAACTCAAACCCGTCGCCCTACAAATCGAAAACGAACTTCTGCAGTTGCAAAATGTATCGCTTGCCAGTGTGGGCGCGCCGCAAAATGAAATTGCCATTGAGGTCAACCCCGATACACTGCGCATGTATGATTTGACCATCAATGATGTATTATCGGCGGTACGCAAATACTCAGCTAACTTTTCTGCCGGTCAAGTGCGCACCGATTCTGGCACCATTGCGATTCGGGTTGAAAAGCAAAAATACAACGGCGAAGAGTTTCGCAATATCCCGGTCAAAATTGGCGCCAACGGCGGCCGCGTGTTGCTCAAAGAAGTTGCTTTTATCAAAGATGGTTTTACCGAAGGCGAACGCTACTTTAGCTACTCTGGCGAAAACGCCATCTTTTTATCTGTCAAAGCCACCAAAACCCAAGATACCATTCCGGTGGCAGAGTCAGTAAAAGCATACCTCGAAAAGAAAAACGCCGAACTGCCTAGCGGCATGCAGATCAAAGTGCTGGTAGATATGACGTATTATCTTAATGCACGTTTGGATATGATGCTGGGGAACTTACTCCAAGGGGCGATTTTGGTCGCCATTATGCTGACCTTGTTCTTGCGCTTTAAACTGGCGTTTTGGGTCATGGTCGGCCTGCCGGTGTGCTTCCTTGGCGCATTCATGATGATGCCGGTCTTTGGGGTGACGGTCAATATCTTATCGCTGTTTGCCTTTATCATGGTGCTGGGGATTGTGGTCGATGACGCGATTGTCATTGGCGAATCCGCGTATACCGAGATAGAAAACAAGGGCGGCGGGGTCAATAACGTCGTGCGCGGCGCGAAACGCGTTGCGACTCCCGCAACGTTCGGGGTACTCACGACCATTGCTGTATTCGCCCCGTTTGTGATGTCATCAGGCCCAGAAGGTGCGTTTTTCTTCAATATCGCGGTAGTCGTGATCTTGTGTCTAGCGTTTAGCTTGATTGAGTCCAAGCTGATTTTGCCTGCGCATTTGGCACATACCAACTTTAAACCGCTGCCAGAAAAACACTGGCGCCACAAATTCAACGGCGTGTATTTTGGCTTTATCAACGGTAAATATAAGCGCTTTGTTGAGCGCTGTACGCAATGGCGCTGGTCCGTGTTTGCTGTGTTTATTGCCATCTTTATGGTAAGCCTTGGCTTAATTCAAGGTAACTACGTGCGCATGGTGCCCACGCCCAAAGTACCTCATGATTTCCCATCTATTAATATCGAGATGAGCGAAACCGTGTCTGATGCCACCACAGTGGCGGCGATTAAAACTATCGAACAAATCATTCTCGATGTCGATGCCGACATCGAGGCCAAATATGGCCAAAAAATGGTGCGTGATATTCTCGCGTTCAACCAAGGCCGTACCGATGGACAAATCTTGGCGCCATTAGTCGATGAAGAGCTACGTCCTATGGATACTTTTGAGCTGGCGCGGATGTGGCGTGAACGCATGCCGGAAATCGCCGGAATGAAGTCCTTCACTATCCAAGATGATGTTAACGGCGGTGGTAGTGACGGTGAATTTGGTTATGCGATTTACGGTGCGGATATTCCTACCCTCAACGCAGCGGGTCGTTACTTTATCGAGCTGTTGCAACAGCAAGAGGGCTTGTTTGATATCAGCTCCACCATTGACCCGGCTAATAAAGAAATCCAAATGGAGCTATTGCCCGTGGCTGAACAGCTTGGTCTGGACTTGTCCAATATTGCGCGCCAAGTGGGCTTGAGTTTCTTCGGCGGTGAAGCGCAGCGCATCATCCGCGACGGTGAAGAAGTCAAAGTTATGGTGCGCTACGAACAGCTGACCCGTGAGCGCTTTGCCGATCTCAAATACACTATGATCAAAACCCCACAAGGCGGAGAGGTCATGCTCGGCGATGTGGTAGAACTCGTCGAGACTGAAGGCGTGTCATACATTCGCCGCGAATCGGGCTATCGCTCGGTTTACGTGTGGGGCTCAATTGATGAGCAGCTGGTTGAGCCAAACGAAGTGGTTGAGGCCATCAAAGATGAGCTGCTCCCGCAACTGTTTGAGCGCTTCCCCAATGTGCGCACTGAACTCGGTGGCAGTATCGAAGAACAACAGGCTCAGCAAAACGAGCAGATTATGTTCTTTATTGCCGGCATGATCATGGTCTTCATCCTGCTTGCCGTCCCGCTCAAAAGCTACGGGCAGCCGCTGATTATTATGTCGGTTATCCCGTTTTCGATGACTGGCGCCATCTGGGGGCACTTTTTGCTCGGCTTGGATATTTCAATGATGTCTAACTTTGGCTTAATCGCAGCGGCTGGGGTGGTGATCAACGACTCACTCGTTATGACGGATTTTATCAATCAGCGCCGTCGTCAGGGCATGGACATCAAAAAGGCCGTCGTAGAAGCAGGTTGTGCGCGCTTTAGGGCAATCACCCTCACCTCTATCACGACGTTCTGTGGGGTACTGCCGATTATGTTTGAAACTAGCTTACAAGCATCATTTGTCATACCCATGGCGGTGGCGCTTGGCTTTGCCGTGATGTTTGCCACGCTAGTGACGCTCGTGTTAGTGCCGTGTCTGTATTTGATTTTGCAAGACCTCGCCAAGATGTTTGGATCCTTTAGCAAACCGTTTAAATGGATATGGAAAAAAATGTTTACATCCTCAAACAAAAGTAATCCAATTATCGAGTCATAACGCTAAAAACGCGCTATTTTGTGAGACAAAACATCTAACCTTTCTAAAAAAGTGAACAAAAGCCCCGTTTAAGGGGCTTTTTTGTGCGCATTATCCGACAAAAAAATCATTCGTTAGTCGCATAAGAATTTCCCACTGCGTACCGATACACAAATTATCCCTTTGTATTCTTATGTCTACTTGTAGGTATATTAAGGGGAAGGAATAGATACAACACCCCCACTTTGCCATCCAAGGAGTGAACCTATGGCCCTTAAGAAGAACGCCCCAGCAGCGCAAGACTCAGTTACTGCGATATCGTCCAAAAACGACGCCCGCGCCAAACGCGAAGCTGAAGAGCAGCGTCGCCGTGCACGTACGCTTGCCAAACAACAACAAGCAGCAGAAAAAATCGCATCTGCCGCAGTAGAACTCGCCAGTGGTATTACCGAAGCCGCTTCTGCCCGTGACCAACTTGCAACCGCTACGAACGAAATTGCAACTGGTGCGGAACAGTCTTCAGGTGCAAGCCAAGAGAGCCTTGCCGCCATGACGCAAATTAGCGGCCGCGTCACGCGTCAGTCAGAAATTGCCGAAACCTCAACGAGTAAAACCTTAGAACTACAAGATTTGATAAGCCAAGTATCAAATGATATCAACACGCTGGTCAGCAATGTGTCACTTGCCTCAGATCGTCAAAGCGCGTCTGTATCTATGGTCAACGCCTTATCCGAGCAAGCGGTCAAAATCAATGAAGCCGTTAAGCAAGTCATGCGCATCGCTGACCAAACTAACTTGCTCGCCTTAAACGCAGCGATTGAAGCTGGTCGCGCGGGCAAACATGGTAAAGGCTTTGCAGTTGTGGCTGACACTGTGCGCACCCTTGCAGAATCCTCTGAGCGCAATGCTACGAATATTGCCCAACAAATTGAACAAATCCAAAGCCAAGCCGAAAAGCTGACCACCTCGGTCACAGACTCTGCCAAAGCTGCGTTGGAAGAGGCCGAAAAAGGCCGCGCGATTAATACCGAGCTGACTAAGATCGCAGCAAGCATGACCGTCATCTACGATGGCTCAAAAGAACTCGGCGTAGCCGCTACTCAAATGAACGTGTCATCAGCTGATGCGCAAAAAGGTTCTGAAGCTATCGCTGCGGCCGCTGAAGAGCAGTCTGCCGCGGTTGAACAGGTTATCAAAAGCCTAGAGCAACAAGCGCTTGCCTTAAACGGTGCAGAAGAGGCGTCTCAAGGTCTTGAGTTACTTACGGAAGAACTCAAAAACTCCACCGACATTGCAAAATCATCCGAAGAAGTTGCAGCCACTGCCGAAGAATTGTCTTCTAGCGTGGAAGAAATCAATCGCTCAGCGACTGAAATCATGACGGCCATTGGCCAAATTTCACTGGGTGCGGAGCAAGCATCAACAGCTGTTGAACAAGCCGTGAGCGGGATTACGCAAATCGAACAAGGCGTTAATATTGCTGAAACCCAAGCCGGTAAAGCGGTTGAGTTAGGCACTCAGCTTAAAGCGAGTCTCAACGAAAACAAAGCCAATGTCGATGAGATGATCAAAGGCATCAACACTTCAGTAGAAGTCGGTCGTCAAAACATGCAAGCCATCGATGCCGTCGTAGACGTGGCTCGTCAAATCGATAAAGTGTCAGAGGCCATCGGTACGGTTGCGATTAAAACCGCAATGTTAGCAGTCAACGGTGCGGTGGAAGCCGCACGTGCGGGTGAGTTTGGTAAAGGCTTTGCCGTGGTATCTGACGATATTCAAAACTTAGCTGATGATGCTGCCGAGAACGTTGAGCAGATCAAAGATTTGGTGAAATCCATCCAAGATCAAGCCAACGTAGTGCGCGCTGACCTCGCCGATGTCGCAAACCTCGCTGACGCTGAAGCCAAAAAAGCCATTGAAACGACCGCTGCGCTGGTCAAAATTGAGAGCGAAACTTCAGCATTGGTGGATGGCAACGAAGAAATTCGTCAAGGTGCGCAAGAAATTGTCACTGCCGTATCGCAAGCGAAACGCGGTATGGAGCAGATTGCGGCAGCCAACGAACAAGCGGCCAACAACTCGCAAGAAGCCTCAGCAGCGTCACGTCAACAAGCACAAAGTGCAGAAGAGCTTGCCGCGGCAATTGAAGAGATTGCGTCCATAGCTGATGAGTTACAAAGCGCATAAGTATTAGCCTTGTCTAAAAGGAGGATGACTTATGTCTGAAGTCACCATGGAAGCGTCGGGGGTCAACGCACCTTCGGCAACAACGGATGAGCCGCAAAGTAAGCTGGGCAATCCATTAGAGAAGAGCATGCAACAGCATGCTCAGGGAAGCGAAGTCGATGCTGTGGATGATTTAAGTTCACAGTACGTTACCTTTGCGATTGCCAATGAAGCATTTGGCTTCAACATGCAGTCAGTCAAAGAAATCATCCGCATCCCCAACACGGTTGAAGTGCCCTTAACGCCCCCTGCGCTGGTTGGTTTAGCCAATTTGCGCGGTGTGGTGTTGCCTATTTTGGACCTGCGCGCCATCTTAGGACTCGAACAACAGCCTAATAACGATGCATCACGGGTGATCATCACCGATATTGGTACCCCTGTGGGCTTGATTGTCGATAAGGTGTTGCAAGTGACGTCTGCCGATGAAGCACTCGTTGATCGCAGCCAGCACGTCACCAATAGCGTGGATGCGGCGCTACTTGATGGCGTTATCAAGCAACATGATGGTAAAAAACTGACCCAGTTACTCAATGTCAAAAATATCATCAGTGCAGATTTTCACGCAGTTATTGCGCGGGCATCCAACATCGAACAGCAAACGGTCAATGCTCTTAGCAATGTTGAAGGAGCATTAGAGGAAGACAATCAGCTTGTCAGTTTCTTAGTAGACCAACAAGAGTTTGCCTTTGACCTCATGGATGTTGAAGAAATCGTGCGCATGCCCGATAACGTAGTAAACGTACCCAATACGCCAACCTACATGCTGGGCATCATGGAGTTGCGCAAGCGCTTGTTGCCCTTGATTGACCTGCGCAGTTTATTTGGTTTGGTCAATCAAGCCACCAATGAAAACACGCGTATTTTGGTGGTCAACACGGCTTATGGCCAACAAAGTGTGCAGGTGGGACTTGTAGTTGATCAAGTACGTGAAGTGTTGCGCGTCAACAACGATGCACGTGATGAAGTGCCACCGCTTTTGCGCAGTGGAGACGACAACGACATTCACTATGTGTGTCGCCTGGATAACGGTAAGCGTTTAGTGTCTGTGTTGTGTACCGATGCACTGTTTAAACAACACGCCTTGCGCCAAGTCATGGATGCCGCTGGGGAACAAAAGGATGACGAGATGAATCAAGCGATTCAAGAAGTGTCAATGGATGAAGATATCGCACAATTGGTCGTATTTCATTTGAATCAGCAAGAATTTGCAGTTTCGATTGAAGATGTACAGGAAATTACACGCATTCCTGACCAGCTTGACCGCGTGCCCAAAACCCCTGAATTTATTGAAGGTATGGTCAATCTACGCGGCACCGTGATGCCGGTGATTGACATGCGTACGCGCTTTGGCCTGAGCAAAATGGAACGCTCTGATCGTCAGCGTATCATCGTCATGCAGCTCAACGGTCACCGTACCGGCTTTGTGGTGGATTCAGTGGCACAGGTCATTCGCTTACCGATATCACAAATCGAACAATCACCTAACCTATCAGATGAGCAAGCGCGCATGATGGGACAAGTGGTGAACTTGAAGGAACAAAAACGCATGATCCAAGTGCTTGAAGCAAAAGCCTTGTTAAATGAATGCGATTTATCACAACTATTGGAGGATGTGAGTTAAGTGAAAAACAAAAAGGTTCTTATTATCGAAGACTCCGCGCTGATGCGTAAGCATATTAAAGCAATCTTAGAGAGTCATGATTTCACCGTTGAAACAGCAAGAAACGGCGAAGAGGGGGTGGCTAAGACGCTCTCATTCGAACCCGACGCAGTCACTCTGGACATCAATATGCCCGTCATGGACGGGATTACCTGTCTCAGTTTGATTATGCAACAGCGCCCTACGCCGGTGGTGATGGTCTCATCACTCACCGAGCAAGGGGCACTCGCCACCTTTGAGGCGCTCGAATTGGGCGCCGTTGATTATGTTGCCAA
>CAZLGJ010000038.1:0-21850 GCA_964559075.1 uncultured Glaciecola sp.
CGTGTATCGCTGTGCAGCTGACCCAGTGACCGGCCGTGGCTGTGAGACTACTGCCCCAGGTTATGATGTTGATGTTGCAGATGGCGGTATGTTAGTTGAAGGTCGTGCACCTTCGCCAAGTTTAACCCCAGGTGCGCCTGATCCGATTACCATCTTTGACGATGAAGTTGATGTGAATTGGGTAGCATGGGATTGCTGTGGCGGTTCAACGCCAGGTCTGGTTGCTGACGATGCTGAACGTGGCAATGTATACGAATTTGAAGTTCAAAATGGTAACGACGGCACGGTATTTGGTTTCATTACACGTGCATTATTCCTGTCTCCCGACCCAACATCAGAGGCACGTCCCACGCCACATAATGCATTGGGCATGATTGATGGTGGCTATGTGACCTTTGATTTGAAAGTCACAGCAGCTCCGACCAACCCTGACTCTGTCTGGAAGTTCAAAATTGAAGCCGATGAAGCCAATGGTGGTGCATGGGAAACTGACCTAGTTAACTTTGGTCCTGCACCCGTCGTAGGCGAATGGGCAACGTATCGCGTGCCGCTGCAAGATGTGGCTGACAACGGCGTGGATTTGACGTTACTCGATGTCATCATGGTCTTCCCAGCATGGCAGACGGGTGATGGTGCTCGCTTCCGCATGGATAATGTGGCGATTTTGCAAGATGTTGGCGGTCAAACGTTTCCAGAGTTCCCTGTTTCGGGCAACACTGATTGGGTCTTGTGGGATTGCTGTGGTGGTTCTACACCAGAAACTATTAATGATGAAGTCAAAGGCACGGCATCGCGTTTTACCGTAGCAAACGGCAACAGCGGTACCGTCATGGGCTTTATCACTCGCAGTGGTGATGGCGGTAACGATGCGCCTCTCAATGTGTCAGAGATCGCGGCAAACGGTGTTTTGTCTTTTGATTTGAAAGTGGATAATGCGCCTGCAGGTGGTAACGAAGGCTGGTTGCTCAAACTTGAATCAAATGCGAACCCAGGCGAATTTGTTGAGGTAAATCTCAATACTAGCAATGAAGCTGTCAACCCATCTGCGCAGTGGCAGACCTTTACCTTTGATATCGCTGATTTACTGGATGCTGGTTCGCTTGATCCTACTGCGATTGACGTGGTTATGATCTTTCCTACCTGGGGAACGGGTGCCGATACGATTTATCGCGTAGCAAACGTCAAGTTCTTTGTACCTGGCGGTGGGGCAGCCGTTGCGCCACTGGCCACAATGATAGGCAGTGGTGCGGTCAATAGCGACTGGGCATTATGGGATTGCTGTGGCGGTTCAGCGCCAAGCTTTGTTGCTGACGGTGAGCAGGGACAAGTGGTCGAGTTTGCCGTGCAAAACGGCAACAGTGGCACAGTATTAGGGCTTAATGGACGCAGCAGTGATGGTGGTAATGATGTCCCTGTCAATGTTAGCAGTATTTTAACCAACGGTGTGTTCCGCTTTGATTTGAAAGTCGTCAACGCTCCTGCCGGTGGTAACGAAGGCTGGTTGTTGAAGCTTGAATCAAATGCCAATCAAGGCGAATTTATTGAAGTGAATCTCAACACTAGCAACGAAGGTATGAACCCTTCTGAGAACTGGCAGACATTCACCTTTGATTTATTAGATCTTGTCGATGGCGGTACGCTCGACCCTACAGGTATTGATGTCATCATGGTGTTCCCAACATGGGGAACAGGTGCAGATACCGTGTATCGAGTGAATAACATGGAGTTTATCGCTGCAGCTGGTGGTAGCACCGGCGGTAGTGATGGCGGTAATGTCGATAACGGCGGTTCTGATGATAGCGGTTCTGATAATGGTGGTGATAACGGCAGCAACGGTGACAACGGTAGCGGTGGTGATACCCCTGCACCGACCGGTATCAATATGACCGGGTTGTTTGGTGGTGTATCATTTGACGCAACAACCTCTGCTTATAGCTGGCCAGCTGGCTCAGAAACATGGGGTGGAGTATCTAATCTCAACGATGCACTGTATCCGTTTAGCTTCCCACACGGTGGTTCAGTGACCTTCACTGGTGTCTTGCCTGCTGGCGCGGATGACGTGAACGTGCGCTTTAAGTTTGAACGCTTGCCGTTTAGTGATGCAGATGCCACTGCCACTGAACCATCATTCTATACTGAATATGTGACGGTGACTGGTTTTGAAGAAGCGACTTATACGTTGACCTTTGATAGCCAAGGTGACAATACCTTTAGTTCATTTTTGATGTTCTTTGAAAACATGGATGCGAATGTCATTATCAAAGATATCGTGGTAACGGCTGCGGAACCGTCGGGCATTGTCATGACTGGCGTGTTTGGCGGTGCAACACTTGTCGATGGTGTGTATACCTTCCCAGCAGATGCTGAAGTGTGGGGCGGTTTCGCCAATGAAAACACCAATGTCTATCCGTTTACTTTCCCGGTGGGTGGAAGCTTGACCTTTACCGCCGCTGTGCCAGAAGGTGCTGCGGATACGACTTTGCGCTTCCGCTTTGAGCGTCGTGCTCACCCAAATACCGATCCAGCGTTTGATTTGGAAAATGTGGTTATATCAGGGTCGACACCGACAGAGTACACGGTAAGTATTCCTGCGCAAGACGCTGAAAATACCTACTCATCATTCTTGATGTACATTGTCGAGCGTGACCAAGGTGTGAGCGTGTCTGATATCGTAGTGACCCCAAGTGCTGCTAAGGCAGATATGTCAGGCGTCTTTGGTAACGCGGTTAAAGATGGTGACAACTATAACTTCCCTGCTGAGGCAGAGGCGTGGGCTGGATTTGCCAATCTTAATACTGCGCTCTATCCGTTAGACTTATCTCGTGGTGGACACATCACCTTCAGCGCAGCATTAGTAGGTGATGCGGTCGATACTGATGTGTTCTTCCGTCTTGAGAACCTACCGCACCCGGATAATGCCACTGTGTTTGATACTGAAACCGTGACTGTTACCGGGACTGACGAAGCGGTATATCGTATTGCGATCCCGGCACAAACCGGCGTAGTTGAGTTTAGCTCATTCATCATGTATTTGGTTGAGCGTGATGCCACCGTCATGATCAAAGATGTGATGGTTACGGCATACGATGATCAGGCGCTCTTTGTAGAGTTTGGTGGCGCGACTAAAATGGGTGCTACCTATGCATGGCCGACTGGCGCAGAATCGTGGGCGGGTTTCTCTAATGACAATGCCAGCTTATATCCAATGAGCTTCCCTAATGGCGGCACCATCACCTTTGATGCGGCTTTGCCTGAAGGTGGTAGCGATACTAACGTGCGTTTTCGCTTTGAAAGATTGCCATTTCCCGATGTCGATCCTTCATTCAATACGGATGCTGTGACGGTAACTGGAGAGGCGATGACGCAATATACAATTGCGTTTGGGGCCCAAGATCCCGCCAATACGTACAGCTCGCTGTTAATGTATCTCAACGAACAAGACCAATCGGTCATCATTAAAAACGTCACTGTGACAGCGACGGAATAATTAGGTAGAGCATAGAGAGTAATGATGATGAAAAAACCAATATTTACACAAACTAAACTAGCAGCATCGATTGCGATGCTGATGGGTGCTTCTCTTGCGCTACCTGCTGCTGCACAAGAAGCCAATCCCAGCGATGATGTTGAAGTCATTTCGGTTAAAGGTATTAAAGGCAGCTTGATTCGTTCTGCGGATATCAAGCGCGACAACCAAGGTGTCGTTGATGCGATTGTGGCTGAAGAAATGGGAAAATTTCCAGACACTAACTTGGCTGAATCACTGCAGCGCATCACGGGGGTCTCGGTCAGTCGTGCCAATGGTGAGGGTAGCCAGATCACGGTACGTGGTTTTGGCCCGAGTTTTAACTTAGTTACGCTCAATGGCCGTCAAATGCCAACAACGGGTTTCTCCCGTTCGTTTAATTTTGAAAACTTAGCCTCTGAAGGGGTCAGTGCGTTAGAGCTATACAAAACCGCGCGCGCGGACTTGCCATCGGGCGGTTTGGGTGCCACGGTCAATATTGTTACGGCAAAGCCTTTATCTCAGCCGGGCTTACAGTATTCACTTACCGTCAAGGCGAATCACGACACCTCTAACGAAGAGGGAGATGATACCATCCCAGAAGTCGCGGCTTTGTGGAGCCAAACCTTTGCTGACGACCGCATCGGTTTTGCGTTCACCGGCTCAGCTTCCCGCCGAGATTTTCAAAAGCAGCTTGCCAACGTCCAGGGCTGGCAAGCTAATGTCGACCTGCCTGATTTGACTGGCGCTAACGCGGTAGATCCACGTCCTGTGGATGCCGATGGCAACCCGCTGCAATCCTTTATGGCGCCGGATGAAAATGGTGAACTACAGCCAACAGCGGCATACTTTTTCCCCAAAGATATGAACTATGGGATTGAAGATATTTCGCGAAATCGTGAGAACGCACAATTTACTTTCCAGTTTGCTGTAACCGATGATCTGTTGTTAACCAGCGATTATACCATCAGCAAGGTCACCACCGGACGCAATGCCGTTGGTTGGGGGATATGGAATAACTTTGGGCCAAACGTAAACTCGTATGAACTAGATGAAAACGGTACGGCGTTGTATCTCAACACCTCTGGTGGTGACGGCTCCTTTAGCGCCTCACGTGATACCACTAACTTTGAGATGCGTTCGTTTGGTTTTAACCTCGATTATCAAGTCAACGACAGCGTCAATGTTGAGTTTGATTACCACGACTCATATATCACCATCGACAATGGTGGCGATCCTGGGTTACGTAGCTTTGGCCAAATTATACTGGGCTCGCCTGAGTTGGACACCAAAGAATATTCCTATCTGTCAGGTGATATTCCGCACTTTAGCGTATTGTGGAATAACGGCTCGAATCAACTTGCGGCCTCTGAGATTGACTCAAACTTTAGTCAATTTTTACACTCCCCCGGCAAATCTGACATTGAGCAGGCACAGTTAAATATTGAGTACTTCCCCGAGTATGATTTTGCACCTGCCTTGACCAAGATCCTTGCCGGCGGTAGCTGGACCAAGCAAGTTCTGGGCGACTCAAGTGGCTGGTCAGGACTTCGCGGTGGTCCAGGTTTTAACCCGAGCTATACAGCAATCTTCCCCGATAGCATGTTTACGCTTAACTCTACTGCGGGCTTATTGGACGAGTTCGCTGGTGGTGGTGCAGATTTGAGCCCCGGGTATTATTGGACATTTGATTTTGATGAAGCGCTTGCCAGACAAGTCGCGAATATCACCTCTGAGTTTGTCGGCTCCAATGAATATGTGATAGACCCATATTACACGACCAACACCACTTCATCGGTGGAAGAAGAAACCATTAGTGCCTATGTCAATACAACCTGGGAATTTGACGTGCAGGATTACTTTGTGGTGGTCAACGCCGGCTTGCGTTATGAGGAGACTGATGTCGTTAGCCCATCTGAAAGCAATGTTGCGCGCCAAGTAAATTGGTCTTCACCAACAGAATGGATCACCCAATTTGATGGGGTACGCACTTTATCAAACGCAGGTGGATATGACTTGTTGTTACCCAACTTTGATATCAAAGTGGACTTGACCGATGATTTGGTGGGTCGATTCTCAGCTGGCAAAACTATTACGCGTGCTCCCCTTGGTAATTTATTAGGCGGCTTATCCCTGTCGGGCAGTCCGAAGATTGGTTCTCGTGTTGGCGGGCGTGGCAATACCAATTTGTTGCCATATCAATCCACTAACATCGATTTATCGCTAGAGTATTACTATGACGAAGGCAGCTATGCATCAGTAGGTTTGTTCTGGAAGCAAGTGGATGATTGGATTGCGTCCAGTACCGTTGACGTCCAAATTGACGGGCTTTACGACATTTACCTTGGCCAACGCTGGAATGCTGCGGTGGCTACCATTGAGGGGCGTGGCGAACAAGCTACCGATGACGCTGTATTTGCTCAAATGACGGCTGACGGTTTTGCCAATGCCAATGGTGAAATTGAGCCAGATCCCAACTCGGATCCTCTGATTACTTGGCGTCTTAGCTCACCTGAGAATGTGGAAGAGCGCGAAACAAACGGTGTCGAGCTGGCGATCCAGCATCTCATTGGTGATAGTGGCTTTGGTGTCGCTGCAAATGCTACTTTTGTGGACGGCGATGTCAAATACAACCCCTATATTTTACAGCGGCAAAAAGCGCTAGAAGGCTTGAGTGATTCTGCCAACTTAACAGCGTTCTTTGAGGATGAGACGTTATCGGTTCGTCTAACTTATGCTTGGCGTGACGAGTACTTGATTGGTCAAGGTCAATCTCAGGGCACCTCGGACGTACCGCCTCAGTTTGCCAAAGAATATGGGCAGTGGGATATCAGTATCAACTACGATATTTCTGACAACATTACCCTGTTTGCTGAAGGTATTAACCTCACCAATGAAACAGAGCAGCACTTTGGTCGTTTTGAAGAGCAGTTCTTGTTTGCTGGTCAATACGGTACGCGTTATTCGGTGGGTGTGAGAATTACATCCTTATAACTGCGGTTAGTAGATAAATAAAAACCCCGATGTTGCTAACATCGGGGTTTTTTTATGGGATAAAACCAGCGAACTGTTATTGATTGTTAGCGCAGGTCATATCTAGACGCTTAGACTCTGGCGACTGCACAAAGGCGATGTCAGAAAACGCCACTTGCATGGTACCGGCAGTAATGATGCTCAAGCCTTCGGCAATTTTGCCAAAATCAATCCCGGTGTTTTGCCAGCATGCTGCATCAATGCGTAAAGTCTGCCACTGTTGAGTCGGTAACGAAGCAAGTATGGGCGCAATATCCACGACATTGCTACAGTTACTTACCGAGCCACAGTTTAAGCCTAGCTGGACGGCATCAGACGGTGCTGTCGTGACATTGACCATGACACTTAACGCTTTGGGTGTGGTAAAAGCTGCTGAATAATCCTGCACGCTACCGTTCCCAGCAAAGCGCACGCCGGCGTATTTGCCACCAGCAGTGTCAATTAAAAACGCATCTTCCTGTACTTCTCTATCTAACGTGCGGTAATTGACCACGCCAATCGTTTGGGTACTCGCTGTAATGGGGGCACTGTTAAACGCGGCTACCAGTGTTTTGGTCCAAGGGGCTTGAGTTGAGCGATCATAAAATACCAAATCTTTATCTTGTACCTGACGTGCGATCGTCTCTGGTAAATCATCACCTAAGGTATCGGTATCACCATAGCTTAGGCCAAATCCATAGGCAAAGAGAGGGGCGTAATCAGCGTCGCCGATATTGACAATTTGATTGGGGTCACGAGGCCAAGAAAACGAGAGTTTACCGGTCATGTCGTACTGGATCTCGTCATTGCTATCGCGTAACAGCACATCAGCAACACCGCCTCCTTCAGAACCGGGCAGCCATGCTGCAACAAACGCATCAGACGCATTTAGCTCGGCATTCACCCACAGCGGACGACCGGTAATAAATACTGCTACGGTTGGAATACCCTGGGCTTGTAACTGACGCAATAAAGCCAGATCAGATTTGTCATTGGGGGAGTATTCTAGGTTGGCAATATCACCAACGCCTTCAGCATAGGGCTCTTCCCCAAATACCACCACTGCGACATCTGGCTTTTCTGAAAAACTGCCGTCCACACTCAATATTGCTTCACCGCCAGCGGCGTTGACTTGCTCTGCTATACCGCCATAAATGGAGGTGCCGCCAGGAAAATCGCTATTTTGGTTGTTGGTACCTTGCCATGTAATGGTCCAGCCACCGGATTGTTTGCCAATATTATCGGCACCATCACCCGCCACTAAAATAGTCTGATTAGGTGATAATGGTACTAAGTTATCTTGGTTTTTGAGCATGACCAGTGATTTGCGCACGGCTTCGCGCGCTACTGCGCGATGCTCTGGTGCTCCGAGTAGCTCGGTTTTGCCTGAAAAAGTACGTTGTGCGGGGCTGGGCTTGTCAAATAATCCCGCTCGCACTTTGACGCGCAGGATCCGGCGCACAGCATCATCGACCCGCGTCATCGGAATGACACCGTCATTGATTTGTTGCAGCGTATTGCTCCACAACGCCTTCCATGACTGTGTGGGGGCCATAAAAATGTCGAGCCCGGCATTGATTGCCTGTGGGCAGCTTTCATTGACACACCCTGCCACCTGACCATGACCATTCCAGTCACCCACGACAAAACCATCAAAGCCCATGCGTTTTTTTAACACTTCAGTAAGCAGGTACTGATCACCGTGAATTTTTTTGCCGTTCCAGCGATTAAACGACGCCATGACTGATTGTGAACCTGCTGTCAGTCCACCGACATACCCTTGTGCGTGCAGGGTAAAAAGTTCTTCATCAGTGGCTATGGTGTTGCCTTGGTCGACCCCGTCAGTCGTCCCGCCGTCGCCAACAAAATGTTTGACCGTGCTGATGACTGTGCCATCTGCCATAAAGCGCTCGTCCACACCTTGCAAGCCACGTACAATAGCTTCTGAATATGCGCGCACGATATCTGGGTGTTCTGAGTAACCTTCATAGGTGCGCCCCCAGCGGTCGTTGCGCACGGTGGCAACCGTAGGAGCAAAAATCCAGTCAATGCCAGTGACTAATACTTCGGTAGCTGTTACTTGCGCAATGCGCTCAATGAGATCTGGATCGTTTGCTGCACCCAAGCCGATGTTGTGTGGGAACAGCGTTGCGCCAATAACATTGTTATGCCCGTGCACTGCATCAGTGCCCCACATAGTAGGAATGCTAGAGCCGTCAAGGCTGTCATCAACAGACGCTTGATACATGGCTTCGGCCAAATCGATCCACTCTTGAGGCGTCGCTTGTTTGTTGGCATTCGGGTAAGAGCCGCCACCATTGAGAAACGACCCGAAACCGTACTGGCGCATTTCTTCAATGGTCACATCGCGGATCTCGGGCTGGATCATCTGTGCGAGCTTCTGTTCGGTCGTCATGGTGGCAAGAATTTGCTCAACCTGTTCTTCTATGGCTGGATCAGGCTTAATAGTAATATCGAGTTTGGGCCAAATAGGGTGGGCAAGACTGCTATCGACCGTTTGGACGTTTGCATCGGCGCTAGTTGCACTTGGGACTTCACCACTACAAGCGCTCAGTACGCTAACTGCGACTAATGACAACATAAATGTGCGAGGAGTAGTCTGGTAGTTCATTATCTATTGCTCCTGAGTAACGGGCTGATGGCCACGCACACCATAGTAAATGATAAAGCCATAGCACAACATTGGCAGTAGGAAGGATAATTGTAAGCCTATGCTATCCGCTAAGACACCTTGTAATAGCGGTACGATGGCGCCGCCGACAATGGCCAAACACAAAATACCAGACCCTTGTGCGGTGTGTTTACCTAGACCTTGTAAGGCAAGCGAAAAAATTGTCGGGAACATAATTGAGTTAAACAGTCCCACAGCCAAAATCGCATAATAAGCGATGCTGCCAGAACTGTTGACTGAAATGATAATTAAGGCCACGGCCATTACTGCATTAAATGCTAATACTTTGCCAGCAGGAATGTACTGCATAACGACAGCACCAATAAAACGACCCACCATAGCGCCACCCCAATAGTAGGCGATGAATTTGGCTGCGGTGGCTTCGTCAAAACCGCCAATGTCGGGCTGGATCATGTAGTTCACCAAAAAAGACCCAATCGCGACTTCGGCTCCGACATACAAGAAGATACTCACAGCGCCAAAAAGCAAATGGCGATATTGCCATGCAGAGCCCTCACTGATGCTGCCACTAGATTCGTTACTCGCGCTAATAGCCGGTAATTTGAGGACGGCAAATATAACTGCCAACGCCAAAAGTGCCATGGCTAAAATTAAATAGGGGAGTTTAACAGCCTGAGCATCGGTTACCGTGTGCTCGCCGCCAGCGCCAAAAATCAAAAATGCCCCAAAAAATGGCGCAATGGTGGTGCCAAAAGAGTTAAACGCTTGTGTCATGGTCAAACGCGAGGATGCGGTTTCCGGTTTACCTAATACGGTCACGTAGGGGTTAGCCGATACCTGTAAAATAGTGATCCCTGAGGCCAAGACAAAGAGCGCAAATAGAAAGATGCCATAGACACTCATCGCGGCTGCGGGATAAAACAACACACAGCCCAAACAAGCAATACTCAAGCCTACGACAATGCCTTTTTGGTAGCCAATTTTGCCAACTAGCTTGCCCGCTGGTAGCGATACCAAGAAATACGCGCTAAAGAAGCAAAACTGAATCAGCATGGCTTGGGTATAGCTGAGCTCAAATGCACCTTTGAGGGCAGGGATCAAAATATCGTTGAGGCAAGTAATAAAGCCCCACATAAAAAACAATGAAGTAAGCGCAATGAGCGCAAAGCGATAGGGTTGAGTCGGTTCGGTGGACGTGACCACGCTACCAGGTGCAGAAGATGCCATAATTATCCTCGTAATACTTGATTTTTGTTGATAGAAACATTACATTAACAAATGTAAGCGCTTTCATATAGACTCAAGTCTTACATGTTCCAACAATTAATTCAATGAATGTTAGCAATAAAAACATAAATTCTTGTTACCTTTCAGATTAACGATGTAAATGAAATGAAAAAACTGACGTTACCCACCACCATTGAGGCTAAAGGACGAGATTTTGTGTTTGGTGTCGCTACTTCAAGCTTTCAGATTGAAGGCGCGCGCGACCTGAGGTTGGACAGCATCTGGGATACCTTTTGTGCTCGACAGAACACTATTGCGGACGGTAGCAATGGCGATGTTGCCTGTGACCACGTTGCTCGCTGGGAAGAGGATCTGCGCTTATTGTGTGAACTAAACGTAGACGCGTATCGTTTTTCGGTGTCCTGGCCGCGCGTCATGCACCAAAATGGTAGCGTTAATGAGCACGGCATGCGCTTTTACGAAACCTTGATTGATGCCTTACGTGCTAACGGAATCAAGGTGTATATCACCCTTTATCACTGGGATTTGCCGCAGTACCTAGAGGATGAAGGCGGCTGGCTGAACCGAAACACTGCTGAGGCATTTGCTCACTATGTGCATGCTTTTGTCAGTCGTATTAATACTAAAGCCGATGCCTACATTACTTTGAACGAGCCGTTCTGCGCAGGATATCTCGGCTATGAAGAAGGCGTGCATGCACCTGGCTTAACAGGCGCACGTAACGGCCGCCTAGCATCACATCATCTGCTGCTGGCTCATGGCCTTGCTATGCAAGAGATCAGCGCTATTGCGCCAACAGTGCCGGCAGGCATAGTGGTCAATGTTCATCCCGGTTACCCCCTAAGTGATAGCGAAGATGATAAACGCGCCACTCGGCAAGCCGATGATTATTTATTTGGCTGGTATCTCGACCCAATCCTAAAAGGTAGCTATCCCGATTTGTGGCACAAATTAGCCCCTGATATTTTGCCCGCTGTTGCAGAAAATGACATGGCAATCATTAGCGCTAAAATAGACTTTTTAGGACTAAACTATTATACCCGCAATGTCTACCGTGATGATGGCAACGGCTGGTATCGGTATGTGGACATGGACGAGTACCCCAAGACCGAGATGGGCTGGGAAATCACCCCTCATGCCTTTACCGATGTGTTATTAGATATGCACCGTGACTATCCCTTACCACCGGTATATATCACAGAAAATGGCGCGGCTATGCCCGATGAATTAAGGGACGGACGAGTCTGTGATGAGTCGCGGATCGCCTATTTCCAAACGCATCTTGACGCACTGGCTGAAGCAATGGCACAGGGCGTGGACGTGCGCGGATATTTTGCTTGGAGCCTATTGGATAATTTTGAATGGGCGCTAGGTTACAGTAAGCGTTTTGGGATTGTGTATACGGATTATCAAAGCCAACAGCGGATTTTAAAAGACAGCGCACATGCCTATCGAGATATGTTATATTCGCGCAAGTAGATAATATATGACATTGAAGAAGTAAACGCATGGCTACCATTTACGAAGTTGCAAAGCTAGCAGGGGTCTCACTGGCCACTGTATCTCGCGTCATGAATGGCAAAGCCAAAGTCAGTCAGCGCACCAAAGATAAAGTGCAAGCGGCGATGGATGAACTCGGTTATCGTCCCAATACGATAGCGCAGTCTCTTGCATCCTCTACAACTAATCGCGTGGGCATTTTGGTTTCAGAGCTTAGTGGGCCGTTTTTTAGCAACATGCTATCGGTGGTTGAGCAAGCGTTAAGAGATGCAGGTAAACACACCATCATCACCGCCGGGCACAGCCGAGAAGCAGATGAAAAAGACGGCATCGAGTTTTTATTGAGCTGTCGCTGCGATGCGTTAATACTGCATGTGGATGCCGTTTCCGACGATTATTTACTGCAACTACATCAACAAAATATCCCGTTGTGTATCATCAATCACCGCATCGAGGCCATGGCTGAGCAATGTTTTAGTGTCGATAATGAAATGGGCGGATACTTGGCGACAAAAGCTGTGCTCGAAAAGGGGCATCGTGTGATTGCCTATATATCAGGGCCGAGTTTTAAAGAAGATGCCAACATGCGTTTAGCCGGGCATAAACGTGCACTGGCTGAATATGATTTACGCTTTGATGAGAGCCTGTTTTACGTCGGCGATTATTCAGAAGAAAGCGGTAAAGCGGGGATCAAGGCGATCCATGAGCACTGCCAGAGCTTTTCTGCGCTTATCTGCGGTAATGACGAAATGGCCACCGGTGCCATGTACGCTGCCAGGGAGCTTGGCTATGAACTCCCCAAAACGTTATCAATTGTGGGGTTTGACGACTTAATCTTCGCTCGATACACCTACCCAACGCTTTCTACCATTCACAACCCGATAGCCGAAATGGGGATGATGGCAGCCAAATGGGTATTGCGAGATGTGTATCATTTGCCAGTACCTACACCTTTGACCAACGTTTTTCGTCCAGAATTTGTGTATCGACGCTCATTGAACCAAAAATAAAGCACTTACACAGATAAATGTTAACAAACCACCCTACTTTAGTGTTACTTGGGTTGAGTGAAAAATAGACACTTAAGGCGTGTTTTTACATAAAAATTTACAACGCCATCCCTCTTTAGTCGCATTCAATATTCTGGATGATGTTGCTAGTGTATTGTTTTTAAAGGCTTTGGTGCGTATTTTTAAGTTTTTGTTGTCAATATTAAACGTTTCTTGCTCTCTCTCAAAAATCTACGTTTGCTAACAAAAATAGGTGTTGCGACTAAGGTTTTATATCAAATTATTAACAAATCTATAAACTTTTTAACTGGCGATGGATGACACGTTCACGGTTGAACAAGTTTTAGCCTTCACGCATCAATCCATCATTTTTTACTTAATAGTCGATGTGGTCTCAATTTTGGCCTCAGATGACGATTTGGGAGAACTCTGTGGAGAATCAAAGCACTTACTGGCAAGAGAACCTTCGCGTAATCAAGATCTGCTTGGTCATTTGGTTTGTAGTTTCTTTTGGTTTCGGCTTGATATTAGTTGAACCATTGAACGCAATCCGTTTGGGCGGTTACAAGTTAGGTTTCTGGTTTGCACAACAAGGTTCAATTTATACCTTCTTAGCTCTTATCTTCTGGTATGGCAAGAAAATGAATGATCTAGATAAAAAATATGACGTGGAGAATTCGTAATGGATGAGTTAAAGATTTATACATACATTGCCGTTTTCGGCACGTTCGGTTTGTATTTTGCCATCGCCATCTGGGCACGTGCAGGATCAACCGCTGACTTCTATGCCGCTGGTGGTGGTGTTACCCCTTTCCAAAACGGTATGGCTATCGGTGCTGACTGGATGTCAGCGGCATCATTTATCTCAATGGCGGGTTTGATCGCGTTCTTGGGTTACGGCGGCTCAGTCTTCTTGATGGGTTGGACTGGTGGTTATGTACTATTAGCGATGTGTCTTGCACCTTACATGCGTAAGCACGGCAAGTTCACCGTACCTGAATTCATCGGCGACCGTTTCTACTCACGTACTGCACGTATCGTAACAATCGTCTGCTTAATCGTAGCGTCTGTTACTTACATCATCGGTCAGATGAAAGGTGTTGGTGTTGCATTCTCTCGCTTCTTAGAAGTTGAATATGACACAGGTCTTTACATCGGTATGGCTGTTGTATTTGTATACGCTGTATTAGGTGGTATGAAAGGTATTACTTACACGCAGATCGCTCAGTACATTGTACTTATTACTGCTTATACAATTCCAGCTATCTTCATTTCGTTCCAGTTAACTGGTAACCCAATTCCTCAGTTAGGTCTTGGTTCTACATTAGCGGACGGAAGTGGTGTATATCTGCTTGATAAGTTAGACATGGTAGTAACTGACCTTGGCTTTAAAGAGTACACAACTGCAACACTTGGTAACTCATTGAACATGTTCGCATACACCTTATCTCTGATGATTGGTACTGCGGGTCTACCTCACGTTATCATGCGCTTCTTTACTGTACCTTCAGTACAAGCTGCTCGTTCTTCTGCAGGTTATGCACTAGTATTCATCGCGTTACTGTACACAGTTGCTCCAGCTGTTGGCGCCATGGCTCGTTTCAACCTAATGAACACTATTGAGCCAGCACCAGGTCAAAACCTTGAGTACGAACAACGTCCTCAGTGGTTTAAAGATTGGGAACGCACTGGTCTATTGGCATTCGAAGATAAGAATGGCGACGGCAAAATTCAGTACACTTCTAACGCTGAAACAAACGAAATGGTTAAAGTTGACCGTGACATCATGGTACTAGCTAACCCTTCAATTGCGAACTTACCTAACTGGGTTATCGCCCTAGTTGCCGCTGGTGGTCTTGCTGCAGCACTATCTACCGCTGCGGGTCTACTACTTGCGATTTCATCTTCAATCTCACATGATTTGATGAAAGGTATCTTGACGCCAGACATGGATGAGAAAACCGAACTAATGTGGGGTCGTATCGTGATGTCAGTCTCGATTCTATTCGCAGGTTACTTAGGTCTCAATCCACCAGGATTCGCGGCAGGTACAGTTGCACTAGCCTTCGGTCTAGCAGCATCGTCAATCTTCCCAGCGCTGATGATGGGTATCTTCTCTCGCACTATGAACGATAAAGGCGCGATTGCAGGTATGTGTGCAGGTCTAGGTGTAACAATGCTTTATGTATTCCAACACAAAGGCATCATGTTCATCCCAGGTACTTCATTCTTAGGTGGCTTAGACGCTAACTGGTTCCTAGGTATTTCACCTAACGCATTCGGTGCGGTTGGTGCAATCGTTAACTTCGCTGTAGCATTCATCGTATTGAAATCTACTGCGCCAGCACCTAAAGAAATCTCTGAGTTAGTTGACAACTTCCGTTCACCACACGGTGAAATCGCTGAAGCACACGATCACTAAGATAGACATTTAGCAACATTGTAAAACCCTCAACTTCGGTTGGGGGTTTTTTGTTTTACACACCTCTTTTTGTATACAAATAACCACGCCAAAGCCTTTATATCACTGGGCTAAGTTGTTATGATAAAGCTTCTTTAAACAGCGTTATTTTTTGCGGGACCCACCATGATTAAGTCTTTTTCCAAACTCGACAAGCACACCAAAATAGCGTTATTTGTCGCGCCCATTTTATTGATTTTAGGCTTCGCTGCGGCGGACATGTGGGCAGAAAACGACGCACAAAAAATCCGCTTTTACGAAATGGCTCCGGCCAATGGCAACTGTGATATTTTGGCCAAAGACTGTATTTTGCAAGTAGATGAACTGCAAATCAGCATCTATATTGAAAATGGCATCACGACTGCCAATGCGACCTTCCCGTTAGATACCATGACGATGTTTGTCGTTGACCAAAATGGTGAAGCAGATGTGTTTCGCATGGGCATGAAAGATAGCCCATATTACTGGTATCAAAAAACCGATCTGGAAAACCAGCTTGCCGATGCTGGTAGCCAAAAAAAAGTGCGCTTTGTGGCGACGATTGACGGCGGCCAATACATTGCTGAATTTACTAGTAGAACAGCGGGTTAGGCGCTATTGTTTACAGTGTTAATAGACATTCATCAAAGGAATATTTGAACTAATCTAAAATTAATTGCGTAACTGATCTCATGACATTGTCAAAATGCTCCTACACTTAAATGGAAGCTTTTGTGCTTTCAATGCTCAATATTTTGTTAAAACTATTGAAAAATGAGGCAGTTATGGATGAATATCAAGAAATGGCAATCAAGGTGTATCACAATCCAGAAGCATCGTTTGCCGCCAAACAAATCGCGCATGACCTATTGATCAACTCAGGTTGGTCCGAGGACGACATTGAAGCGTGCCGCGATAAAGACCCCAAAGAACAAATCATGATCTTGCTTGCATGACGTCAGTTATCCCTTGAAATGTTAGGGGGAGTTGACTAGGCTAGCCATATTTACATGACGTTGTATTACCAAAGTATGGTTAGCCTAGATGACCGAAAAAAAGACCGAAAAAGAAAAAATGTTAGCGGAGCTCCCATACGATAGTTGGGACAAAGAAATCCTACGCGATCGCAAGCGCGCCAAAGCTGCCTGTCACAAATATAACTTATTCGACCCGAATAAATATAAAGAGCGTCACGCCATTCTTGCTAAGCTCATTCAATTCTCAGGCCGAGCGCTGATTGAGCCGAACTTTTGGATGGATTATGGGTATAACATTTCTATCGGTGACAATTTTTACGCCAATCATAACCTTACTATCCTTGATGTCTGCGAAGTGCGCATTGGTAGCAATGTGTTTATTGGACCCAATGTATTGATTACTGGCGCGACTCATCCACTCAATCCCATAGAGCGTCGCTCAACCGAATCTGGCTTACCTATTAGCATCGGCAACGATGTCTGGATTGGGGGGAATGCGGTGGTCTTACCGGGGATTACTATTGGCGATAATTGTACCATTGGGGCCGGTTCGGTTGTTACTAAGGATATCCCTGCCAACTCAGTCGCTGTTGGCAACCCCGCTCGGGTCATCAAAACGCTGCAAGTCTGAGGTTATCTTTGAATTAATGAGATACTGCTAAGCATGGCAAACATAGTGTTATAGCGCAATTTTTCAATGCGCAATGTTTTTTTGTGTAGTGAGTGTGATAATATAACATAATAATAGTCATAAAAAGAATATCTTCCAAGGAGTAGTATTGTGTTAACTAAAATCGCACTCGCCGTATCTATGTCATTGGCCGTGTCTGCTCAAGCCGCAGACTTGTCAGGGCAAATAATCAATCAACAAAACCAAGCCCCAGTGGCCAATGCCAAAGTCCACATTAAAAGCGCTAACTTGACCGCAGTCGCAGACGAAAATGGTCGTTTTGTCTTTAAAAATGTCCCTGCAAACGTCAACGAGTTACACGTATCAGCAACGAATTTTGCGCATCAAACGGTATTTTTAAACGATAATGCAACAGACGTGAGTATTGCACTCGCACCTAGTTCTATTGAAGTCATTGACGTGACCGCGGTGCCGCTGCATGCGTCATTAGTTGAGTCATCATTACCTATTTCTGTATTGGCGGGTGATGCACTGCGCAATCAACAAGCTGCAACACTTGGCGACACATTGACAGGCATGGTTGGTGTGCACTCAACCGCTTATGGCGGTATTGCAAGTACACCGATCATTCGTGGCTTAGATGGACCGCGAGTATTAATTACGCAAAATGGTCTTGATACAGCGGATGCATCTCGCGTAGGTGCCGATCACGTCGTTGCTACCGATACCGGTACTGCTGAACAAATCGAAGTATTTCGTGGACCAGCGACATTGTTCTTTGGCAGTGGCGCCATCGGCGGTGTCGTTAACGTCGTTGATGACCGCATTAGTACAGAAGCTGGCAATGAGCTGGCGATTGATTTGTCGCATGCAACGGTCAATGAAGCCAATGCCTTTACGCTAACAGGCAAAACGAGCGTTGATAATCTGGTATTCACGTTTAATGCTTTCATGCATGATGCAGATGAGTATGAAATTCCAGATCATGACGCTGATGAGCATCATGACGAACATGATGAGCACGACGAACATGATGAGCATGACGAACACGATGAACATGACGAACACGATGAACATGAAGGTCACGCTGATGGTGTGGTTGCCAACTCTCAGTTCGAAAGCAGTGGTTTCACGCTAGGTGCAAGTTATTTGTTAGATAATGGTTTTGTTGGTATATCTGTTGGGCGTTTGGATAAAGAATACGGTATTCTTGGTCACTCTCATGGTCACGGCCACGACGAGCGCGAAGGTGAACATGACGAACACGATGAGCACGAAGATGATCACGATGAGCATGATGATGAGCATGGCGAACACGAGGAAGGCGTATTTGCCAAAATGCAACAAGATCGTGTTCAGCTTGTTTCTGAACTCAATCTTGACCATGCGTTTATTAGCCAAATTAACACCAAATATGGCTACACTGATTATGCGCATGAAGAAATAGAAGAAGGGTTTGAAGGAACAGGCTTCTATAACGAAATGCACGAAGCCAAAGTTGACTTTATCCTCAAGCAAACAGGGCATCTGCGCAATGCGTTGAGCATTCAATATAAAAATCAAGATTTTAGTGCGGTAGGCGAAGAAGCATTTATTCCCCCATCTACCACTGAAATGCTTGGTCTAGCCTGGCTAGGTGAATATCACGCAGACGATATCTTGTATCAGTTTGGTGCACGTATCGAAAACGTCGATGTCGAAGCTATGCTGGAGCACGGTGGGCATGAAGAAGAGCATGACGAGCACGACGACCATGAGGGTGAACATGAACTGGAAAAAGTCAGTGACTCTTACACGCCAGTCAGTTTCTCCGCAGGATTTGTCCATGACTATCAAGAGGGTTATAACTACGGTGTCTCGCTTTCTTATGCACAGCGCGCACCGTCAGCCGCTGAACTATTTGCTAATGGTGCACATATAGCTACCCGTACTTATGAGATTGGTGCCTTCTATAACGTTGAAGAACACGATGGCCATTTGGATATTGAGGAAGCCGGCTTAAATATCGACATGGAAACCTCGCAAAATATCGACATCTCGTGGCGCAAATACACCGGTGATCTAGGTATTGTGTTAAACCTCTTCCACAATCGCGTTGATAATTATCTTGCGCTAACGGATACCGGGTTTATGTCAGATATGCTTGAGCATAATGGCCACGACGAGCACGACGAGCACGACGAGCACGACGAGCACGACGAGCATGATGAACATGACGAGCACGATGAACATGATGAGCACGATGAGCATGATGAACATGAAGGTCATGGACATGGCGGTGACTTGCCGGTCTACGCATACCGTCAGGTGGATGCAACATTGACCGGCTTTGAGGCGCAGGTTAATTATCAATTTACGCCGCAACTCAAGGGCTTATTACAAGCTGACTATGTAAATGCCAAAATTAAAAATGGTGGGTATTTACCGCGTACATCGCCGATGCGGGCGCGTGCTAAGCTGAGTTATCAAGAGCGTGATTGGTTTGCTCAGGTAGATGTCATGCACGTTTTTGAGCAAGACAATGTAGCAGAAAATGAATCACACACTGATGCTTATACCATTGTTAATGCGACAGCTAATTACTATTTGGACTGGCAGGGTAATGATGTGGTGCTCTATGCACAAGCGAAAAACATCTTTGATGAGTTTGCGCAAGTACATACGTCCTTCGTGAAAGAAGACGCTCCGCTACCAGGGCGTAGTATCAAGATAGGGATCAGAGGGGAGTTCTAATCCCCCTCTAGTAATGCAGTTATAAGCGAGGGTCGGTGGCTTGAACATCGGCCCTTTTTTGTTGCTCCTCATAAAAGGCTGTTAGGCGAGGATATGCTGAAAAATCTGTCATCTGTCGAAAGACCACCCAGTCCAGCATGGTATACAAACTGATTGTGAGGTAATCCCAATGCGTAAACCACTCATCTCCGAGGAGTTTTTCAAGGTGGGCAAAGCACAATTGGGCACGCTGCTCTCGAAGCCCTGTGTATATTGGCGCTTGTTCACTAGTAATCTGCTCACGGCTCAAAATCAATACCTGCACCATCGAATCTAGCACGCCGTTAATAAGCGCAAGTATGTTTTTTTCGTCCATGTGCAAAAAGCCGACGCCGTATTTGTCATGGCAGTATTCGGCAATGACGTTTGAATCAAAGTACACCTGGTCGCCTTCGACCAAAGCAGGGACTTTCATCACTGGGTTGATATGGGCAAAATCAGCTCGATATTGATTTTCAAATACGGCTATTTGTTCAAAAGTATACTCTCTATCTGCCAGCCACAAACGTAGCCGGCGTACATAGGGAGAGGTGGTAGATCCATATAAAATCATGCTGTTCCCTCAATAAAATAATACTAGCCTACGCGCTTACTGCGAATTGTTATGCGACGGTACACCGTTAGCATGAGTAACCCAAAGATCACCCAAGCATTCAGTGAGCCACCGCCCCCACCGCCGCCGTTGTTATTGCCACCACCATTGGTCGGTGGCGCTGTCACAGAAATGGTAACCGTGCCGGTCACAGATGCGGTGCCATCAGTTACCGTGTAGGTAATAGTGTCGGTGCCAGTAAAGCCAGCAGCTGACATGTAGCTAATAGTATTGTTGGCGTTTAATGACGCAGTGCCGGTACCCGAATATTCGATGCTAGTCACTGACAGGTCATCGCCATCTACGTCACTATCATTACTGAGCACATTGATACTGAGGTTGCTGCCAGATGTGGTGCTGCGCGTTTCATCATTCACCACCGGCAAATCATTAACTGGCGTGACAGGAATGGTTGCAACAAATACTTCCGCTAAGACATCGCCAGCCACAAGCTGCACGTTAACTGAGAGCGTGCCGTTGAAATTAGCGTTAGGTGTAATGGTCGTATCGGTCGCAGTATAATTATTACCTGCCAAAATCGTCATACCTGTCGCTTGAATATTGGTAGTGAAGTCCTCTATTGAGATTTGCACCGGAGTGTCTTCGGTGGTTGTCGTGGGTGTAAAACCTGTTATGGTAAGCACGACAGGCTCAGGAGTGACGATAACAGTAACTTGTGCCGTATCGCTTATCATCCCATCTGAAACAGTAAAGCTAAGCGTTTCTGTACCGGTAAAGTCAGCGGCAGGCGAGTAGGATAGTGCTGAGCCGTCAATTGTTACGCTCCCGCTACCATCGCTGGAAGCTTCGATGAGAGTTAAGGCGTCTGCATCAACATCACTCACATTTAAAGTAATGAGGTTATCCGTTGTATTGGCCACAAAGCTCGCCGAACTGTCACTGGCAACCGGTGCATCATTCACTGGGTTGACGGTCACTAGCGCGGCAAATGAGGCACTGGTATTGGCACCGGCGCTAGCTTGCACATTTACACTTAACGTACCGTTAAAGTTTGCACTTGGCGTGACAGTCAAACCGTTAAAGGTGTAGTTACTGCCAGCTAAAACGCTTAATGAGGATGCCGCTTCATTGGTAGTAAAATCGCTTAAAGACAGCGTAAAGGCAGTATCCTCGTCGGTTGTTAATGGCGTTTGAGCAGTAATAGTTAAAGGAATGCCCTCGATATTACTAGAAAACGTACCGCGATTAGAGGCAAAGAAAATATTGTCGCTGCATTTTAGCTGCATGGTTTGAAAACGTTGCAAGCCGTTGGTTACCGGCAAATTGACGCTAGCTGAGCCATTATTCGGTAGCCCCGTAGCAATCATTTGTTCATAAGTGACACCACCATTATCGGAAAGTTTCACATCCAAGGTGGTGCAGTTAAACTGTGCAGCATCGGTACCATTGACTTCCCATGCTATGTTGATGGGGTTCTCGGTAAAGGTTTCAGACCCTGCTGGTGTTGTAAGTGTGAGAGGACCAGCTGAGTTATCGACTGTGACCACCA